>JANPBZ010000124.1:0-26474 GCA_031430695.1 Ilumatobacteraceae bacterium
GGGAATGAGGAGTGACGAACGAAACGTTGTCATGAGTCGCAATCCTACGGTCGATCCTGCTTCAATGACAGACGGCCTCCACCGAAAGAACGTCGACACCATGCGTGCCCAAGTCGAAGAAACCATTGAAGTCATCCGCCCGGCGCTGCAGGCCGACGGTGGAGACATCGTGCTGCGCGACGTCAACGAGGAGACCGGAGTGATCTCCGTGACGCTGGTGGGTGCGTGCGGCACGTGCCCGGCCAGCACGGGCACGCTGAAGGCCGGTATCGAACGCATCATGCGCGATCGCATCGATGGCGTGACCGAAGTCGTCAACATCGACTAGATGGCAGGCCGCACCCGCCCCGTTGCCGAACTGTTCGGCGCCGCCTGCGATGGCGATCGTTCCGCGTTGGCTCGCCTGTTGTCGTTGGTCGAGCGCGGCGGCGACGAGGCTCGCGAGATCGCCCGGCTGGCGCATCCCCACAGCGGCCACGGCTACCTCGTCGGTCTCACCGGCGCGCCGGGTTCGGGCAAGAGCACGCTGACCAGCGCGACCATCGGGCACCTTCGGGCACAGGGCGAAGAGGTCGCAGTGTTGGCGATCGATCCGTCGTCGCCGTTCACCGGCGGTGCGATTCTCGGCGACCGCGTGCGAATGCAAGACCACGCCACCGACCCTGGCGTCTTCATTCGCTCGATGGCAACGCGGGGCCATCTCGGTGGTCTGTCCCTGGCCACACCGGAGGCAGCGCGACTGCTCGACGCGATCGGTCGACCGTGGACGCTGATCGAGACAGTCGGCGTTGGTCAGGTCGAGGTCGAGATCGCCGGCAAAGCCGACACCACGGTCGTAGTCGTCAACCCCGGCTGGGGCGACTCGGTGCAAGCCAACAAAGCCGGCTTGATGGAGATCGCCGACATCTTCGTGATCAACAAGGCCGACCGCAAAGGTGTCGACGAGACCCGCCGTGACCTGGAGCAGATGCTCGAGCTCTCCGACCTGGCGACGGACGCCTGGCGACCGCCCATCCTGCCCGTCGTGGCCATCACTGACGAGGGTGTGGCCCAGTATTGGGACGCAGTTGTCGCCCATCGGGCTGCGATCGAAGCATCGGGTGAGTTGATCCGCCGCCGTCAGTTCCGTGTCGGCGAGGAGTTGCGCGAGATCGTCGCCCGCCGCCTCGAACTTCGCGCTCGTCAGTTGACCACCGGCGAGCGATGGGATCGCTTGCAGGCCGACGTTGCCGCGCACCTTGTTGATCCATGGACCGCCGCCGACGAGATGCTCGACGGCATCGGCGGCTAGCGCTTCCGATCAACTGTGAGTCGGATGTCGCGTCAGGAGTCGCCACCGGGCTCACACCTGGTCGGGCTGGCGCTCGGAGATGATGACGAGGAGAGTCTCGAGAACGTCGTCGATCCGATCGAGATCGCTCCACCACAGGTCGGTGATGTCCCACCCGAGCCTGCGAAGGGCCCGCTTTCGGGCAGCATCGCGTCGTTGCGCCTCAGGAGCGGCGTGCCACTTCCAGCTCTGACACTCGACGCCGATTCGGAGATCTGGGATCGCCAGGTCGAGATCGGCCAAGTGCCGTCGACCCTCGTAGACCGGGTACTCATCGACCGTTGCAATCCCCAGGTCGGCGAGCACGCGTGCGGCAAGCCGCTGAAACCAACTGCGCGGCAGGATGCCATCGACGCGTTCGTCCAATGCCCGAAGTAGACGCCGCGTAGCCGAGTTGCCGGGCCTGTCGTATCGGGCTGCGACCTGGCGGACCCAAGTCGGATTGATCCCGTCACGCATAGCGCCTTCGAGCGCCCTGATCATGTCGTCGTCCGAGTGCTCGGCAACCTGGATCAGGCACACCGGCAGGATGACCGTTGGAATGCACTCGACCGGAAGTTGGTCCGAGCCCTCGAACACGCGGCTGATGTGGACCTGCGCGTTCGCGTGAGGATGTCGGCGCTGGTTGTACCGAAGTGTGATGTGGATCTCATCGCGTCGATTGAACCCGTCGAGACCGTGCAGTCTCGCCGCAGTCGAGTGTGACGCGACACCACGTGTAGCCAATGTGGCGACCATCACTCGTTGGTGCCAGGTGTTGGGTGTCGATCTGCTGATGACGACTCGTTGGTCGTCTCGTCGCCAGACCTGCGCGCCGATCAGCGAGGTTTGCTGCCGCCACTGCAGACTCTTCCGCACTTGCGTCGTCGCTGCCGCACCATGCTGACCGGCCATCAGGAGGTAAATATCGGGTGGTTCGGAGTCGTCTTTCATCATCATAAAAGAGGATCAGCGGAATGCCAGGAGCGGAAGAAGTGTCGTAGCCCGAACGGTTGTGAGTCGGATGTGCCGTCCTGCTCGACACCGGGCTCACAACCGACCGGTAGCCGATCAACTGTGAGCCGAATGCCGCGCCGACCGCGACACCGGGCTCACACTCGCTGTCGTGTGGGGGCGCGATCGAGGGAGCGCGTAGGGTGGCGGGCATGGGAGAACTGGTGCTCGTCGAACGACGTGACGACGGCGTAGCCGTCATCACATTGAACAATCCGAAGGTCAACGCCCTGTCGCTCGGCGTGCTCGCCGAGTTGCGGGCTATCGCCGAGGACTTGGCGGCCCACCCGCCGGGTGCGGTCGTGATCACCGGCGGAGAGCGGATCTTTGCCGCCGGCGCAGACATCAGCGAGTTCGGCGACGCCGAACAGGGCCGTCACATCACCGCAGCGTTCCACGCTGCGCTGAAGGCGGTTTCCGAGATTCCGAGATTCGTCATCGCCGCGGTCAGTGGCTACGCGTTGGGCGGAGGATGCGAGTTGGCGCTGGCCTGTGACTACCGAATTGCCGGCGAGCGTGCCGTGTTCGGCCAGCCCGAGATCCTGCTCGGAATCATTCCCGGGGGTGGTGGTTCCCAGCGTCTGCCACGACTGATCGGGCGCAGCAAAGCCAAAGAGATGATGATCACCGGTCGACAGGTCAAGGCCGACGAAGCGATGCGGATTGGGCTCACCGACGAGTTGGTGCCATCGGAGACACTGCACGAGCGTGCCACGGCCCTGGCGGCGGAGGTGGCTCGTGGGGCGCTGCAGGCCCAGGCCATGGTCAAGCGTGCCGTCGACGTTGGCATGGGCGAGCCGCTGGCAGCGGCGCTGGCGTTGGAACGCAAGTTGTTCGAGGCGGTCTTTCACACCAGAGACAGCCAGATCGGCGTGCGAAGCTTCCTGGCTGACGGCCCGGGGAAGGCCGAGTTCGTCGGATTGTAAGGTCGAACTGGCTCGATCGGCCTAGCGGGCCCAGGCGACGAGCCCCATCTCCATCGGGCTGATCAAGTCGACGTGATGCGGGATTGCGCGCACCGTGACTCCATATGGCCCAGCCTCGCCGACCGCGTAGGTGCCTTCGAACGCCTCACTTCCGGTTGGCGCCAGCGTCACGGTGGCCGGTGTGCTGATGAACGAGCCCGACGAATCGATCGGTCCGTGCAACGCCTGCACGGTGACCTCGCCTGCGTCGAGGCCACCCAATTCGACATGAGCTCGCACGACGCGCTGGTCGCCCTCGTGCGCGGCCGCTGTGTCGACGTCGAGGTCAACCACTTTCACGTCGGCCCAGGCGGTGGCGACGTGGTGCTTCCAACTCGACAACGCCTTGCCCCGTGCGGCGTTGTCGCCGAGCATCGATGTGGCACTGGCCGCAGCAGGTTCGTAGAGCTCGGAGGTGTATTCGCGCACCATGCGGGCCGCAGTGACGAATGGTCCCAGTGAACGCCAGTTGTCCTTCATCTTGTCGATCCACTGAACGGGCACACCGTGGGCGTCGCGGTCATAGAAGAGTGGAACAATCTCGCGTTCGAGGAGACCGAACAAGCTGGTGCCTTCGCGCTGGTCGCGACGAGCGATGTCGGCATCGTCGCCGGCGGAGGCGATCGCCCATCCGTTCTGTCCGTCGTAGCACTCGTCCCACCATCCATCGAGGATGCTGCAGTTCAACACACCGTTGAGCGCCGCCTTCATTCCACTGGTACCGCATGCTTCGAGTGGGCGGCGTGGGTTGTTGAGCCACACATCGCAGCCGTGGTACATGGTGCGGGCGACGGCCATGTCGTAGTCCTGCAGGAACACGATGCGGTTGCCGACCTCGTGTTGGCGGGCGAACAGTTCGATCTCGCGGATCATGTCCTTGCCGGGTTGGTCGGCAGGATGAGCCTTGCCGGCGAAGATGAACTGCACCGGCCGGTCGGCGTCGAGCAGCAGCCGGCGGAGTCGCTCGGGTTGCGACAGCAGCAGAGTCGCCCGCTTGTAGGTGGCGAATCGACGGGCAAAGCCGATGGTGAGGGCTTGCGGATCCAGCAGGGCCTCACCAAAGTTGGAGCGCACGAACGAGACGAGGTTGGCGCGACCCTTGGTACGGGTCGCCCAGACTTCGCTGGGTGACAGCTTGGTGACCCCCGCCCAGGAGGCCTTGTCGGCTCCATCCCAGACCGGTCCGACGCTGTTGGTGAGCAGTTCGGCAATGCCGTCGCTGACCCAGGTGTGGGCATGGACGCCATTGGTGATGGCGCCGATCGGCACCTCCTCGACGGTGACGTCGGGCCACATGCCCT
This sequence comes from Ilumatobacteraceae bacterium, assembly GCA_031430695.1. Taxonomy (GTDB): domain Bacteria; phylum Actinomycetota; class Acidimicrobiia; order Acidimicrobiales; family Ilumatobacteraceae; genus JAENVT01. The sequence continues at coordinate 4,590 of JANPBZ010000124.1, forward strand.
GGAACATCTCACGGCTGACGGCTCCATGCAGCTGAGCGACGCCATTGCTACGACCGGCAAGTCGCAGACCCATCACGGCCATGTTGAACCGATCGTCGTCGGGCTCGTCGGGTCGGCGACCGACGGCCATCAGTTCATCGAACTCGACGCCGATCGACGTCGCGAAGTTACCGAAGTACTTCTGCATGAGATCGTGGGGGAAGCGGTCGATCCCGGCCGGCACCGGCGTGTGGGTCGTGAACACGCCGCCGGCGCGAACGACCTCGATTGCCTCGGTGAAGGTGAGGCCCGATTCGACCAACTCGCGGATGCGCTCCAAGGAGAGAAACCCGGCGTGACCCTCGTTGGTATGAAAGACCTGCGGGTGCAGCCCCAGCGCGCGCAGGGCTCGCACACCGCCGATTCCGAGCACCATCTCTTGGCGCAGCCGGTGCTCGATGTCGCCGCCGTACAGGCGGTTGGTGATCGCTGCGACCTCGGGGCTGTTGGCGTCGACGGCCGCGTCGAGCAGGTACAGCGTGACTCGTCCGACCTTGACCTCCCAGACGTTGAGGCGGGCGGTGTCGTCGGCCATCTCGATCGATACCTGCACGCCGGTCGGGGCCAGGGCAAGGCCGTGCGGGTCGAGGCGGGGGAATCGCTCCTCCTGGTAGCCGTCAGCGTTGAGGCGTTGCCGGAAGTAGCCCTCGGCATACAGCAAGCCGATTGCCACGAGCGGTAAACCGAGATCCGAGGCGGCCTTCAGGTGATCGCCGGCCAGGATTCCGAGCCCGCCCGAGTATTGAGGCAGCGTTTCGGTGAGCCCGAACTCGGGCGAGAAATAGGCGATCAGTTCAAGCGGGCTGTCGGAGCGGCCCTGAAACCAGCGGGGCTCGGTGATGGCCTGAGCGAGGCGGTCGGCAGCGGCGTCGGTGAGTGAGGCGATCTCGATGTCGGCGGAAAGCTCGTTCCAACGGGTGGCCGTGATGCCGGCGATCAGCCGCAGCGGATCGTGGCCGCTCGACTCCCACAATGCCGCGTCGAGCTGGGCGAACAGCGCTTGGGTCTGGCGGTCCCACGTCCAGTGGATGTTGTTCGCCAGTGCACCCAGCGCGGCCAAACGAGGGGGAATGGCGGGAACGACGTTGAACTGGCGGACGGCACGCATTCGGGCGAGTTTAGTCCCGATGCCCGCGACGCCAATCTGGTAGCCCTGGTCTCAGCCGCGCTTGGCCTTGTTGTAGACACCGAGGGTGGTCGCTGCGATGGCATCCCACGTGTATCTTCCGGCCAGGAGCGAGGCGGCCTTGGTGCGCATCGCGTCGGCGACATCGGGATGATTCAGCACGTCCGCAATGCAGTTGGCGAGGGCGATGTGATTGCCCGGCTCGAACAGCACGCCGGCGCCGGTGCCGTCGACGATCTCGGCCAGGCCGCCAGTGCGGGCCACGATGGTCGGCGCGCCGGCGGCCATGCCCTCGAGCGCCACGATGCCGAACGGCTCGTACAGCGAGGGTATGACGACGCAACTGGTGCGCTGCAGCAGCCTGCGCAGTTCGTCGTCGGGTACAAAGCCGGCCAATTGAACGATGTCGCTGACACCCTCCATGTCGATCTGGGTCTGCAACTCGGCGAGGTAAGTGCCGCGACCGGCGATCACGCAGCGAATGTTGGGAAGCCGGTGGCGCAAGTGACCGATGGCTCTCGTCAGGACCTGGAATCCCTTCTCGTACTGGATTCGTCCCCATGCCACAACGAGTTGTTCGCGCCCGTTCAGCGCAGGCGACGATGGTGACAGCCAGTGGCCGATGTCGATGCCATTTGGAACCAGGTTGACCTTCTCGGACGGAAGTTCGAATCCGTCGGTGACCTCGCGGACCATGAATTTCGAGCAGGCGATCACTTGGTGCGCTTGGAACGTGAGCCACCACTCCACCGCGTTGATCGCGGCAGGCGTGCCTTGGGGAACGTAGCCGCCGTGGCGGCCCCGCTCGGTGGCATGAATCGTGGCTACCAGGGGCACACTCCACAGCGCCTTCAACGTGTCGGCCGTCCACGCAACCAGCCAGTCGTGGGCATGAATCACCTGCGGTCTCCACGACCCGAGTCGCGCCGCCAGTTGCGTGAGGTGGTGATTCGCTGACGCCATCCGGGCGACCAGGTAGTCGTCGGGAAGCCACGGCAGGTCGGCGTTTGCCCGAAGGACGCGGACGCCTTCCATCATTTCGTCGTCGCCCGCCGTTGGGTGATCCAGGCTGAATACGACTACGTCGTGACCCGCCCGGGCCATCGCCCTGGCGAGCCCGTCGACGTGTGCGGCGATACCGCCGACCACCCGCGGCGGGTACTCCCACGACAACATCAGGATGCGCATCAGTGGTTGACCGTAGTCGCCGGTGCCGTCACGTACGCTTCCGTCGTGCTACTCGGTGAACACGATCTCCACTTCTTCGGCGAGGGCACCCACCGGCGGTTATGGCAGTGGCTGGGTGCACATCCGTTGGCAGGCGGGGGGGTGCAATTCGCAGTGTGGGCACCGAATGCCAAGTCGGTGCGGGTTGTCGGAGACTGGGATGGTTGGGTCGATGGCGACGTGCTCGTGCCGCAGGGCAAGTCCGGCGTGTGGGCTGGTGTCGCCAAGTCTGCGGATGTCGGGTATCGCTACAAGTTCGCCGTTGAATCGGCCAATGGCAGCGTGATGATGAAGGCCGATCCGATGGCGTACGCCACGGAGTGCCCACCGGCGACGGCCAGCGTCGTCGCCGCGCCGACCACTCACGCCTGGGGTGACGACGCGTGGATGTCGGCCCGTGGTCACGGGCCGGGTCAACCGTTGAGGATCTACGAGATGCACTTGGCGTCGTGGCGGCACGGTGTCTATTCGTATCGTGAGCTCGCGCACCAGGTCGCTGACCACGTCGAGGCCATGGGGTTCACCCACGTCGAACTGCTCCCCGTCGCCGAGCATCCGTTCGGTGGCTCGTGGGGATACCAGGTCACCGGCTACTACGCGCCCACGGCGCGGTTCGGCACGCCGGACGACTTCCGCTCGTTCGTCGACGAACTCCACCAGCGCAACATCGGTGTGATCCTCGACTGGGTTCCCGCCCACTTTCCTCGCGACGAGTGGAGCCTGGCGCTGTTCGACGGCACGAAGCTGTACGAACACTCCGATCCGCGCCAGGGCGAACACCCCGACTGGGGCACGCTGGTGTTCAACTACGGCCGTCACGAGGTGCGCAATTTCCTGATTGCCAACGCCCTGTACTGGTTGCACGAGTTCCACATCGACGGTTTACGGGTCGACGCAGTCGCCAGCATGCTGTACCTCGACTATTCGCGTGGACCGGGCGGATGGGTGCCGAACATACATGGTGGCCGCGAAAACCTCGACGCCATCGACTTTCTGCGGCAGCTGAACGCGACGATCATCGACGATGCGCCGACAGCGATGATGATCGCTGAGGAGAGCACAGCTTGGCCGAAGGTCACCCATGCCCTCGAGCACGGTGGTCTCGGTTTCACTCACAAGTGGAACCTCGGCTGGATGCACGACACGCTCGACTATGCCAGTACCGACCCGGTGCATCGCCGCTGGCATCACCGTGAGATGTCGTTCGGACTGCTGTATGCCTTCAGCGAACGATTCGTGCTGCCGATCAGCCACGATGAGGTCGTGCATGGCAAGGGCAGCTTGCTCGGGAAAATGCCGGGCGATGACTGGCAGAAGTTTGCCAACCTTCGGGCGATGTTTGCGTGGATGTGGGCGATGCCGGGCGCCCCGCTGGTGTTCATGGGTGCCGAGCTGGCACCGTGGACAGAGTGGAACGACGCCGGCGGGTTGCCGTGGCATCTACTCGATCATGCTCCGCACCGTGGCGTGCGCGATCTGCTCACCGATCTCAATCGCGTTGCTGCCAACTGGAGATCGCTGTGGGAACGCGATCACGAGCCCACCGGGTTTCAGTGGCTGGATGCCGACGACGCGCTGCATTCGGTTTTCGCCTTTCTGCGCTGGGGGCACGCCGGAGGACAAGCCGTTGCCTGCGTCGCCAACTTCACGCCGGTTCCCCGCCCCGGACACCGGGTCGGTTTGCCGTGGCCAGGCGAATGGCAAGTACTGATCGACAGCGATAGTGGCCAGTTCGGCGGCTCGGGCTATCGCGGTGGTATCTCCACCGTTCTATCGACCACCGAGTACACATGGCAGGGGCAGCCCGCGTCCGCCGAGTTCGACCTGCCGCCCCTCGGAGTCGTGTTGCTGGGGTCGGTACGCCCGTGATTGAAGCGTGGCGTGATCCACGCATGCGTCCCGTCATCACCGCCAGTGTCACCCTTGGCTTCGCGGTGGGAGTGTTCGCCATCTCGTTCGGCGTTGGTGCCGTCAGCGCGGGCGCGTCGGTTGCACAGACGTGTGTGATGTCGCTGCTGGTGTTCACCGGTGCGACCCAATTCTCGGCGGTCAGCGTGATCGGCGCAGGCGGTTCGACAGCGTCGGCGTTGGGTGGCGCACTGTTGCTGGCGGCCCGCAACGGGGCCTACGGATTGGCGATGTCGCGTCGCATTTCAGGGTCTCTTGGTCGTCGGCTTCTTGCAGCGCAATTGACGATCGATGAGTCCACGGCGATGTCCTCGGCGCAAACCGACCCCCTGGGCCAGCGCACTGCATTTTGGATCACGGGTCTCAGCGTGTACGTGTTCTGGAACCTCGGCACGTTGGCCGGCGCGTTGGCGGGCACGGCAATTGATCCGAAGACCTTCGGGCTCGACGCAGCCTTCCCAGCCGCCTATGTCGCCATGGTGTGGCCGCTCCTGCGCAGCGGACGCGGACGTGTGGCGGCTGCGTGCGGCGCACTGATCTGCCTGGCGCTGATCCCGTTCGTGCCGGTGGGCATACCGATCCTCTGCGCTGCGTTGGCTGTGTTGGTCGGTGTGCGGCCGTGACTTGGACGCTCGTCCTCGTACTGGCGGCCGGAGCCTTCGCGTTCAAGGCGCTCGGCCTGGTGGTGATCGGTGATCGTGCACTCCCACCGGTGCTCGATCGTTGTCTGGCCCTGATCCCGGCTGCGTTGATCGCTGCGCTCGTCGTCAAAGACACGTTCAGCGTCGGCCAGCACCTGCAGATCGACGCCCGCGCCGCCGGGGTTGGTGCTGCTCTTCTCACCACATGGCGAAAGGCGCCGCTGATCCTGGTGATCGTGATCGGCGCCGGTGTCACCGCCGCCGTGCGCGCAGTCGCCTAGCTACCTGCCGCGACCCGCTGCTCGACGATGCGTTTGAGGTTGCGCAGGTTGCGCTTCCAGATCGAGCGCAAGACGAGTCGGCCACCGATCAGTGCACCGATGGGGCCACCCAACCACCATGGGAAGATCAGCGATTCATCCCAGCCGAAGCGGGTGCGTCGACCGAAATCGATCGGCGCCAGCGTGAATCTGCCTGTGCCCGTGACCACGCCGACGTGGCGTACGCCCATCGCCGCGCCCGCCACCCATTCGGTGATCTCCATCCTGTCGACGAGCTTGATCGGTCCGACCTTGGTGTCGCAGAGGAACGTTGTGCCGACGTCGCGATGTTGATCTGTCTGGAATCGAATGGCAACGGCGTCATGCATCCACTCGATGTGGTCCTCGATCGGCTCGACGACCTGCCAGACCTGTGATGGTGTCGCCGAGATCTCGATGGCCACGCTGAGCCGAGACACGAATGTGCGGATCAGGCCTTGACGGATTGGCGGCGCAGCTGAGCTGCCGCCGCCTCGGGCGACACGATGTTGAGCATCACGCCGGTGCCGCGCTCGAAGCCAGCGGTGGTGACCAGCTTCGGCCAGAGGTGAACGTGCCAGTGGAAGGCGCCGTTGTAGTGATGCGGAGCGGTGTGGAAACCGATGTTGTACGAGATGTCGCCGTGGCTGTCGCGCAGCACTTCGATGGCGTCTCGGATCGACTTGCCGACGGCTGCCAAGGTCGCGTCGCTCGCATCGGCGAGATGAAGCTCGTGGTTGCGCGGGATGATCAGCAGTTCGTAGGGCGAGCCGCTCCAGTAGGGGCACACGCAGACCACATCGTCGTTGGCGAACAGCACGCGCTCGCTCTCGCCGATCTCGGCCTCGATCGTTGCGCACAGGATGCATCCGCCTTCGAAGCGGCTGAACGCGCGTTGCTCCTCGAGCAACTCGCCCGGCACGAACGGCAAGCCGAGCAATTGTCCGTGGGGATGGGCGATCGATGCGCCGGCCTCGCGGCCATGATTGATGATCGCCTGCGTGTATCGCACATTGGGTGTCGCGGCGTGCTCGAGGAAGCGGCGCTTCAGCACCAGCATCATCTCTGCTGCATCGGCATCGCTGAACGCGTGAATACCGGAGTTGTGGTCACGGGTCAGGACGAACACTTCGTGGGTGCCGCTGGCCTCGGCCTCGACATGCACGGGGCCACGGTGATGCACGGCAAACGGCTGGTCGCCGTCGAACGCCGGGTACAGGTTCGGAATGACGCGCATGCGCCACGTCCCACCCTTGTCGACGGTCTCGAGCGCAGGAAGCGTGACCTCTTCGTTGCCGGGGCAGAAGGGGCATGGTCGGTCAGGGTCGGATTCGACCTGGGCGACGCGGGGTGCGAAATCGGTCGGGCGCTCGGCACGCTCGGCCACGATCGTGACCCACCGCCCGGTGAGTGGATTGAGACGCAGTTGACTCACAGCAACCTTCAGCTTACGAGGTTGCACTGGCTTCGGGACGGACGGTGCTGTGAATTGTGCGATACACACTGACGTGACGTGGACTGTCGGCGGTGAACGGCGCGCGTTCAGCGTCTTCCCATCGTTCGGCCAGACGAAGTCCAGAATCGAGAGCCATCGTGTCGAGCTGTTCGACGGTCGCGTAGCGGATTGCCCACGGCCGCATGCGAACTCCGCCCATGCCGGTGATCGAGATGTACTGGCCCTGGGCAGTCTGCGCGGCGAGGTCGTGCATCGTGACACTCAGCACCACAGCGTCCACGGTCATCGAACGCACTGCTACCGATGACCCTGGCTGTGGCTCGGGTACGAATGCCTCGATCACGAATGCGCCACCGGGCACCAGACGCTCGGCGACAGCTGCGAAACATGCGCGCTGGCGCTCTTCGCTGAGCAAGTTGAAGAACGTGTTGTAGGCCACGAACACCACAGCGAACGGGCCGGCTGGTTGATCGTCGACCATGTCGCCGATATGTGCCGTCACCGATCGAGCAGGATCGTTGTCGGCGAGTTTGGCGAGCATCGCCGAGCTGGTGTCCAGGCCGACGACCCGAACGCCGCGTGCGGCCAACGGCACCGCCAGGCGGCCGGTGCCGACTCCGAGTTCCAGCACAGGCAACGAAGTGAACTCGTCCGAAAGTTGTGTGAGCAGGTTGACCGTCGTGTCCACATCGCTGACGCCCGGATACCAATCGTCGTACACGTCGGCGAACGCATCGCCGTACGTCGAGTCGGTGTAGCCATCCACCACACCATCTTCGACCACAACGGCTGTCGACGGCCAATACGTGGGCGTAGCCTGAACGCCGTGCAAGACGGCTACGCCTACCTCGACCACGCTGCAAGCACGCCTATGCGTGCCGAGGCGGTCGCGGCGATGCTGCCATTTCTGAGCGAGCAGTTCGCCAACCCGTCGGGTTCGCACCGCTTTGCGAGGCAGGTCCGCAAGGCGATCGACGAGGCCCGCGACGATGTGGCCGACGTGATCGGCTGCTTGCCAGGCGAGGTGATCTTCACGAGCGGTGGGACAGAGGCAGACAACACGGCCGTCTTTGGAACGCTCGATCAGCGCGGCGGCATCGCCCTGTGTCCCGCTGTCGAGCACCACGCCGTGTTGCATGCGGTCGAGTCCAGACAGGGGCGTGTGGTTGGAGTCGACGCAGCCGGTCGGGTCGACCTCGATGCACTCGCAACGTCGCTCGACGATGTCTCGATCGTCAGCGTGATGGCGGTCAACAACGAGGTCGGCACCATCACCGATCTCGCCGTGGTCGCCGAGGTCGTTCACCGCCATTCGCCTCGAACTGTCATGCATACCGACGCCGTGCAGGCGGCGAACTGGCTCGATCTGCGCACGATCATCCCCCACGTTGATTTGTTGTCGCTCTCGGCACACAAGTTCGGCGGACCAAAAGGCGTCGGTGTGTTGGTGGCTCGCGGGCATTCGGTGTTCACGCCGATGCTGGTGGGCGGCGGTCAAGAGCGTGAGCGCCGCAGCGGTACCCACAATGTTGCCGGAATCATCGCTATGGCGTCGGCGCTGCGCGCGACCGATGACGAGCGGCCCGCAGAGAACAGGCGAGTTGCCGACCTGCGCAACTCGCTGGTCGACGGCCTGCGAGCGGAACTCGACGATGTGCACGAGACTGTCGCGCGAGCAGACAAGGTTGCCGGTTCTGCACATGTGTGCATCGACGGCATCGAGAATGAGGCGCTGCTGTATCTGCTCGATGAAGCGGGCGTGTGCGCGAGTGCGGCGTCGTCGTGCGCAAGCGGAGCCATGGAGCCCTCGCACGTGTTGGCAGCCATGGGCGTGCCCAACGAGCGTGCCCGCGGCGCGTTGCGACTGACCCTCGGTCGTACGACGACGGCTGACGATGTCACCCGGGCGACGTCTGCAATCGTCGACTCGGTGCGCAGGCTACGCGACGGGCGAGACGCACGTGGCCGTCAGGGGCGAGCATCGTGAGGGTGCTCGTTGCTCTCAGTGGCGGAGTCGATTCCTCGGTGGCCGCAGCCGAGTTGATCGACGCCGGACATCATGTCGTGGGTATCACGATGCGTCTGTGGGGTGGCGAAAGCGACACCGGATGCTGCTCGGTGGCCGATGTCGACGATGCTCGCCGAGTCGCCCAGCAACTCGACATCGATCACCTCGTGTTCAACTTCAGCGACGACTTCAACACTCACGTCGTCGATCCGTACGTGCGAGCCCACAGTCAAGGTCTCACACCGAATCCGTGCATCGAGTGCAATCGCCACCTGAAGTTCGATCGCCTCAGCGAACGTGCCGACCTGCTCGGCTTCGATGCCATTGCCACGGGTCATCACGCTCGAATCGAGGCTGTCGGCGACCGATACTTCGTGCATCGAGGTGCTGACTCGGCCAAGGACCAGAGCTACGTCGTGCACATGTTGCCACAGCGCCAACTGCAACGCACCATGTTCCCGGTCGGGCGCCTCACCAAGGCCCAGGTCCGCGACAAGGCCGCGGCCCTCGGGCTGCGAACCGCAGCCAAGCCCGACAGTCAAGACGTGTGCTTCATCACGCAGACCGGTGGACGCGAGACGTTCCTCGGTGCCCGCATTCCGTTCCGGAGAGGAACCGTCGTCGACTCCACTGGAGCCGTGCTCGGTGAAGTACCCGCGGTCGAGATGGTCACGGTTGGGCAGCGTCGTGGCATCGGCCTCCCCGGCGGCGGTCCGAAACGCTACGTCACGGCGATTGATCAGACCACTGCGACAGTCATGGTCGGCGACGAGGTGGATCTCGACGACGGCGAGATGGTGGTCGGCGACGTGGTGTGGGCCGACCGGCCACATGTCGGCGACGTAATGGTGCAGTGCAGCGCGCACGGCGCGACGATGCCGGCGCGGCTGCAAGGTGACACGATTCGTTGGCACGGTCCGCAACGTCGGGTCGCCCCCGGCCAGAGCGTGGTGTTCTTCGACCCGAGCGATCGCTACGTGCTCGGTGGCGGCATCGCCCGATAGCCAGCCCCGATAGCCTCAGCCGGGATTCAGCGGGTGCCGCGGAGAACGGCACCTGGGCGACTCGGGGCGACGATGAACGATTGCACGTGCAGTGCTGTGCCCCTCGGGGCCTTCTTCGACGGGGCGAGGATGGCGGTGGTCATCGACCGCAAGTCGATCTCCACCGCGTGGCCCGCTGCTGGTCCAGTGAAGTCAGCGGCCTCGGTTCCGGCTAGCGCCAAGTCGATCCCCGCGACCTCGGACTTCAGCACCATCAACGTTTCGGCGAGTACTACTCGGTCGTGCACCACGATGCCAGCCGGCACGAGTACGAGCCAGCGTCGCGAAAGCACGTTGAACCGGGGAAGGAGCAGCCAAGTCAGCATGGCAGCCGCGATGGTTGCCGCGGCTCCGATGATCCAATGCGCGGTCGCCAACAGCAGTGGTGCGGCGAGCACCGCGGCCACCCACACGAGCCCGGCGATCACGATCGGCGGCAAGAACGCGGCCGGCGGACGAAGCAGGAACCGCTGCTCGTCGCCGTAGGCAGACGCCTGCACGCAGTGGTGGCCGAAGTCCGCCCCGCCGACCAACAGCGCGCAGATCAACGTGCAGGCCAGGAATGAGGCCCCGGACGCTGCGGGTGCGCCGGCAGCCCAACTGAACGCCGCTGCACCACATGCGAGGGCGCTGATCATGCGCATGAGCGTGAGCGTGAGGGTCGAGGGGACGACCAGGGCGACGACGCCGACACCCCATACCACCCAGCCACCGATGGAGATCGTGGTGCGCACCGCTGCCGTTCGACCGTCGACGGCGTCACCGACGGACCACACGCCGCCGAGACCGACCGCAAGCCACAAGATTCGTGCCCCCCACGATGCGGTCATCGCCGAACGAAGGCGTGACCCGGCGGATTGCATGTCTCCAGACTTGCCGATTCGTGCGCCCGTTGGCCAACGAGCCCGGCGATGGGGTTCGGCTCGTGCGTCGACCATCGCAAGTGGAACGATGTCGCCGGGGAGGGATCCGGGGTGAATCGTGCTCAGCTACCAAGTGGCATTGCCACAGGGATCGGCAGCCTTCCTCACCGCGACGCGGCGGCCGCTGCAGCGTTTTCGCTGGCGACTCTCGAGTTGCCGGCGATCCCGACATTGCCGAAGCGTTCGCCTGCCGAGGGCATGATCCCGCAAGGCTTGGTGGGCTTGACGGGTATCACCGTTGGTCAGTACGGCAGCATCGCCTTCGATGCCACCAGCTTCGACCCCGACGCTCCGGTCGTCACTGATCTCAACCACGATGCCTTCGGTGGGTGGCGGGCGTTCTTGGCGGCAGCAGCCGGTCGCAGAGCGCCGGTAAAGTGGCAATTCGTGGGTCCGGTCACGCTTGGCCTGGCCCTCGTTCGCGCCGGGCTCCGCAGCGATGTGGCCTTCGAGGTCTCCGTGCGCGCAGTTCGGTGTCGCGTCCGTCAACTCGTCGACCATGTGGCCGAGGCGTTGCCGGGATGCCGGCAGGTCGTCTTCATCGATGAGCCGACACTCGATGAGATGATGGGTTCGAAGTTTCCGATAGCTCCCGACACCGCCGTCGATCTGGTCTCGGCAGCCCTGGCGGCGATCGAGCCGGTGGCGGTCACAGGTCTGCATGTGTGCGCCACGGCCGACATTGCCTCCCTGGTGGCTATCGGGCCCGACGTGCTGTCAGTGCCGGTTGATACGCGATTGCTCGAATCGGCCGGCTACCTGGCCCGCTTCATCGGCGACGGTGGGACCATTGCCTGGGGTGCAGTCTCGACCGAGGGCCCGATTGCGACCTCGGCCGAACGGCCATGGCGCAAGCTCAGCGACTTGTGGTGCGAGCTCGTGCAACGCGGTGCTGACCCGGCCCAGCTTCGCCGGCAATCCATCATCACCCCCGAATGCGGTCTCGGAACACACACTCCGGCCGTGGCCGAGCGGGTGCACCGCCTGGCTGCCGACATCAGTGAACGGGTCAGAGACCAGGCAATGGCAACGCGCTTCTCACTCGGTGCCTAGCTGCTTACACTCGCACGCATGACCGAGTCCGCCGAGCTTGATCGCCGTGTCACGGAGCTCCGCCGGCAGATCGCCCATCACAACGAGCGATACCACGCCCTCGACAGCCCGGAGATCGCCGACGCCGAGTATGACCTGCTCGTTCGTGAACTGATCCGGATCGAGACCGATCATCCCGAACTGGCTTCCTCCGAGTCGCCGACCGCTCAGGTTGGTGCGACGCCGTTGTCCGCGACATTCGCACCCGTTGTGCACCGTGTGCCAATGACCAGTCTCGACAACGCGATGGATGAGGTCGAGCTGGCGCAGTGGGGCGACCGCGTCGCTCGCGGCCTTGCTGGTGCGCCGGCCACATTCGTCTGCGAGTTGAAGATCGACGGCCTGGCCATGAGTCTGCGCTACGAGCACGGCAGGTTTGTGCAAGCGGCGACTCGCGGCGATGGTCGTGTCGGGGAAGACGTGACGGCCAATGTTGCCACGATCGCCGCGCTGCCCAAGCGGTTACCGAAGGGCGCCCCGGAGGTCGTGGAGGTACGCGGCGAGGTGTACATGCCGATCGCCAGCTTCGAAGCGCTCAACGAGCGTGCCGCAGCGGCCGGACAACCTCTCTTCGCCAACCCGCGCAACGCCGGCGCGGGCAGCCTGCGACAAAAGGACCCCCGGGTGACGGCCAGCCGAGAGCTGGCCTTTTGGTGCTACCAACTCGGCGAGGTGATCGGCGGACCGGAGTTCACCAGCCATCATCAGACGCTGGCGTTTCTCGGGGACCTCGGATTCCCGGTCAACCCCGAAGTCCGCCTGGTCGATGACCTCGCGGGTGTGTACGGCTTTGCGGCACATTGGCAGGAGCATCGCCACGACCTGCCGTACGAAATCGATGGTGCTGTCGCCAAGGTGGATCTCCTGGCACAGCGCGAACTGCTCGGGTTCACTTCACGCGCTCCGCGCTGGGCGATCGCGTTCAAGTTCCCGCCCGAGGAACGCACGACCATCTTGCGCGACATCCAAGTCTCGGTCGGACGAACGGGACGTACCACTCCGTTCGCCGTGCTCGATCCGGTGTTCGTCGGTGGTTCGACCGTGCGCATGGCGACGCTGCACAACGAAGACCAGGTCCGTGCCAAGGACGTGCGTCCCGGTGACACCGTGATCGTTCGCAAGGCCGGCGATGTGATCCCCGAGGTCGTCGGGCCAGTGCTCTCGTTGCGCCAAGATGGCAGCACACCGTGGCAGTTCCCGAAGATCTGCCCGTGCCCCCTGGCGACCGAGCTGGTCCGTCCCGAGGGCGAGGCGGACACACGCTGTGTCGAACCGGCCTGCCCGTTCCAGCGTGACCAGCGGGTGATCTACTTCGCCTCCCGCGGGGCGATGGACATCGAGGGACTTGGTGAGCGCACCGTCTTTCAATTGAGCGATGCCGGACTGATCGCCGATCCCGCCGACATCTATTCGCTCACGGCCGAGCAACTGCTCGGACTCGAGGGCTTTGCCGCGATCAGCGCGGAGAAGTTGCTTGCCGCGATCGAGGGTTCGAAGACCCGACCGTTGCCGAAGTTGTTGACCGCCCTTGGGATCAAGGGCCTCGGCCCTTCGGCCAGCGTGTCGCTGAGTGTTGCGTTCGGAACGCTCGATTCAATCCTTGCCGCCGATGAAACCGAGCTGGCGAAAACCGACGGAGTCGGACCTGTGATCGCGGGTTCGATACGCAGATGGTTCGCCATCGAGGCCAACCAGATCTTCATCGACAAGCTGCGACGCGCCGGTGTGGAATTCGGCAAGCTCGAGGTCAGCCGCCTGGCTCCGGTGTTGGCCGGCAAGGCCGTGGTCGTGACAGGGACGTTGGAACGATATTCACGCGAGGAGGCCGAACTCGCCATCAAGGCGCGTGGCGGCAAGAGCCCCGGGAGCGTGAGTGCCAAGACGTTCGCTGTCGTGGTCGGCGAGTCGCCGGGTGCCAGCAAGATCACCAAGGCACAGGCACTGGGACTGCCGATTCTCGACGACGCCGGATTCGATCAAATGTTGGAGACGGGTGAGCTGCCGGATCCCTAGAAGACCGAGAAGGTCCAGGTGTACGACAGCGAGCGCTCGCGCGATTCGATCACCTTCCAAAAGATCACCGTCGCCGTGTGCGTGCCCTGTGTGAACGACTCGATCGGCGCACCTTCGGTCGGTACGAACGTCAGCGTCGCGTTACCCCGCTCGTAGATCGTCGTTGCGGGTAGGGATACCTGCTGACCAGGAACCGGGATCGCCGCGCCGAGTTCGCTGCGGTCGACGGTTTGCAGTTCGATGTCGTCGATGATGAGAACCCCGGTGTAGCCCGGCAGGAGATCGACGAACACTTCGGACTGTGCCGGCACACGCACGGCACCGCGAACCGGATCGATGTCCTCGATCGTCGCCGGAAGTGCCAATGCCTGTCGCCCAGTGACCGATGACCTGAACCCGAGGATCACCAGTACCAGGCCGCCGGCGATCAACAGGCTGCACACCAGGAGCCGCCATTGCTGGGCGTCGAGATGCGGCCGCTTCATGCGTTTCATACTTCCGCCATTCTTCCGTGAATCCGCCCCCACCCCACCGATTTCGCGCATGAACGCTGACTGCGCCCATGCCGCGGTAACGTTGAGTACCCCATGACAGTGATGGATACGCAGTTCAACGGTCGGGTCGTGGCGGGTCGCTATCAACTCGGGCCTCGCCGCGGCAGTGGTGTCGACGCGGCTGTCTTCGATGCCTTCGACCTGGTCGACCAATGCGTCGTCGCGATCAAGGTCGTCCACCCCGATCTCAGCTCAGGAGAAGGGTTCGAGCGCGCCTTTCGTCTCGCTGCCGAGCAGGGGGCCTCGATCAAACACCCCAACATCGCCGAGATATACGACTGGGGCGCCGACATCTGGAACGACCGCAAGGCGATGTACGTCATCGTCGAGCATCTCGGAGGCGGGAGCCTGCGCGAGTACCTCGACCGGGGACGCACGCTGTCGCCTTCGCAGGCCTTGATGATCGGCCTCGAGGCGTGCAAAGCGCTCGATGTCGTTCATCGAAACGGACTGGTGCATGGCGACATCCGTCCGTCGACGCTGGTGTTCGGTGACGACGAGCGCTTGCGCATCACCGATGTCGGCCTTGCCAACGTCGTTGGCGAGGCGTTGTGGACCGATCGAGTTCACGTCAGCAATGCGCTGGCGATGTACGCCGCGCCCGAACTGGCGGAGTCCGGCCGTCGAGGCCCGAAAGGCGACGTGTATTCGTTGTGCCTGACGTTGCTCGAATCGATGTCGGGTACCGTGCCGTTCGCCGGCGACTCGACAGTGGCCACGTTGTCGAATCGCATCGGCCGACTGATGCCAGTGTCGGCCGATCTCGGTCCCCTGGCTGCGGTGCTCGAACGTGCCGGACGTCCGCTGCCCGACGATCGGTACTCGGCCGCCGAGTTCGGTCGAGCGCTGGTGCAGGCTGCCGAGAAGTTGCCGCGCCCGACGCCGATCAATCTGCCGAACTTGGGGCTCTTCGGTGACTCGTCGGGTGCGATCACCCGACCGTCATTGCCACCGCCCGTCCCCGTCGCCAGACAGTCGGACACACCGCCTCCGGTCACGACCGAGTACGTGCCAACCAATGAGGAGATGACGGCGCAGCCTGTGCGGCCGCCGGCACCGGAAGCGATTGCGCAGGAGCCGCAGCGCCGACGCGGTTGGTTCAAATGGGTGTTCCCGGTGGTACTGCTGCTCGCGGCTGCCGCTGGTGGCATCGGCTATGTCGTCACTCGCGATCAGACGCGCACCTACCAGGTGCCCCATCTCGCTGGGCTGGCCGAGGCCGAAGCCCTCAACCAGATCTCCGGATTCGACTGGGACACCGTTGTGACGCGCGAGGCGAGCGACGACATTCCGGCCGGAATCGTCATTCGTACTCAGCCCGACGAGGCAACCACGGTCGACGAGAACGAGTCGTTCCAGCTGATCGTCAGCGCGGGTCCGGCGCCACGACCGCTGCCCGACTTGGTCGGCTTGACGCTCGACGAGGCCACGACACGTCTCGGCGACGTCGGATTGGTCCTGCAGCAAGGGGATCCGGTCTTCGATGAAACGGTCCCGACCGGCACAGTGATCAGCTGGATGGTGCCCGAGCAGCCAGGGCTGAAGGCCGGCGACACCGTGACGCCGAACACCGCCATTGTGGTCGTGCTGTCGGCGGGCCCGCAGCCGCGAGTGGTCCCCAACCTCACCGGCTTGACCGTGGAGGCGGCGACCGCGGCCCTCGACGCACAGGGCTTGGTGCTGACTCAACTTGCGCCGGAATTCAGCGACTCGATTGCCGCTGGCTTGATCGTGCGACAAGACCTGCCGCCTGACAGCAGTGTTGATCGTGGCGCGGTCATCAGCATCGCGGTCTCCCAGGGACCTGATCTCGTCGGCGTTCCGTCACTGGGCAACCTCACCTTGCAGCAAGCCACCGACACGTTGGCTGCGGCGGGACTCGTTGTCGGCACCGTCGCCGGCAACGTCGACGGGGTTCTCGTCGCAGCCAAGTATCAAGGCGTCGACGTCTTGCCCGGCCAGCTTCTTGTGCGGGGCTCGGCCATCGATATCGCCTTCTTCTAGAGTTCACTCCCGTCGGGCTCGATGGCTAGCGTGCCTTCGTCTGGAGGAGGATGGCATGGGATCGCTTGACGGCCGGGTTGCAATCATCACCGGAGCCGGCCGTGGCATCGGGCGCGAACACGCCTTGCTTTTCGCCCGTGAAGGAGCCCGCGTTGTTGTCAACGATCTCGGTGGCGCCAACGATGGCACTGGCACCGATGTCACTCCCGCACACAATGTCGTCGCAGAGATCGAAGCGTTCGGTGGCGAGGCAATCGTCAATGGCGACGACGTTGCCGACTGGGAGGGCGCGCAACACCTGGTCAACAGCGCAATCGAGACCTTTGGTGATCTCGACATCCTTGTCAACAATGCCGGCATCCTGCGCGATCGTGTCGTCGTGAACATGACCGAGGAGGAGTGGGACACCGTCATCACGGTTCACTTGAAGGGCCACTTTGCTCCAACGCGCTGGGCGGCCGCATATTGGCGCGAGCAGCACAAGGCGGGCAGCCGCAGACCGCGCAATCTGGTGCACACATCGAGCACATCCGGACTGTTTGCGAATCCGGGACAGAGCAACTACGGGGCCGCGAAGACCGGCATCGCCACGTTCAGCCAGATCGTTGCCAAGGAGCTCATTCGCTACAACGTGAAGAGCAACACGGTTGCGCCAGGCGCCCGCACCCGGCTCACCCTCGCCACACCCGGCCTGGAGGACATCATGAAGGCTGCTGAAGGCAGCTTCGATCAGTGGGATCCGGCCAACATTTCGCCGCTCGTTGCCTACCTTGCCAGTACCGACTGCAAGTTCACCGGCGAGACGTTCTTCGTGCAGGGGGGCAACGTCACGTTGATCGAGAGTTGGTCACGCGGAGCATCGGTCGATCGCGACTCGATCTGGTCGGTCGACGAGTTGGCCGAAGCCCTGGCGCCACTCGCCCGTGCCTGAGAACTGGTGATGCAGGTTCCGACTACTCGGTGATGGCCTTGACCTCGCTGGCGATCGTCTTGGCGATGTCGTCTTGAGGCATCCCTGTTTGCATGGCCATCATCTTCATCATGTCGCCCTGGACCTTGATCTTGCCGGCCATGAAGGCCTGCATGCCAGCGGCTTGGTCCTGATCGACGAATATCTTCTTGGCCGTGTCGTAGTCGGTGGTCAGGGTGAGGTCAGGTGTTTCCAACTCGCCCGTCTCCATTTCCAGACTCCCTGACGATGTGTCGAGGTACAACCGCACATCGCCTTCACCGAATGGCACGTCGGTGATCACCTGGTTCATCTTCACACTGATGGTGATGGCGGCAGATTGGTCCGCGTACTTCTCGCGGATTGCCTTGGCAGCGTTCATCCACTCTGGTGACAGAAAGGGATACGACATGGAACCTCCTACTTGAGAACGGCGTCGGCTCAAGATAGCCGTCAACTCGTGGGACGTGAACAGAACGTTCAATTCTTTTCGAATCCGTGGTTCTGGCGGTAACGATGGTGGCAATGGCTCGAATCCTGGTTACCGAAGAAATCGCCGAAGGGGGCCTCGATCGCCTGCGCGCCGCAGGGCACGATGTCGATGTGCAGCTCGATCTCGACTCGCTGCTCGTCAATGTTCGCGGTGCACAGGGTTTGATCATCCGCTCTGCGACCCAGGTCACGGCCGAAGTCCTCGAACACGCCGATCAGTTGATGGTGGTCGGTCGTGCCGGCATCGGCCTCGACAACGTCGATGTCGAGGCCGCGACTCGTCGCGGTGTGATGGTGGTCAACGCACCGCAGAGCAACATCATCTCCGCGGCCGAACACACCATGGCCCTGCTGCTCGCACAGGCGCGCAATGTCCCACAGGCGCACGCCGCGTTGACCGCCGGTCGTTGGGAGCGTTCACGTTGGGAGGGTGTCGAACTCGCCGACAAGACGCTCGCTGTCATCGGCCTCGGACGCATCGGCAAACTCGTCGCCGATCGGGCGAGGGCCTTCGGAATGCACGTTGTTGCCTACGACCCGTTCGTGTCCGCCGACAAGGCGCGACAGATGGGTGTCGAGCTGCTGTCTCTCGACCAAGCTGTCGGAGAGGCCGACTTCTTGACGATCCATCTTCCCAAGACGAGAGAGACCACGGGCCTCATCAACCGAGACCTGTTGCTGAAAGCCAAGCCGACAATGCGTTTGATCAATGTCGCTCGCGGAGGCATCGTCGTCGAGACCGATCTGGCCGAGGCAATCCGCGACGGCGTGATCGCCGGTGCAGCGGTCGACGTGTTCGCCATCGAGCCGACGACGGAGTCACCCTTGTTCGGCCTCGAGCAGGTCATTGTCACGCCGCACCTGGGTGCCTCGACCAGGGAGGCGCAGGACAAGGCCGGCGACACCATCGCCGACATGGTGCAACTGGCACTCGCGGGCGAGTTCGTACCGTTCGCAGTCAACGTCGACGCCGTCGAGGCCAACGAAACCATGCGACCGTTCCTGCCGCTCGCCGAACGACTGGGCCGGCTGTTTGCATCGTTGGTGGCTTGCCATGTCGAGGGCGCTCCGAAGCAGATCGAGGTGTGCACCGAGGGTGACATAGCGGGCTACGACACCCGCATACTCACCCTGGCGGCGCTGAAGGGATTCTTCGGCTCGGTCACTGACGAGCCCGTCACGTACGTCAATGCGCCACAACTCGCCAAAGACCACGGCGTCGAGATCCGCGAAACCAACTGCGCAACCTCTGCCGACTTCGTCAACCTCCTGTCGTTGCGAGGCGGCGATCGGTCATTGTCGGGCACGTTGGTCGGGCGGCGCGGCGAGCAGCGCATCGTGATGATCGACGATCACAGCGTCGACGTGCCGCCGGCCGATCACATGCTGATGGTCAAGAACGACGATCGTCCGGGAGTCATCGGCATCGTCGGCACCCTGCTGGGTAATGCCGGCGTCAACATTGCCGACATGGACGTAGGCGCAGCAGCCGACGGCGGAACCGCAGTCATGCTGATCGCGACTTCAGGCGAGGTCGGCGACGACGTGCTTGGTCAACTCCGTATCGCCGCAGGCATCATCTCCGTCGATTCGCTCACCTGCTGACCTCGTTGCACAGCGCCGGATGGCGTCGCGGGTAGCGACCGCTTCTTGGCATGCGGCCTCCGCGAAATCCGCTTCGGGCGATGCATACAGAATTGCTCGCGACGAGTTGATCACCATCCCGAACCCGTCGGCCGCCGCCCCTGCCGCAACGGTTGCGTCGATGTCGCCGCCCTGCGCACCTACCCCGGGGATGAGGATCGGCATGTCACCGATGATCCTTCGTACGGTGCCGAGTTCCTCCGGAAATGTCGCCCCGACGACCAGGCCGCAGTCACCCATTCCTGCCCACTCCATCGCCGCCCGGCGGGCGACGTGTGCGTACAGCGGCTCGCCGCCGACATCGAGGGATTGGAAATCGCTGCCGCCCGGGTTCGACGTGCGACACAGCACGAAGACTCCATGCTCGCTGTAGGACAGATACGGCTCGATCGAGTCGGTGCCCAAGTATGGATTCACCGTGACAGCATCGGCGCCGTACCGGTCGAACGCTTCACGAGCGTATTGCCGTGCGGTCGGGCCGATGTCGCCGCGTTTGGCATCGAGGATCAGCAGCACGCTGGGGTAGCTGTCGTGGATGTAGTGGCACAACCGTTCGAGTTCGGGCTCGGCCCGTTGCGCGGCGAAGTAGGCGAACTGCGGCTTGAATGCGCAGACCGTGTGAGCCGTGGCGTCGACGATTGCCCTGCAGAACTCGAAAGCCGCCTCTTTGCCTTGAACGAATGAGTTTGGCAGTCGCTCGGGATCTGGATCGAGACCAACGCAGAGCATGGACTGCGACGACTTCCAAGCAGCGTTCAACTTGGTGCGGAACCCCATGCGTCGCTCAACCTAGCCCGTGCTGACGCGGTCGGGACCTTTCGTCGGCGTCTCCGGTCGCAGGGCCCACTTCTGGGCGCTGCGCAGTGTGACCACGCGGAACAAGGTGAGCTGCAACACGAGCACCGTCGACCCGATCACGAACCATTGCAACAATGTGTTGTGACGGTCCTGACCGGCCAGGAACGTATGCACTGTTGCTGTGATCCATAGGGCAATGCTGGTGAGGTGTATGGCGTGCCAGATCTTGCGCTTGATATGGCGCATCATCCATGACGTGACCTGGATTGCGACGAGAAAGTAGAACCCGACAATGCCCCAGGCGACGGCGCCGGTCTTCCACGGCGAGTTCATCGGAATCAGCATCTCTCGCCACCCGAAGTAGACGAAATTGTCTGCCCACAGAGCGCCGAGGTGGATGAGAACAAAGACGAGCGACAGCGTGCCGAGATAGCGGTGGAGATCGAGGAGCCACGCCGGTACGCCGCGCTTGCGGACCAGTCGACTCGACAGGGTCAGGCCCCACAGAATGCTGGCAGTGACCGTTGCCCAGGCAACGATGCCACTGGACCTTGCTATGTACCAGGCAAGTTTGTCGGTGACTGCAATCATTGATCTGACTCCTGCACGACGTCAACGCGATCGGCACTGATCATCCAGGCTTTCACATCTGCCGAGCGCAGTAGGGCTGCGCCGTCGATGCTACCGGCGATGATTGCTGCCTTGGCGAGTGCCTCGCCACGCGCTGCGGTCTGGTCTGCAACCGCAACAGCTACCAGATCGGTACGCGCCGGGTGGCCTGATCGAGGGTCGATGATGTGGTGGTACTCGTCTTCGCCACGGACCCAGCGACGGATGGCCACCGTGCTCATCACGAGCGCGCCGGAGTACAACGCGTGGTGATCAACTGCATCGCCGGTCGTGGGATGCAGCAGGGGCACGCGCCACCCGTTTTCGTCGACCGGCTCGCCGGCCGCGTGGATGTCACCGCCGAGCGAGACATAGGAAGAGTTGGCGCCGGCTGCGATGAGTTCGTCGGCCACGAGGTCCGCGGCGAGGCCCTTACCGATTCCGCCGAGGTCGATCGATAGATCGGGGGCGAGGCGAACCCAGTTGTCCGAGATCTCGAGGCCGGCAAGGCCCTGGGCGGCAGTCGCCACAGTTGCGTCGCTGGGTCGGCTCGCTTGTTCGACGATCTCGGCAAAGGTGCGGTCGTAGCCGAGTTGTTCGAGGCTGGCTCGAATCGAGGGATCGAACAGCCCATGGGTCTCGGCGTGCATGCGGCGACACCACTGGAGTGCAGCAACGAGATCGTCGCTGCACTCCAGCCAGTTGCCCCGCCGTGCCTGCAGACGATTGAGCTCGCTGTCGGGCAGAAAGCGACTCCACGTCTGTTCGAGCTGTCGGAGGCGGGAGAACCCGAGGCGAATCAGTTCGACGGGCCCGTCGATCAGGATCTCGCAGGGAGACCCCATCAACCGTGCTGATGAACGATGCCACGTGCGTTCTTCGGCCACTTCCTGAATCAGCACTGACTACCCTGGCACGGCGGTGGTGCTGGGGCTGGTGCTGGGGCTGGTGCCGGGGCTGGTGCCGGGGCTGGTGCTGGTGCGGGTGCTGGTGATGCGGCTGGTGCTGGGGATGGTGCTGGTGCTGGTGCTGGGGCTGGTGCGGGGGCTGGTGCTGCTGC
>JANPBZ010000125.1:0-3116 GCA_031430695.1 Ilumatobacteraceae bacterium
TGCCGCCGTCGCCAACATGTATTACGTCGGGGCGATCAACCGTGTCGGCATCGAGCCGCTCGGTGAGAACGACTTCTACGGGCAGAGCTACTTCGTCGACCCGGAGGGCAAGTTCGTCGGCGAGGTCGGCGACGCATACAAACCCGAGTTGATCGTGCGCGACCTCGATATCGACAAGATCAAACTGGTCCGCGACCGATGGGCCTTTTATCGCGACCGTCGCCCCGACGCGTACGACGAGTTGGTGGAGCGCTGACATGGCCACGACGCTCATCAAGAACGGCAAGGTCATCTCGACCACGGGGGTGATCGCCCAAGACGTGCTGATCACCGACGAAACGGTGACTGCGCTCGGCGCACCCGGCTACTTCACCGACGAAGGCTGCGACAGGGTGATCGATGCCGCCGGAAAGTATGTGATCCCCGGCGGCATCGACGTGCACACACACATGGAGATGCCCTTCGGCGGCACCCTGGCCAGCGACACGTTCGAGACCGGCACCCGCGCAGCCGCGTGGGGCGGTGTCACCACCATCGTCGACATGGCGGTGCAGAACACCGGCGGCAACGTGCACACCGCCCTCGCCGACTGGCATCGCAAGGCAGAGGGCGAGTGCGCCATCGACTACGCCTTCCACCAGATCATCGGCGGCGTCGACGAGGAGTCCCTGAAAGGGATGAAGTACCTCGTCGACCACGAGGGCGTCACCAGCTTCAAACTGTTCATGGCCTACCCGGGCGTGCTGTACAGCGACGACGGTCAACTGCTGCGGGCCATGCAGTCCGCCGCCGAGTGCGGGGCGATGATCATGATGCACGCCGAGAACGGCATCGCCATCGACGTGTTGGTGCAGCAGGCCTTGGCCCGCGGTGACACCGACCCCAGGTTCCACAGCTACACGCGGCCCTCGCCACTCGAGGCCGAAGCCACCCATCGAGCCATTGTGCTCAGTCACGTCGCTGGCAACGTGCCGCTGTACGTCGTGCACATGTCGGCCGGCGACGCCCTCAACGAAATCGCCGCCGCCCGTCACGAGGGTCGCAACGTGTTCGCCGAAACGTGCCCCCAGTACCTGTGGCTGACGCTCGAGGAAACCCTCGGCAAGCCCGGCTTCGAAGGTGCCAAATGGGTGTGCAGCACGCCCGTGCGCAGCAAAGACCACGACCCGGACTTCATCGGCCAGATGGGCCACGGGCATCAAGGCGATCTGTGGAAGGGCTTGCGGATGAACGAACTCGCCGTGGTTTCGACCGATCACTGCCCGTTCTGCATGAAGGACCAAAAGGAGATGGGGCTCGGAAGCTTCGCCAAGATCCCCAACGGAATCGGCGGAGTCGAGCACCGCATGGAGTTGATCTACCAGGGCGTCGTTGCCGGCGAGCTCACGCTCGAACGATGGGTCGAGACCTGCTGCACGACGCCGGCGCGCATGTTCGGGATGTACCCGAAGAAGGGCGTCATTGCCCCCGGCAGCGACGCCGATGTCGTCGTCTGGGACCCCAACACCAAGACCAAGATCGGGATCAACGACAAGCATCACATGAACGTGGATTATTCCGCCTGGGAGGGGTGGGTGATCGACGGCAAAGTCGACACCGTTTTGTCGCGCGGAGTTGTGGTTATTGAAAACGACACCTACACCGGTCGGAAGGGGCATGGTCAATTCATCAAGCGCGGGCTCTCTCAATACCTCGTCTAGGCCGTTCGTCGCCGCTGCTCGGCGTTCGCTCCTCGACATGGTCGCCAAGCCCGGGCGACCAACTGTCTCGTCGTCGAACCCCGAGCATCGACTCCTCACTACTCGCCCTCTCACCACTCTCCTCAAAAGAATCTCTTAAAAAAACTCACTACATCACGGCTGAGTGTCACCTCGCCGTCATTCAGGAAGAAGGAACTGGAAATGAATCGGATTTCGCATTGGGTTGATGGGAAGGTGCTTGACGGCTCCTCGGGGCGCAGCGGGGTGGTTTGGGATCCGGCTACGGGGCAGCAGGCCTCGGCTGTGGATCTTGCTTCTGCTGCTGAAGTTGATGCGGCTGTTGCTTCGGCCAAGGCTGCTTTTCCCGCTTGGCGTTCCACGAATCTTTCCCGGCGCGCCGAGGTGATGTTCCACATGCGCGAGCTGGTCGATGCCAACCGCAAGGAGATCGCCTCGCTCATCAGCAAGGAACACGGCAAGGTGCTGGGCGATGCGCTGGGTGAGGTTGCACGTGGGTTGGAGAACATCGAGTTCGCGTGCGGCATCCCCAACCTGCTGAAGGGCGGCTACAGCGAGCAGGCCAGCACGGGTGTCGACGTGTACAGCATCAAACAGCCGCTCGGCGTGGTGGCAGGCATCACTCCGTTCAACTTCCCTGGCATGGTGCCGATGTGGATGTTCGCCAACGCCCTGGCATGCGGCAACACGTTTGTGTTGAAGCCCAGCGAGAAGGACCCCTCGACGAGCATGCTCATCGGCGAACTGCTGAAGCAGGCCGGCCTCCCCGACGGCTGCTTCAACGTCGTCAACGGCGACAAGGTCGCGGTGGATCGCATCCTCGAACACCCCGACATCGCTGCAGTGAGCTTCGTCGGCTCGACGCCGATCGCCAAGTACATCTACGAGACCGGCACCAAGAACGGCAAGCGAGTGCAAGCGCTCGGCGGCGCCAAGAACCACATGCTGGTTCTGCCCGACGCCGACCTCGACATGGCCGCCGACGCTGCGGTCAGCGCTGCGTACGGTTCGGCGGGCGAACGCTGCATGGCGATCTCGGTCGTGCTTGCCAGCGAGTCGATCGCCGACGCGCTGGTCGACAAGATCAAGGACCGCATTCCGGCGATCAAGGTCGGCCCGGCCAGTGAATCCGAGAGCGAGATGGGCCCGCTGATCACCGGTGAGCACCGCGACAAGGTTGCCGGCTACATCGGTGCCGCCGAGGGCGAAGGGGCGACGCTGGTCGTCGACGGTCGACAGGATGCGCCGGGCGGAGGCTTCTTCCTCAAGCCGTCGCTCATCGATCACGCCAAGCCGGGCATGGCGTGCTACGACGACGAGATCTTCGGGCCGGTGCTCACGGTCACGCGCATCAGCGGCTACCAAGAAGGCCTGAAGTTGATCAACGACAATCCATAC
>JANPBZ010000126.1:0-10926 GCA_031430695.1 Ilumatobacteraceae bacterium
CGCGCCTTCGGACTGGACTTCCGCGGGCAGCGCCGGATTGCCGTTGAGGCCGACATTCATGACGTTGTTGACGACGGCGTCGTATGTCGCGAGGTCGAGTGTCTTCAGTTCAGCGAGACGGGCGGGGCGAACGACGAATTCGGTGCGCCGTAGAAGGTGGGCCAGGTCGTCGTCTGAAACTGGCACGCCGACACTCCTTCACGATCGATAGTCCGTTTCAGTCATCGGTCGGCCAGGCCCGCACCTTGAGGTGGGTTTCGTCACGAACCTGTATCGCTCGACGGAGGCCTGGCGTACCGCGAAACGACCCGGCCACCTGGGCCGGGTCGTTTCCGAGTCGTTGAACGGACTACTTGGTCTTGCGCTCGCCGTAACGCTTGTTGAAGCGCTCGACGCGGCCACCGGTGTCGACCAGCTTCTGCTTGCCTGTGAAGAACGGGTGGCACTCGTTGCACAGCTCGACCTGGAGGTCACCAGCGCGGGTCGAACGGGTGGTGAAGGTGTTGCCGCAACTGCAGCGCACCGTGGTGTCGTTGTACGTGGGATGGGTATCGGTCTTCATGAGTTTCTCCGTTGAAATCGAGATCTAAGTGTATCGGCCAGTTTCCCCTGAACCCGAGCTATTTACAGACACGTTGCGGCCTTCGCCCCAGCGACGAGTTGCCCGGCCTGACGCACGGCAATCTCCGCGTCCTTCTGTGCCATCGGAAGCGACTGGTACTGAGCTCTCGTCTTGGGCTTGAGCAGACGGTCGAGCGTGGATGCCAGCTCCGCGCCTGCCTTGCCGGCCTTGCGGAGTTCCGGTACCGCTTGCCGGTGATCATCCGACTTGGACGTCTTGCCAACCAACGTGAGGCAGATGGCATCCTTGGCGTTGATCCCGGCGATCACCGCGTTGGACGTCGCCACGCTCAGATGCCCACTCTGCAGCGCGGACTCTGCCTCGGAGAGGAACTCCTCAGCCTTGGCGAGATGACCGCTTGCTGCTTCGAGCGGGCTCACCCGGCGAACGCTCCGATGATCTGCCGCAAGTCGGACCCGGCGAGCGTGACACCGTCCCGCAACAGCGCATCGATGAGCGGATCGCCTCCACGAGTGAGCTGCTCGAGTTCGGCAGGATCGTACTCGAGCACGTCGCAAGCAGATCCGGTCCACAGCTGCACCTGCTCGGCGATCGTTGCGACGGCTCGGGCCCAGTCTCGATCGTCGACAGCGACGTCGAGCGGTCGCACGATGAGCAAATCGACATCGCTCGACGGACGGGCTTCGCCACGAGCCGTCGACCCGAACAGGACCACGGCGACCGGCCCATCACTCCAGGCTGCCACGGCGATACCGACTCGTCGGCGCAGTTCGTCTTTCGAGTCGAGCAATGCCTCCACCGCCCGGTACGCCAAATGCTCGCGATTGATCAGGTAGCCGCCCGGAACCCGAACCACCAAACCGCTGCGTGCGAACGCCGCAAGCAGTCGACTCACCGTTGGCTGGCTCACAGAGCCAGTCAATGCCGCAATCATGTGACCTGACAGCGGCAACCCGGCGCGGTACAGCACGGTGAGTACCCGTGCCTTGTCGGGTGAGGCGAGCGCCTCGATTGGATCGTTGAGGTACATCACTGCTCCTTCATCCTGATTCTACATCGAATCGTGCGATTCACAAATGAATCAGACGACTCAGTATTGAATCAATGAGACGGGGACGGGCGATGCGCACGACGAACCCGCCATTCACATGGCTGGTTGCTTGCCGATTTCGTTGAGGAACTCGTCGTTGGTACGGAATGTGCGAAGGCGGTCGACCAGGAGCTCGAGTCCGGGGGCGGCGTTGCCTTCGGCAGCGAGACCGCTGAGAACGCGACGCAGCTTCCACACCATCTGCAACTGCTTACGATCGAACAGCAGCTCCTCGTGGCGGGTGCTGGATGCGTCGACGTCGATTGCCGGATAGATGCGCCGTTCGGACAGCTTGCGGTCGAGACGTAGTTCCATGTTGCCGGTGCCCTTGAACTCCTCGAAGATCGCGTCGTCCATGCGGCTGTTGGTCTCGACCAGCGCAGTCGCCAGGATCGTCAGCGAACCGCCTTCCTCGACGTTGCGGGCGGCGCCGAAGAACTTCTTGGGTGGATACAGCGCGCCGGCGTCGATACCACCCGACAGGATGCGGCCGCTGGCCGGTGCTGCGAGGTTGTACGCGCGGCTGAGGCGAGTGATGCCGTCGAGGATGATGACCACGTCTTCACCCTGCTCGACCAATCGCTTGGCCTTCTCGATGGCGAGCTCGGCGACATGTGTGTGTTCGTCGCTCGGCCGATCGAACGTGCTCGAAATGACCTCGCCCTTCACCGTGCGTCGCATATCGGTGACCTCTTCGGGCCGCTCGTCGATCAGCAGGACCATCAGCTTGACCTCGGGGTGGTTGTGCTCGATCGAGGTTGCGATCGTCTTCATGATCGTCGTTTTGCCGGCTTTGGGTGGCGAGACGATGATGCCGCGCTGACCCTTGCCGATCGGCGAGATCAAATCGATGATTCGGGCGGTCATGTTGTTGGGGTCCGACGGATTTTCGAGGCGTAGCTTCTCGTCGGGGAACAACGCAGTGAGGTCCTCGAACCGTGGGCGGTTCTTGGCCTTGTCGGGCTCGCCACCGTTGACCGAGTGGATCTCGAGCATCGCCGGGTTCTTCTCGTTGCGACCCGCTGGTCGGCTGAGACCGGTGACGTAGTCGCCCTTGCGCAATCCGTACTGGCGGGTCAGCTTGACGGGAATGTATGCGTCGTCGCGGCTGGCGAGGTAGCCACTGACTCGCAGGAATCCATAACCCTCGTCGCGCAGGTCGAGATAGCCCGACACCTTGACGGGCTCCATGCTGATCGGTGGGCCTGCGTCGTCGACTCGGTCGGGACGGTCGGGGCGCTCGAACCGCTCCTGATCGCCGCCCTGCGGTCCCTCGCCACGACCCTTGTTGCGTCGACGGCGTCGCCTGCGGCTGTTGCGGCTCTCCGCATCGCCTTCGCCTTCGCCATCGTCGCCATCGACACCGTCGGCGCCATGTGTTGAGGCGGTGGTGTTGCCGGGAGCGGATGCAGCGGGCGACACCGCGAGCTCGGTAACAGCCACCTCACCGGACTTGATCAGCTCGCTCTCCCAGTCGGCCAGAGGCTCGCCATCGGGGCCGAGAACGACTTCGGCTTCGACTGGCGCTGCAGTGTCGAGCGAACCCGCCGGCAGTTCGGCCGCTGCCGGCGGAGCGTCAGCGGCCTCAGGCTCCGACGGTGCAGCAGGTACAGCCTGCTTCGGCGTCCTCGCGGTGCGGCCGTTGGTCGCCGATTGCGCCATTTCGGGCGCGGACGAACCACCACCTGTGGTCTCCAGGATCTTGTCGATCAGCGTCGCCTTTGCGGCCCGCGATGTGGTCTTGATGCCCAATGCCTGGGCGATTGCGAGCAGCTGCTCTTTGTCCTTGGATTCGAGCATTGACTGTTCGAGAGCTTCCGCGGCCACCGGCCACCTGCTTTCTGGGGAACGACAGTGGGCTCGGCGTGCCAAATATGCGCACGACCGGCGGCCACACCATCGAGATGATTTGGCGAGATGATTGGGCGAGATGATTCGCCCTCTCCGCACCCCCGCACCCCCGCACGGTCATTTCACCGGAGCGGTTGCCGCGAGATGTTCGGGAACCCGAACGAAGGGAACTGTAGCGAACGGGTGCGCGATGCGCAACGTGTACGCAGGATCGTTTGCGGTCAGCCGGTTCGCAATCCTGTGCAGCCATAGTCGGCCAAGGCCTGGCAACTGCGCATGCCGAGGCAGTCCAGCAACTGCCTGCCACGCTCGTTGGCTTGGCCGACAAAGCCGACCCCGGCGCCCAGCGGGGCCGCTTCGACCGACGACACTGCACCGTCGGCCAGATGGCCGCCGTGTCTCAGCGCCGTGGTGAGATACGCCGGCGTGAGTTCGGCGATGTCGGTCGGCAGCGCGATGTGACACCCCATGAACGCACCGTAGCTCAGTGCTGGACGGTGGATTCGACGAACTGTTCGACCGCGCCCAGGTCGTTGGGAAGATGGGTGATGTACTCGGGACGTTCCATCAGATCAGCCAAGTGCGCCGGTAGCTGCGGCCGGATCCCCGTGGCACGCTCGACGGCGTCGGGGAACTTGGCCGGATGAGCTGTCGCCAACGTGACGATCGGCCCGTCGATCGACGACCGGACGCGCTCGACCGCGCCGACGCCGACCGCCGTGTGCGGATCCAGCAACATGCCGGTCGAGGCATGGGTGCGACGGATCACGTCGAGCGTCTCGTCATCGTCGAGACGTACTGACGTGAACACCCCATCGATGTAGTCGGCGCGCTGGTCGCCCTCGATCGACAACGAACCGCTGGCGCGGAATCGCTGGAGTTGCTCGGCAGTCTGGCCGCCGTCGCGTCCGTTGATCTCGAACAGCAGTCGCTCGAAGTTCGACGATACCTGGATGTCCATCGACGGGCTCAGCGACGGCACGACCGTGCGGGTGCTCATGTCGTTGTCGGTGAAGAAACGGGTGAGGATGTCGTTGGCGTTCGAAGCGACCAGGAGCGTGCCGATCGGTGCGCCCATCTGCTTGGCGATCCACCCGGAGAAGACGTTGCCGAAGTTGCCACTGGGCACGCAGAAGTTGATCTCACCGCGCAGATGATCGGTCGCCGTCACGTAGTAGACGATCTGGGCCATCACCCGAGCCCAGTTGATCGAGTTGACCGCGCTGAGGTTCATGCGGTCGCGGAACGCGGCGTCGTTGAACATCGCCTTGACGAGGTCCTGGCAGTCGTCGAATGAACCGTCGACGGCAACCACATGGACGTTGGGCGAGTTGACGGTTGTCATCTGCCGGCGCTGCACATCGCTGGTGCGACCGCTGGGATAGAGGATCACGATGTCGGCGTGCGCACAGTTCTTCACGCCGTCGATCGCCGCCGACCCGGTGTCACCCGACGTTGCCCCGACGATGGTCACTCGCCGACCCTCCTGCGACAGCACGTATTCGAACAACCGTCCGACGAGTTGCAGCGCGACATCTTTGAAGGCCAGCGTCGGCCCGTGGAACAACTCCTGCACGAACTGCTCGTCGTCGATCTGCACCAGCGGCACCACAGCCGGGTGATCGAACGTGCTGTATGCGTCGGCACACATGGCCGCGACCGTGTCGGCGGGGATCTCGTCGCCGACGAACAACTGCATGATCTGGGCAGCGCGCGCTGCATAGTCCATGCCGTCACGGCGTTGCGGAAGAGACGGCCATTCGGCCGGCACGTACAGCCCGCCGTCGGTCGCCAAGCCGGCCAGCAGCGCCTCGGTGAACCCGAGTTCGGCAGCCTGCCCTCGAGTCGAGACGTACCGCATGTCAGCTACCGATCACGCGAAGCAACCCGCCGACGTTGCGAACGACATCGAGATCGCGCAGTTCGCGCACCGTTGCCTGTACGGCCGACTCGCGCGCCTCGTGGGTGATGAACACCAGCCGAGCTTCCGGCCCATTGCCTTCCTG
Source organism: Ilumatobacteraceae bacterium (assembly GCA_031430695.1). Lineage (GTDB taxonomy): Bacteria > Actinomycetota > Acidimicrobiia > Acidimicrobiales > Ilumatobacteraceae > JAENVT01. Next base: position 5,531 of record JANPBZ010000126.1, read on the forward strand.
CTCGGCAGCGCGGATGCTGACGTCGTGGCGGGCGAACACTCCCGTGACCGCGTGCAGGACGCCTGGCCGGTCGACGACGTCGAGACTGAGGAGGTACTCGGCCGACGTTTCGTCGATCGCCCGGATGTGGGCTCGACCGAATGCGCCGATCGAGCCGTGGGTGCCTTTCGACAAGTTGACGGCTGCATCGATCACATCACCGAGCACAGCGCTTGCGGTCGGCGAACCACCAGCGCCACGGCCGTAGAACATGAGGGATCCAACGGCGGCACCCTCCACGAACACGGCGTTGTAGCTGCCATTCACGCTGGCCAGCGGATGGGCGACCGGGACCATCGCCGGGTGAACCCGAACGGCGATGTCGCCAGTCGCGGCATCGATCTCGGCGATGCCCAAGAGCTTGACGACGTACCCGAGACGCTTGGCCATGCCGATGTCAGCAGCGGTGATCCCGCTGATGCCTTCGTGGTACACATCGCCGGCCACCACCTTCGATCCGAACGCGATCGACGCCATGATCGCAGCCTTGGCGCCTGCGTCAAACCCCTCGACATCTGCGGTGGGATCGCGCTCCGCAAGTCCGAGGGCCTGGGCCTCGGCCAGTGCCACGCCGTAGTCGGCACCATCCTCCGTCATCTTGGTGAGGATGAAGTTGGTGGTTCCGTTGATGATCCCCATCACACGGGTGATCGGCTCGCCGCGCAGGCTCTCGCGCAGAGCCCGGATGATCGGGATCCCGCCGGCAACGGCCGCTTCGAACAGCAGATCGACCCCGGCCTCGTCGCTGACCGCGAACAACTCGGTGCCGACGTTGGCCAGCAGTTCCTTGTTGGCGGTGACGACCGGCTTGCCGCCACGCAACGCCGCCGTGATCAGCTCGCGCGCCGGTTCGATTCCGCCGATCACCTCGACCACGAGGTCGATGGAAGGATCGACGACGACCGCCTGCGCATCGCGGGTCAGAACGCCGTGGGCGAGTTCGACATCGCGCTCGCGGCTGAGGTTGCGCACGGCCACTGCTCCCACCTCGAGGCGGACGCCCGTACGCGCTTCGATGGTCGCCTGCTGCGCGGTCACCAACTTGACGAAGGCAGAACCGACATTGCCGCACCCCAATACACCGATCCGCACGAGCTTGGTCACGGGCGGAAGGCTACGGGTTGGGGTGTCGCCGCCGAAACCCTTTCCGCCAGGTCAGACCTTGTGACGGCGGCGGCTGAGCAACGAGGCCACTGAACCGCTGCCGACCAGCAGGGCGGCAATGATCAGACCACCTGTTGTACCGGCACCCGTAGAGGGAAGCTGAGGCGATGTGGTCGGCGGCGCCGACTGCGGCAGCAGCGACGACCTGGCCGGAGTTGCGGTGGGCGAGGCGACTGGATCGGCAGCGGCCGAAGCGACGCAGGCCTCGTGTTGCACACCGCTGTCGTCGGTGACGGTGGTGAGCACGCCGTCGGTGCAGGGCGGCGTATCACAGGCGATGAGTGTGCTGACGCTGGCGTCGTTGCCGTTGAACTGAACTGGCACGACGACCGAGCCGTCGGAGAGACCTTCGACAGCGACAACATGCGAGGCACCCGGATCGAGCTCGATCACAAGAGCAACGAACGTCTCGGGGTTGGTGACGACAAACTCGGCTGGGGCATCGGTCGCCGGGTTGGTGATCGCCAGATTCATGACACCGTCGCCGTTGACACAGGCGACGCCAACCGTGCTGGCGGTCGGGGCGGCGTGAGCGATGCCGCCGAATCCGACGAAGCTGGCGGCGACCAGTCCGGCCGACATCATGAGTTGAGAGATCTTCACTTGGACCATTCCCGCCGTACATCACCGCGATCGGGGTGATATCCGTACAGTATTCGTCAAGAACGGCTACGTACAGCGATTGCGGCCTGATTGGGCCGTTCGGCCCAATCGATTTTCAGCCCGACGTCACGGAGTGCGGTGTGCCCGCCGCACTCCAGCGACAACGTCATCGAAGTGCCGGCGCTCGAGCACGGCACCTTCGCGTCGAACCCGATCCGGATCGACCTCGATCAGCCGCTCAACCTTGGCGTAGCTGACCCGCCCCTCACGGTCCCACGGGCCCCGACCGACCACGACCTGCATCTGGTTGGCGTGAGATTTGGAGGTCAAGGCCACCGCCAGCAAGTTGGCGCTCCTGCGACCGATGATCACGACCGGGCGGTCCTTGCCCTGCGACGGATCATCCTCATACGGAACCCACGTCCAGACGACTTCGCCGGGGTCCGGATCGCCGTCGAGACACGGCGAGTATTCGATGTGCAGTTCATCGAGGGGCGCAGCGGTGCTGGGAGCCAACTTCTTGACCAACTTGCGGATGTTGCCGATCAGTCGAGATCGCATCGCACCAGGTCTTCCATCAATTCCCGGCGGACGACCGGGCGGGCGGCCCCATCGCTGACGAAGACGACCGGCGGGCGGGTCAACATGTTGTAGTTGCTGGCCATGCTTCGTCCATAGGCGCCGGTAACTGGAGTGGCAAGGACGTCACCCACCGCGGTTTTCTCTGGAATCAGGGCATCGAAGATGAGGACATCCCCGCTCTCACAGTGCTTGCCAACGAGGCGCGCCCGCATGGTCCGTGGCGCAGCAACGTCGGCAGGCAGAAAGGCCTCGTAACCGCTGCCGTACAAGACCGGCCGGGGGTTGTCGCTCATGCCGCCATCGACGGCGACGTAGGTACGCACGTCAGGAATGTGCTTGATCGTGCCGACGGTGTACACGGTGATGGCCGCGTCGGCGACGATTGCCCGACCCGGCTCGACGCTGACACGGCTGCGCACACCGAGCGCGCCGCACGCGTCGAGCAGCACATTGCCCCACTGCGTGATCGACGGCGCTTCCTCGCCTTCCACATAGGCCACGCCGAGGCCGCCACCGAGAACCAGCTCGGGCAGATCGAGCGGCACGGCGAACCCGGCCATCACTTCGGCGGCCTTGGCAAAGTTCGACGCGGCGAAGACGTTGGAGCCGATGTGACAATGCACCCCGACCAGATCGACGCTGGCGGATCGGCGCATGCGCTCCACCGCACGCAGCGCATCACCATTGCCGAGGTTGAACCCGAACTTCGAGTCATCCTGCCCGGTGGCGATGAACTCGTGGGTGTGGGCGTGCACTCCTGGCGTGATGCGAGCCAACACCGCAGGCACCGGCAGACCCTCGGCATGCAGTGCGTCGAGCCGATCGAGTTCGTCGAAGCTGTCGACCACGATGTGCCGCACGCCGTTGGTGATCGCGGCGCGAAGCTCGTCGACACTCTTGTTGTTGCCGTGGAAGGTGAGCGCGTTGGCCGGCACACCAGCGGCCAACGCCACGTACATCTCGCCGCCGCTGGCCACGTCGAGCAACATGCCCTCGTCGTAGGCAAGGCGAGCCATTGCCTTGCACAGGAACGCCTTGGTCGCGTACACCGCCCGGCCCTGACCGAACGCGGCGACAGCTTCTCGGCATCGGGCGCGCAGGTGCGTCTCGTCGTAGATGAACACGGGTGTGCCGAACTCGGCAACGACGTCGAGCACGCCGCAACCGCCGATCGCGAGTGAACCGTCTGGCAGCACCTCGGCAGTATCGGGCAACAGCGATAGGGGTACCGCCGTCACATGCGCTCCGGAGCCTCGATGCCCAGCAGGGCGAGTCCCTGGGCGAGCACCCGTGCGGTCTGTTCGCACAGCCGAATCCGGAATCGTCGCGTTTGGTCGTCGGCCTTCAACACCGGACACGCCTCGTAGAACGTCGTGAAGCTCTGCGCCAGTTCGAACAGGTAGGTGCACAACCGATGCGGGCTGTACTTGTCGAGCGTGTCGTGGATGGCCGCGTCGAACTGCAGGAGCTGCAGCATCAGATTCCGCTCTTCTACGACCAGAACCGGCTCGGATCCCGCCGCTGACCCTGCCTCGCCGGCCTTGCGCAGGATCGAGCGGATCCGGGCATAGGCGTACTGCAGATACGGCGCCGTGTTGCCCTCGAACGCCAGCATGCGATCCCAGTCGAACACGTAGTCCTTGATCCGGTCGGTCGACAGGTCGGCGTACTTCAGCGCGCCGGTGCCGAACATGCGACCGTTGTCGATCTGCTCTTCGGCGGGCAGGTCGGGGTTCTTCTCGCTTACCGATGCTGTCGCCCGCTCTATCGCTTCGTCGACGACATCGACGAAGCGCACCGGCTCGCCCTCGCGGCTCTTCAACATCTTGCGATCGGTGCCCAGCACATTGCCGAAGGCGACGTGCACAGCCCTGGCGGGTGGTCGCAGCCAGCCCGCCATCGCGGCGACGTCGAACACCATCGACAGGTGCTGTGATTGCGGAGCACCCACGACGTAGAGCAGCAAGGTGGCCTTGACCCGCTCGACCCGGTCGAGCACACATGCCAGATCGCTGGTGCCGTAGTTGAAGCCTCCACCGCGCTTCTGCACGATCAGCGGCAGCGGCTCGCCTTCACGATTGGTGTATCCAGGTGGGAACACGACATCGGCACCGTCGCTGAGTTGCAACAGTCCTGCGGTTCGCAGCCGCTCGACGACTTCGGGCAGCAGATCGTTGTACATGCTTTCGCCGGCGAGGTCGTCGTCGGTCAGCAGGACGCCCATCTTTCGATAGAGGCGATTGAAGTAGCGCATGCTGAGATCGACGAGCAGCTTCCACAGCCGCAGGGTCTCGGGGTCGCCACCTTGCAGCAGCACGACTCGATTGCGGGCCCGAACCTGGAACGTTTCGGTGGAGTCGAACTTCGCTCTGGCCTGCTTGTAGAAGCCGTCGAGATCGCCGACGCTCAATCCTGCCGCTGCCTCGGTCTCACCGAGATCGATCAGGTGCTCGATCAGCATGCCGAACGGCGTGCCCCAGTCGCCCACGTGGTTTTCGCGGATGACGGTGTGGCCGGCGAAGTCGAGCATGCGCACCAACGCATCGCCGATCACCGTCGTGCGCAGATGCCCGATGTGCATCTCCTTGGCGATGTTGGGCGCCGAGTAGTCGACCACCACCCGCTCGGTCAGTGTCGCCATCCGCACGCCAAGGCGCTCGTCGTGCTCCAGTGACGCCAGCTGCTCTCTCAGGAACGATTCGTCGAACGTGACGTTGATGAAACCCGGCCCTGCCACCTCGAGTGTCGCCTTGCCGGCCAGATCGGCGGCGGCCACGACATCGTCGGCGACATCGCGCGGCTTGCGACCCAGCTGCTTGGCCAGTGCCAGCGCTCCGTTGGCTTGCGCGTCGGCCCGATCGCTTGGGCGCACCACCGGATCCACGGCGTCATCGCCACCAGCCACGGCTGCGAACGCTGGTGCCAGCAGTTCGGCCACGATGACGAGGGGATCAGCCATGAAGCGTCGATCGTACTCGTGCGATATTCGTTCGACATGCCGGATTCCC
>JANPBZ010000127.1:0-1584 GCA_031430695.1 Ilumatobacteraceae bacterium
GCGTGTCGCCGCCGCAACGCGCGAGGCTTGGGACGCTGCCCGCAATCACCATCAGGAGACGCTGAAGGCGACTGCGAGGTTGCTCGGATAGGCGTGTTCAGCGCGGCCGGTACACGTTTGCGCGATGGTCGATGCGGTGGACAACAACGAGTTGGGTCTCCTCGATGACTTCGTACACAACGCGATAGGCGCCTCGTCGTGCCGAACGCATTCCAGCGAGTTCACGTTGCAGGGGTCCGCCGAGATGAGGACCTGTCAGTAGTGCGCCGATCATGAACTCGACGATTGCGGCGTGGCGAGCCTCTGCGTCAGCGCACCGAACGACTGCTGTTCAAGGAGCTGACGCGGAGACAGTATTGCGATCTGCGCACCGCAAGCGTTACATTCTGCTTAGCAACCTAGTTGCAATCTGCTCATCAATGTTCGTAGTTGCAGCTCGCGTTTGCGTGGCGAGTTGATCACCACCGACGCAGGTGTCGAGCGATGAGACCGAGTTCGAGGCCTGCCCTGTTCGAGGACATCGCGCCGATCGTGCTGCCGCGTGGGCTGACGCAACTGCGAGATAGTACTTGTTGAAATCGTTGCCGAGATGTTCGCCGGCCCGCTCGGGCTATGGCAGCAGGTTGAACGGGCCGGTCTCGGGTTTGACGACGGCGAAGTGGCGGCGGTCGAGGGTGGCGACGTCGGGAATACGGAGCCGTTCCGCCGCGGCGATCACGGAGGCATCGACCGTGCCCAGCGGCAGGTCCTGGTAGCGGGCGACGAGCTCGGCTATGCGTAGCCAGTCCGCAGGCGCCACCGGCTCAGTCAGCAGGTTCCCGGATGCGAGATCACCGAGAAACCGCACTTCGGCATCGACGCCGAGGCGAGTGCCCAGCAGGTAGGTGACTTCGGTGATCACAAGGACCGGGACGAGGAGGGGACCCGGGTGGGTCTCGAGTAGATCGAGGCACGCGTGGTGATGGCGGTCGTCGCGATCAACGTAGGCGTACAGCGGTCCGGCGTCGACGATCAATGAGATGGCTGGACCTCGTTGGAAAGAATCTCCTCGATCCGCTCGGAGATGTCATCGTGCCCGCTGCTGCCTGAACCCGAAGCCAACAGTGTCCGGCGCTTGCGACCGACGCCGAGATGAGTTTCGATCGCCTCGCGGGTCAGTTCCGACACGGTGATTCCTCGTCGTTGTGCCTCGTGACGCAAGCGTGCATCGAGTTCGTCCGCGAGCTTGACTGTCGTGCGCTGCATGTATGCCAGCATATCCGGGTTGTCTAACCAGCGCTGCACGCATGAACTCGGTGATTGCAGCGGCCCATTAGCGTGCATTTACGCCACGTGATGGTCGATTTACAAGCAACATTCACAAGGGCGGCTTCGGCGGCGCCCGCGGTGACAGCGACGCCCCTCGATCCAGCTTCGGCTGCGTTTCGGCCGGAAGTCGCCCGAGTCGTTTGGACGCGAGGAGGTGCACGTAGCCGTCATCGCGGGCCTCCACGGCAACAACAGCGACGACATCGATAGTGGCGATGCCGACTGCTTCGACGACTTTGTAGACGAGGCGGTGGGTTGCCCCAATTACGGTTGCGC
>JANPBZ010000128.1:0-7225 GCA_031430695.1 Ilumatobacteraceae bacterium
GCATCGATTGCGCTCCAGGTGCTGGAACATACCGAAGAGATCGATGTCGCTGCGGCAGCACCGACGTTGGAGCACGCCGACCTTCTTGCCGGCCTACGGACGATCGCGGCGATGCACAGGTGGGACAGTCGTGAGGTGCGGGCGGTGGCATTCCTGATGTTCGAGAACGGTCACCTCACCCATGACGAGACGGCATGGATGCCCGGCTACATCGGTACCGATCCGCCGATGCGGCCGATCAGTCCTATGGGGTGAGGTCGGCGATCGACAACGCTGATGTGACCCTCAGCCAATTCTCTCGCTCGCAACACTCACGGTGGAAGGCTCGGTGGCGATTTCTAAAAGAATCTAAAACGGGTGCATTACGCTGGTCATACGCTCTGGTTGGGTCTGCGCGGGTAGAGGCGCCCGGGATCGAGCAGGTCGGCGAAGGCGATCAGTCGGACGAGGTGAAAGAACGCCAGATCCGGCAAGGCGTCCGGAAGGTGACCGTCGTGGAGGGTGAGCATCGCCCGGTCGTCGATGTCACGATGAAATCTGTCGGACACGAAGCCGTGATGACCGTTGCGGATCATCCGCAACACCATCCCGACGGCGTCGTCGTACGGGACGAGTTGGTCTTGACCAGTTTGACTCTCTGAGTCTCCAACGTCTGCGGTCTTGCCGGGATCCGTCGTTCGGAGTGACCGAGTCTGACGTGTTGATGCTCGGGACCCGTCATCTTCGGCTCGTGCTCGTGACCGGGGTGACGATCGTGTCGCCAAACGAGCGAGGTCCCGTCACGGACATCGAATCGATGGCTGGGAATGTCCACTGCGTTGTCGTCTTCAGTGAGATGCACGGACGCAGACAAACGTACTCCGGACGAGATCAGAGTGCCGGTTGTCGTCACTTCCGTGATGCCGTCGTCGCGGTCGGCTGCGTCCACCGGAAAGTCACCGGGCAACGAGGTTGCCCATCGGCTGATCTCGACGAGCGCTTCATCGATCGTTCTTGCCCACTCGAACAAGAGGGTCCGCTCAGACCCTGCCTGCGCGGCGAGTGACGGGTTGTTCGTCGGTGATCGCGGTCGCCGGCCCCGGTACGCGACGGCGAGTGACAGCGACGCGCGTTGTCGGCAAGAGGTCAACCAGCCCGATGAGGTTTCCGGAACGGAACTGCACGATCCGGTCAGGGTCGGCTTCCAGCCAGCCGACGAGCGCTGTGTCGTTGAGACCACGACGATGCGCCTCGGACGTCAGGCGGCCAATGGCAGCCGGGACTGCGCCGTCGACGAGTTGCCAGAGCGGGTAGCGGGCACCTGGCTCGTCGGCAATGTGCAGCAGAGTGCCGCGGGCAGCGCGCTGTTGGATGTTCTGCTTCGATGTACCGAGGATGCGGGCCATCGTTGCGCCGTTCGGGTATTCGTCGCTGGCAGTTTCGGCTCGTGCGGCGCGAACCATTGCCTCGGCAACCCGTTCGGGGTCTTCGACTGCGAACGTCGGTCCAAAGGTCGCAGCGACTCGATCGAGGACCTCGCGGATGGTTGCAGACATGTGACCAGCCTACCAGAACGTCAACTCAGGTCAACTCACCAATTTTGGTGGCGCTCTCAGATTCGAAGGCTCTGAGCAACGCTATCGCTGACGAATTGCTCGAGTTGCTCGACGGCAAGGCGCACGCTTCGGCCGATGCGGACCGCGGTGAGTTCTTCCTTCCAGATGAGTTCGTAAATGCTCGTGCGGCAGACACACAACATCTCCGCAGCCTCAGGGATACTGACGAGCAGCGGCCGTGCCGGGGGAACTACCGGGCAGCTGGACATCGACCAGCACCACCAACTACAACAAGAGCAATCTGACCGCCGACTCGACCGATGGCTTCCGTGAGGTCAAGTCGTACATCTCGCCTTACAGCGCGGGGGAGGCCACGACTCAGTCGACGTATGGTTCGAACACCTCGAACAGCAGTAAGTCGGACGGTTGGCGTACCCGCCAAGCGGCATGTAGCACCAGACCAGCCGGCCACGATCTCCAGTCCCTCAAGGCATCGTCGAGGTCACATTTGCCAACCCAGCGGCTCTGACCGGTAAGGACGTCAGGATCAACGGTGGTTTGCTGGCAGTCCAAACATTTGTGTCGGCCGACCGGCCCGACACCGACACCGATCCGCTGACGAGCTTTGTCATCGGCCTCGAGAACCCTACGGTCCAACAGAAGTTCAAGATTCGGGCTCGCAGCATCGGGGGAGCCCCAAATGTCACGGGGACAGCGATCGTCGAAGACAATAAGCAGGGTGCCTTCTACGTGAACTCCTACGTGGTGCAGAGCAACTGATCCGGCGCCGCCTACCATCGCAATCATGTGCGGCCGTTTCGTGTCCTCCAGTTCGGCTGAGCGGATATCCGAGTATTTCGGTGCCTCGTTCGACCCGGAAACGACGCTGCCCGAGAACTTCAACACTGCACCGACCAACGACGTGTACGGCGTTGTCGCCGGGCCCGACGGTCAACCGACGTTGCAGGTGTTCCATTGGGGGCTGGTGCCTGTGTGGGCGAAGGACATCAAGATCGGCTCGAAGATGATCAACGCCCGCTCCGAGACGCTGGCCGAGAAGCCGGCGTTCAAGTCGGTGTTCAAGAAGCAGCGGATCATCATTCCGATGGACGGCTTTTATGAGTGGGCCCAGGGGAGCGAGGGGGCTGCGCTCACCAAAGCCGGAAAGCCCAGCAAGCAGCCGATGTTCATCCATCGCCTCGACGGCGACCCCCTGGCCGTAGCCGGCCTGTGGACCACGTGGCGCGACAAGACTGCCGGCCCCGATGCACCGTGGTTGCACAGTTGCACCATTGTCACGACGTCGGCCAACGCCACCATGGCGCCGGTGCACGACCGCATGCCGGTGCTGCTCCCGGCCACGGCGTGGCAGGAATGGTTGGATCCGGGCAACGGCAACATCGAGGAACTGCAGCGCCTGCTGGTACCCGCGCCCGACAACCTGCTGACGATGCACAAGGTGTCGACCGACGTCAACAACGTGCGCAACAAGGGTGAAGAGTTGGTCGCGCCGATCGACTAACCGAGCATGCTGCGTATCGCTGCCGCGGCGGCCTCCATGTCGTCGCGATCGACCGACGACGCAGCATTCTCGAACGACAGTTGACCCATGTGATCAGTGGGAATCACGTGGATATGGGTGTGCGGCACCTCGTAGCCGGCGATGATCACGCCAACACGTTCGCAGCCGAATGCCTGTTGCTGGGCCTGCCCGATCCGGTGAACCACACCGAATAGGTGAGCCACCAGATCGGATGGGGCATCGACCCAATGGTCGATCTCGTCGATCGGCACCACGAGCACGTGGCCGCGAGCCAGGGGGTTGATCGACATGAATGCCACGCAGCGATCGTCGCGATAGACGAATGTGCAGGGAATCTCGCCGTTGATGATGCGGCTGAAAATGCTGGTCATGATACAAATCCACCTGTGGCCGAGAACACATCACCGTTGCAATAGCTGCTCTCGGAACCTGCAAGAAATCGGACGATCTCGGCGACCTCCTCGGCCGTCCCCATCCGTCCGGCCGGGATGCGCATGGTGATGCCGGCGCGCATCATGTCGTTGTACGGCGCCAGCAGCGGAGTGTCGATGAACCCGGGACACACTGCGTTGGCACGGATTCCCAAGTGAGCAACTTCCTGTGCAGTCGACTTGGTCAGGGCGATGACCGCAGCCTTGGCCGCTGCATAGTGCGCTGCACCGGCAGACGGCTGCTGGCCGAGGACCGACGAGATGTTGACGATCGAGCCGCGACGCGCCGGCTGCATGTGTCGCAGCGCCGCGCGCGTGCCGTAGAAGGCGCCGTACAAGTGAACGCGAATCATCCGATCCCACTCGTCGTCGCTCATGCCGGTGAGGTAGTCGGAAGGCTGCATCTCACTGATTCGTCCCTCCATCCGCAGCATCTGGTTGGCCATGCCCGCCTCGAACCGCGCATCGGTGATCAGCGGAGCGATACCGGCGTTGTTGATCATGATGTCGAGGCGACCATGCCGCTCGACCGCCTTGTCGACCTCTGAGTCGAACGATGCGGAGTCGCAGACGTCGAAGACCGCCGCCTCGCCTCCGATGTCGATCGCTGTCGCCGCTGCGGCCGCGGCATTCATGTCGTTGACGATCACGCTGGCGCCGTCGGCAGCGAGCCGCCGAGCAAACGCTGCACCCAGCCCGGACCCTGCTCCCGTGATGAACGCAACCGTGTCGTCCAGCGAACCATCAGCCATCCCTCGATCGTAGAGCGGCGAGTGCCGTGCGACAGACAATCGCGCTTGTACGCTCGGCGCGATGGAACCATTGGCACCGAACCGTTATCTCACGGTCCCCAATGCGTTCACCCTGTTTCGACTGTGCTGCATTCCGCTGTTCTTGTACCTGTTGTTCGGTCGCGACAACCGCGCCGGCGCGGCCTGGCTGCTGGGTGCGCTCGGCGCCACCGACTGGGTCGACGGTTGGTTGGCGCGCCGCCTGAACCAGACCAGCGAGTTCGGAAAGGTTTTCGACCCGACGGCTGATCGGCTGCTGTTCATCGTCGGCATCGGCGGGATCATCATCGACCATGCCGCGCCGTTGTGGATTGCCTGGGCAATCGTCATCCGCGAAATCCTGTTCGGTGGCACCGTGGCGATCCTTACGCTCGCGTTCGGCATGAAGCGCTTCGATGTCACGTGGTTGGGCAAGGTGGCGACCTTCTTGTTGATGTTCGCGTTCCCTGGCTTCATGCTGGGGGCGACGACGTTCCCCGGTCATCAGGGTTTCCAAGTCGCAGCCTGGATGCTCGGCATCCCCGGTTTGGCGCTCAGCTATTACACCGCTGTGACGTACATCCCCACGATACGAGCCAGTCTGCGCGAGGGTCGCGAGACTGCCCGCTAGTCTGCGGGGCCATGACGGTACCTGCACACCTGCTCTACTCCAGTGACCACGAGTGGATCGCCCTCGACGGCACTCGCGCTCGCATCGGAATCACCGACTACGCCCAAGACGCACTGGGAGATGTCGTGTTTGTTCAGGCCCCGACGATCGGCGCCACTGTGTCAGCAGGTGACAGTTTCAGCGAGGTCGAGAGCACCAAGTCGGTCAGCGATATCTACGCCCCCGTGTCGGGAACCGTGGTCGCCGTCAACGATGCCCTGCGCGATGGGCCTGATGCGTTGAACTCAGATCCGTACGGAGCAGGTTGGATCTGCGAGATCGAGATGAGCGATCCTGCCGACATCGATGGCCTGCTCGACGCCGTTGGCTATCAAGCTCTCATCGACGGTTAGTCTCCTGCAAATGGCCTACGTGTTCTGCAACCAGTGCGGCCACCGGAACCCTCCGGAGTCTGGGTTCTGTTCGTCATGCGGCAGTGTGCTCGATCGCATCACCGACCACACGCTGACGCTGGCCAAGGTCGACCCGTTGCAGGAAGCAGCCGGGGCCGACGACGACGTCGTCGTGTCTGTCGGCGATCTCGACGCAGGTGTCGCGTCGTTGATCGTGCGATCCGGTGCCCAAGCCGGCGACGCTTTCGCGTTGCACGATCAACTCACCCGACTCGGTCGTCACCCCGAGAGCGAGATCAGCCTCGACGACATCACGGTGTCACGCCGTCACGCCGAGGTCGAGCGCATGGCAACCGGCTATGTCGTGCGCGATGCCGGTTCGCTCAACGGCACGTACCTCAATGCCGAGCGCATCGACGACGAGGTCGTGCTGCATCAGGGCGACGAGTTGCAGGTCGGCAAGTTCCGTCTCGTTTTCTTCGAGCGGTCCGACGGCTGAGACATGGTGATGCAAGAACGGCCCTACCTATCTATTGGCGAAGTACTCGGGCTTCTGCTCGAGGAATTTCCCGACGTCACCATCTCCAAGATCCGATTTCTCGAGAGTCAGGGATTGATCGACCCCGAGCGGACGGCTAGCGGTTACCGCAAGTTCTACGACAACGATGTTGATCTACTGCGCGTCATTCTGCGCGAACAGCGCGAGAACTTCCTTCCGCTGCGCGTTATTCGCGATCGGCTCGAGAGCGGTGCTATTGAGGATCCGACCGGTCCCACGACACCACCGCGAGGTATCCGCAACACGCTCGGACCCGACGGTGCAGACCTCGACGACGAGCACGATCTATCTACGGCTACCGCCGAACTGCCGGTCGTCACGCAACACCATCCGGCGGCGCAACACCGTGAGGTCGAGTTGTTCACGCCGAGCAGTGACGAGTTCGCGAACCAGTCGCCAACGACCAACGCCGATATCGCGTCGGCGGCGCACAGGCACGACAGCTTCGCAGCCGGTGACCTCTGCCATCTGGCCGGTCTCACTGCAACCCAGCTTGCCGAGCTCGAGTCGTATGGTCTGTTGGCAGGCAAGGGCACCGGCGCGGCGACGCTGTACACCGCAGGAGACCTGGCCATCGCCCAGGCCGCCGCCGGATTCATGCTGCACGGCGTAGAGGGCCGTCACCTGAAGGCGTGGCGTCAAGCAGCCGAGCGTGAAGCGTCATTGTTCGAACAGATGATCCTGCCGCTGCTGCGCCAGCGAAACCCGCAGGCCCGCCAGCAGGCAGTGGCCACGTTGACATCGCTCACCGCGCTCGGCGGCGAGCTTCGTTCGGCGATCGTTCACTCGGCATTGAGCCACCACCTCGACGCCTGATTTCTCAACCGATCGGCGTGCGCCAACCACGGCAGGGTACGCTCGGGGAGTGATCGTCATGGAGTTGCTCGGCGTGCGCGTCGAGGTGCCCGCCAACACGCCGGTGGTCATCTTGCGCGAGCTGCCCGAGCCACATCGCGTGCTGCCGATCCTGATTGGTTCACCCGAGGCGTCGGCCATTCACACTGCGCTGTCGGGAATTGTCGCCCCGCGACCGATGACACACGACTTGATCGTCGAGCTGCTGCGCAGCACCGACGCCACGCTTGACAAGGTGGTTGTCACCGAGATCCGTGATCACACGTTCTATGCCGAGCTGCACCTGCGGGTCAGCGGAACCGAATCCGTCGTCTCCTGCCGCCCCTCCGACGCCATCGCTGTCGCCTGCCGCACCGGCGCGACGATCTATGCAGAGGAGTCGTTGCTCGACGAGGTTGGACTGGTCGCAGCCGACGGGCTGACCGACGAGGAACCTGAGGACGAAGCAATCCTCGACGAATTCCGCGACTTCCTCGACGAGATCAAGCCGGAAGACTTCGAAGCCTGAC
>JANPBZ010000129.1:0-59778 GCA_031430695.1 Ilumatobacteraceae bacterium
TATCGAGTGGCTTGAGCTGCGGCCGGTGCTGACTGCGCGCAACCGCCGTCACCATTCCCGAGAGGAGCCCGGGGCCGCGTTACTCCCGGGTTGCTCCCGGCGTGGAGTGCCGTAGCTGACCGGAAACATACCCTGAACAGGCATGATGACGCCGCCCACAGCCCACTCTGCGAATCCCTCCCGTTCCGCCAGCGGGCTCCTCAGTGGAGTGTTTCGCGCACGTACGGGGGGCCCTTCGAAACACTCCACTAGCCGTTCGTCGGACGTTCGTTGGACGCGCGTGACATGATCTGTCGGGGACCGAAATCGAGAGGGGGGGGCTTGATGGCCGCGACGCATCCGGTGCAACCGGAGCAACTCACCAACGAGTGGTTGACGACCGCACTGACCAACGCCGGTGCGCTGACTTCTGGCCGATCGGTGACCGACTTCTCGGTGACCAACGTGGGTGACGGTCTCGGCTTGCTCGGCCTGGTGGTGCGGGCCGACATCACATACGACGTCGCCAAGCCGGTACCCGGCCCTGACTCGATCGTGATCAAGTTCGCGACGCCGGTCGAGGCCAACCGTGCTGTCGCCATGAACACACGCATGTACGAGCGCGAGGTGACCTTCTTCAACAACATCGCACCGTCGGTCGACGTCCCGATGCCAACCTGTTACTTCGCCGCGGTCGATACCACCACTGGCGAGAACATCGTCGCCCTCGAGGACTTGAAGGCGTACCGCGCCGGCGACCAGGTCGATGGCGTCGGGGTCGACGAGGCCAAGCTCATCATCGACGCCATCGTCCCTCTGCACGCCGCTTTCTGGGGCAAGACCGACCAACCGTTGCTCGACGATGCGATGCGTATCGACTCCTCCTACGCCGATGCCTTCCCGCCGAGTTTGGACATGACGTGGGAGAACTGTGTGAAGTTGTTCCCGCACGCCATTGCCGCCGACGTGCTACCCGAGGTCGGCACGTACGTCGAAGGGCTGCGCAGCGTCATGAAGATGATGGGGCGCCGCGCCCAGACGTTCGTGCATGGTGATGTTCGTCTCGACAACGTCATGTTCGGTTCCGGCCCCGACCAACACCCGGTCATGCTGGTGGATTGGCAAGCCGTCATGGTGTCGAATCCGGCGCACGACTTGTCGTACCTGCTATCCCAGAGCCTCGATGTCGAGGTGCGGCGGGCGCACGAGCACGAGCTGGTCGAGCACTACCACGCAGGCCTCGTGAGTCGCGGCGTCACGGACTACAGCCTGCAGCAGTGCTTCGACGACTACGACGTCGGCATCCTGTTCCTGTTCAGCTATCCGCTGATCATCGGTGGGTTCTGTGACATGGCCAACCCGCGTGCGGTGAGCCTGGCCGAAGCAATCTTGCGTCGCTCGTCAACGGCGGTGAGCGACCGCAAACTGCTCCGGCTCCTCGACGCCTGACCAGGCACCGTCTATCCGAGTGTTTCGAGCCACCCCGGGTGGACTTGAGACACTCCGATAGGGACTCGAAGCCGCCGACGTGTGACTGTTCGACGACCGGGCCTAGTGTCACGGTCATGTCGTATTTCGCCGACCCTGGCCGCTACGAGTCGATGACATATCGCCGCTGCGGTCGCAGTGGTCTGCTGCTGCCCGCTATCTCGCTCGGGTTGTGGCACAACTTTGGCGACGATCGATCGTGGGAGACGCAGCGTGAGATCTGCAGGCGCGCCTTCGACCTCGGTATCACTCACTTCGATCTGGCGAACAACTACGGGCCACCATACGGGGCCGCCGAAGCGAACTTCGGACGCATACTCGCCACCGATCTTGCGGTGCATCGCGACGAATTGATCATCTCGACGAAGGCGGGTTACGACATGTGGCCCGGCCCGTACGGCAACCTCGGATCGCGCAAGTATCTGCTTGCCTCGCTCGACCAGTCGCTCGCCCGCATGGGACTCGACTACGTCGACATCTTCTACTCGCACCGCGTTGATCCCGACACGCCGTTGGAGGAGACCGTTGGCGCGCTGGTGTCGGCCGTGCACCAGGGCAAGGCGCTGTACGTCGGCATCTCGTCGTACTCGTCCGAACGCACGCGCCTGGCGGCGCAACTGTTGGCTGAGCAGCACGTGCCGTTGCTGATCCATCAACCGTCGTACTCGATGTTCAACAGGTGGACCGAGCACGACCATTTGCTGACCACGCTCGACGAGGTGGGCGCTGGCTGCATCGCCTTTTCTCCGCTGGCGCAAGGCATGTTGACCGACCGCTACCTCCACGGCATTCCGTCCGACTCGCGTGCCGCCACGGGCGGTGCGTTGCAGGCCGACTCGATCACCGAGGAACGCCTCGCCAAGGTACGTGCCCTCGGCGACATTGCCGAGCGTCGCGGCCAGTCGCTCGCTCAGTTGGCGCTGGTGTGGGCGCTTCGCGATCCACGAATGACTTCGCTGGTGATCGGCGCAAGCAGCGTCGGGCAACTCGACGTCAATGTCGCCGCACTTGCGAACATGTCGTTGACCAGTAGCGAATTGGCCGAGATCGACGAGTACGCAGTCGAGGCTGACATCAACCTCTGGAAGCGTTCGAGCGACCAGTAACGCCGCTGCGAAGCACATCGGTAGGGTACCGACATCGCCGACCCCGCCCGGAGCTGAACCATGCCGAACGATCTTCCCAGCACGATGCGACAGATCAGGTCGCTGATCACCGCCGACGGGCACCTCGAGTTGTCGATCGCCACGATCGATATGCCCCAACCCCAACCACACGAGGTCCTGGTACGGATCGAGGCTGCACCGATCAATCCGTCCGATTTGGGACTGCTGTTGTCGACGGCCGATCTCGATACCGCCACCACATCTGGCACCACCGGCAACCCCGTCGTGACCGCCACGATTCCGCCGCAGACGATGCGTGGATTGGCGGGGCGCAGTGGTCAGTCGATGCCGGTCGGCAACGAGGGCGCTGGCATCGTGGTGGCTGCAGGCTCGTCGGAGGAGGCAAAAGCGCTCGAGGGTCGCACGGTGGCAATCATCGGTGGCGCGACCTATTCGGAGTACCGATGCGTACCCGCCGCGCTGTGCCTTCCCCTGCCGGATGGCACCGATCCCGCCGCTGGCGCGTCGTGTTTCGTCAATCCCTTGACGGCACTCGGCATGGTCGAAACCATGAACATGGAAGGTCATCACGCTCTGGTGCACACCGCAGCGGCATCGAACCTCGGCCAGATGCTGCAGCGCATCTGCCTCGCCGATGGGGTGCCACTGGTCAACATCGTGCGCAAACCGGAGCAGGAGGCCATCCTCCGGACCCTCGGCGCCACCAACGTCTGCAATTCCTCGTCGCCGACGTTCACCGAGGATCTGACCAAGGCACTCATCGACACCGGCGCGACCATCGCCTTCGATGCCATCGGCGGCGGTCGGTTGGCCGGCCAGATACTGGCCTGCATGGAAGCTGCGGCCAACGCCAATGCCACCGAGTACAGCCGGTACGGATCCGACGTGCACAAGCAGGTCTACATGTACGGCATGCTCGACCGCAGCGCGACCGAGTTCACCCGCAACTTCGGCATGGCCTGGAGCATCGGCGGTTGGCTGCTGACCCCCTTCCTGGGCAAGTTGGGCCTCGAAGGCATCCAGCGGTTGCGCGCCAGGGTGGTGGCCGAATTGACCACCACCTTCGCCAGTCACTACACCGACGAGGTCTCCCTCGCCGGCGCACTGAACCTCGATGCCATCAGGACCTATGCCCGGCAGGCCACCGGCCAGAAGTTTCTCATCCGGCCGGCGACCTGATCGGGCGGAGCTCACCCGTCAGCGGACCTCGGTGCCCATCCGCTGCTCGACCCAGCGAGCGATCTCGCTGAGGCTGGCTCCCGGGTCGGCGCTGTTGGCAGCTGCCTGGTAGAGCTGCTCGCCGAGGCTGATCAGAGGCATGGACACGTCGTCGTTGCGGGCAAGTGTGCTGGCGATTCCGATGTCCTTCACCATCAGGGCAAGGCGGAAAGGATCGTCGAACGTGCGACTGACGACTTTGTTGATGCTCTTCATCACGTGACCCGAACCGAGAGCGCCGACATGAAAGATGGAGCGTCCCAACACTTCGAGGATCGGACGCACGCGTTCGACCGACTCCGGCTGACCACCGATCATGAACACGAGATCGGCAGCCTGCGCTCCCCATTGAGCTCCTGAGACCGCGGCGTCGACCATGTCGACCGAGATCGCGGCCAGCGCCGCACCCGTGCCGGTCGTGAGCCACGGTTGCGACGATGTCGTGTCGAGCACCAGCGATCCAGGCCGTAGGGCTGTGATCAAGCCGTCGTCTCCGAGGACAGCGGCTCGGACTGCTTCGCCGTCGGGCAGCATCATGATCACCACGTCTGAGTGCGCCGCGACCTCGGCAGGGGTGGTGGCCACGACCGCGTTGGGATGCTCGGACAACACACGCTGCGATGCGGCAGGATCGACGTCGTACACGCAACCTGGCGCGGCCGTCGACGAGACGTGGGCGAGCGGCACAAGGGTCTTCCACCGCTAGCCGTCAGCCCCAACCATCCAGCGCTTGATGACTGGCGCCCGCATACGGGGCCGGAGTCGTCAAACGCCTCGGAAGGGGTGGCAACATTCCGGAGTGGACATCACCGGGCTCTCGGCCGCGCAACTATCGGAGTTGATCCATGCGCGCGGGGTGTCCTGTCGTGAGGTGATGGCCGCGTACCTCGACCGGATCGACGAGCGCAACCCGGCGGTCAACGCCATCGTCAGCCTGCGCGATCGCGACGAACTTCTGGCCGAGGCAGCGATATGCGACGACGAGATCGCTCATGACAGATCTCGCGGCTGGATGCACGGCATGCCCCAGGCCATCAAGGACCTCTCCGAGACCAAGGGGTTGCGGACGACGATGGGTTCGCGATTGCACGAGCACTTCGTGCCGGACTTCGACTGCCTGATGGTGGAGCGCATGAAGGCCGCAGGATGCGTCGTGATCGGCAAGACCAACGTGCCCGAGTTCGGGCTCGGGTCGCACACGTTCAACGACGTGTTCGGCACCACGCGCAACCCGTTCGACCTCACGCGCACCGCCGGCGGCAGCAGTGGCGGCGCAGCGGTGGCATTGGCCACGCACATGCTGCCTGTCGCCGATGGCAGCGACTACATGGGATCGCTGCGCAATCCGGCGGCGTGGAACAACGTGTTCGGCTTCCGACCCAGCCAGGGCCGGGTGCCGGGGTGGCCGGAGCGCGACAACTACCTCGCCCAACTCGGCACCGAGGGTCCGATGGGTCGCACGGTGTTGGACGTCGCCCTGTTGCTCGGTACACAGGCGGGCTACCACCCCGGTGCACCGCTGTCGCTCGCCGGTCGCCTCGACGAGTTCGCGACCGTCGCCCTGGCGCGAGCTGCGTTGGTGCACGAACCGTCCGGCACACGCGTCGGCTGGCTCGGCGATCTCGACGGCTATCTGGCGTTGGAGGACGGCATCATCGACCGTTGCGAAGCGGCGCTTCGAAGCATGGAGACAGCGCTCGACTGCAACGTCGAGCCAGTCAAGTTCGCCATGTCGCCCGCACGTGTGTGGGAGGCCTGGCTGATCTGGCGCTACTTCCTGGTGTCCGCCAACCTGGCACCGCTCGCCAGCGAACCTGCCCAACGCGAACTGATGAAGCCAGAAGCACTATGGGAGGTTGACCATGGCCTGCAGGTCACTGGCCCGCAGATCACCCGGGCGGCGGTGGAGCGCACGTCGTTCTACTCGAGCATCACCGCGTTGTTCGATCGTTTCGACGTACTCGTCCTTCCCACTGCGCAGGTATGGCCATTCGATGCCGCCGAGCGATGGCCGCGCCGCATTGGCGAGCGTGAGATGGATACCTACCATCGATGGATGGAGGTCACGTCGTACGCAACCTTCGCCGGTCTGCCGGCCATGAGTGTGCCGGTGGGTTTCGACGATCGTGGACTGCCGATGGGCATGCAACTGATCGGCCGCCCGCGAGGCGACGTCGATCTGTTGCGGCTGGCCTACGCCTACGAGACAACCTTGGATCGGTAGGTTCGGTCTCATGGACGCGACAGCACACAGCGCTAGCCGATCGCCTCGGCGAGTGGGACGTAGGCGGGCTTGGTCACGCCTGGCGTGACGTGATGCGCTGATAGGGTCACGTTTCGGAGTCAGTACCGAGGAGGGCGCCATGCCCAGCAAGTCACCACAGAAACCATCGGCCAAGAAGGCCGGTAAAACCCTCAAAGAAAAGCGCGAGGCAAAACGCGAGAAGAAAGACAAGCGCCCACCACTTGGCTAGCGAGCCGGGCTCATGGGTGGGTCCGTTCGTTGACGAGGTAGCGGAGGATCAACGTTCAGCCAGCATGCGATCGAGTGTTGACGGAACTCTCCAGAAGATGACGACGCCGCTGACGAGCAACACCGCGCCGATCGCCACAGGTACACCCCACGCCCCATCGACTTGATCAACGGCGGCCGCGAGCTGGCCGCACCCGGCGGCGACCAAACCTGCGTGGGTATGCGTGCCTTTCGGCAGCAGGAGAACGGCCGCACCAACCAGCAACGCTGAGAACGCGGCAAGAATGTGCCCGGTAGCCACAGCTTGTTCCCAATCCACAGAGACCATCAGATCGCTTCTGGCGAGGCTGCGCGCTTGACATTGCCGGCGTCCGCGACCATATTCAACCAAGTAGCTTAACAACCATCTAGTTGAATACATCGGGACAACGAAGTTCCAGAAGAAGATGATGAAAACCGACACGCTCAGCACCACGTTTGCCGCACTCGCCGACCCGACCCGCCGGGCAATTCTCGCCCGGTTGGCAACAGGCGAGGCGACCGTCAACGAGCTGGCCGAGCCGTTCGAAATCACCGTGCAAGGGGTGTCGAAACACCTCAAGGTGCTCGAGCGGGCCGGTCTGGTCAGTCGTGGTCGCGACGCTCAGTACCGGCCATGCCATCTCGAAGCTGCACCACTTGATTCAGCCGTCGGCTGGATCGAACAGCACCGACAGGTTTGGCAACAACGGCTCGACCAACTCGAGCAACACCTCCGCATTATCCAGCACACACAGAAAGCGATCACACCGTGAACGACACCACCGCAAGCATCGGCGAACTCACCATCACTCGGGTCTACAACGCACCACGTGAGCTGGTGTTCGAGTGCATGATCACGCCAAAGCACCTCACCCACTTCTGGGGGCCTGTCGGTGTGACCACACCGCTGGAAACCATCACAGTCGACCCGCACCCGGGTGGAGCGTTCGAGACCGTCATGGTCAACGACGCAGACGGTGCCGAGTATCCGACCCACGCCGTGTATGTCGAGGTCGACATCCCCAACAAGCTCGTATGGATCGAGCCGGACGTCGAGGGCGGAATGAAGACATCACTCACGTTCACCGATCTCGCCGATGGTCGAACCGAAGTGATCATTCATCAGACCAACGTGCCCGAGATGTACCGCAGCACCGAGGCACAGGCGGGAATGCAGAGCAGCCTCGATCGCTTCGCGGCCTACGTCAGTTCGTTGTGAGCGCCGACGGCGGGATCGGCGCCGGCCGACGACCGATGCCGCCGTCCTGCAACAGCATGTCGGTCATCGTTCGGTCGAGGTTGCGCGAGCGCCAGCTCAGCATGTGGGTGGCCTCGGCCAACACGACCGCCGGATCGGTGACCTCCGTCTGCCATGTCGGGTCGGCGGCGAGGTCGAAGCACCGCCACGAGCCGTCGCCGAAGTGTACGAATGCCCGGTCGCGGCTGCGACGCACTGCCAGATTCTGACGTTCGAGCCGGCGATCCCACGGCCATTCGTGATCGCCATGCGGAATGAACACGTCGCGCCAATCCCATTCGTAGTGCGCTGCGTCGCGCCACGACGTCGGTAGCTCACCGCGCATGAACGGAGTCAGCGGGAAGCCATCGCATTGCGCGGGTACGTCGATGCCCATTGCCTCGCACAGCGTGGGCATGATGTCGACGTTCTCGGTGAACTCCTCGACGACACCGACGTGATCGAAACGCGGGTCACGCACGATGCCGAGCACTGCATAGCTCGAGTCATAGAACCCGGCCTTCTGCACCAGGCCCTGATCGCCGAGCTGTTCGCCGTGATCAGAAGTCACGACGATGATCGTGTCGTCCCATTCGTCTCGACCCTGCAGCGTCGTCCATACCCGCGCCAACTGGGCGTCAACCTCGCTGATCATGCCGAAGTACTGGACCTGCATGTCGGTCACTGCCCCGGGATCGCTGGGCGCAGCGGCAGGGCTGTGCAACAGAGCGTCGAGCAGGCGGTGCCGATCGGTCGGGATCGGCATCGGTGGCGGGCACGACGCTGGCGCATACATCGTCGAGAACTCACCGGCCGCGCTGTAGGGAGGGTGCGGACGCAGGTACGAGAGATGGGCGAACCATGGGGCGTGCTGATCGCCCAGCCAATCGACGAAGCCATTGGTCAGGAACGTCGATGTCGACAGTTCTGCGGGCCGTTCGTGCTCGAGTTCGAGCGCGGTGATCGGATCGGCGAAGTCATAGCCGTGGCCGTTGAGCCACTGCAACCACGGCAGTTGCCAGCCGCTCATGTCGAGCACAGGATCGAACCCTGGTAGCACGCCTTCGTACGTCGACAGTCGTGGATCGTCGGGGTCGTCGACAGTCCTTGGATCAACTCCCTGGTCGGTGTAGCCGAACAGGGCCGGCTCGTATCCAGCGCGGCGAGCGGCGTGAGCGATGTTGTCGAAGCGCGTGTCCAACGGCGTGCCGTTGGCAACAACCCGATTGTTCATCTGGTACGTGCCCGTGTACAGCGCAGCCCGTCCGGGCGAGCACGGAGCTGCCTGCGAGTAGTGCCGGGCGAGGCGAATGCCCTGGCCGGCCAGGTAGTCGAGCGCCGGCGTTTGCACCACCGGATGACCGGCGCATGACATGCAGTCGGCCCGGAACTGATCGAGGGTGATCAGCAAGATGTTGGGGGGTGCGGCGTGGTCTCGGCCCATCCACGGCAGAATACGTGGGTGAAGTTGCGGCGACGGGCCTTGACGCTGATGGCCACGACGATGCTGGCGTCCACTGTGACGACGGCACCGGCGCCACTGGCCCGCGCCGATGTGCCCGAACTGGAATGGTGCACTAGTGATGCCGGGTTGGCGGTCGGGTCGGAAGGATCCAGTGTCGCCTGCCTGCAATTCATGCTTGCGGCGTTGGGGCTGTACCACGCAACCCTCACCCAGAGGTACGACAAGGCAACCGCTGGGGCGATGGCCATCTTCCAGTCCAATAACCCTCCGCTGCGTGTCGACGGGATTGCCAGCCCGCTGGCACTGACGCAGATGGGCATCTATTCCGGTGTCGACAGCGAACCACCCCCACTCTGTCTCGCCGATGCCCGTCTTGGCAGCGGTTCGAAGGGTGCGTCGGTGAAGTGCTTGCAGGAGAAGTTGATCGAGGACGGCTATCTCCAGACGAAGGCGACCGGGACCTTCGACAAGGCCACAGCCGACGCCTTGCGGGGTTTCCAGTTTGCGACCCCGCCACTTGTTGCCGACGGAGTTGCCGGCCCGTCGACGCTGGCTGCGATGGGCATTTGGAGTGGGAAGACGACCGAGCAGGGTGGACCAGTCGTGCAACGAGCACCCGGCGGACCATTTCCGGCGGGCCGCGAGCCGTTCCCCAATTGGAACCTCAACCGCGAAGGTATTCCGTTCTACGGCAACCACGTTTCGTGTACCAAGGAGAACGCCAACATCATTGCTGACGAGTTCGCGAAGGACGGCGCCGACGATGCCACCCAACAATGGGCAGCGTACATAGCCTCACGCGAAGGCGGCTGCAATTACAAGGTGGTCAACCTCAATCTGGCGACGCGCGACGACTCGCATTGCACGTTCCAGCTCAACGCGTTGGCGGGGATGTTCGAACCGCATGGCGAGCTGGGCCGGCGCGGCTGGAGCGTCGTCAACGTGAAGGAATCGATGACGAACTGCGCCGACGCGGCCAGCGACCTGTGGGTCTACTGTGGTCGAGGCCCATGGACGCCGCCGTACGCGTGCGCGCCGCCGTGGGCCGGCGATCTCGGCTTCGGCGACGCCTGAGCGCGCGGCAGCGAGACCGCTAACGCCACTCGGCGGGGCGATCGAGATGATCGCTGACCGAGCAGTCGTCGTTGAACACGACGAAACGGTCGAAGCCGCGCAGGAACCAGCGATCATGAGTGACGGCGATGACCGTGCCCTGAAACTCGGTGAGTCCGGCCTCCAGCGCCTCGGATGAGACCAGGTCGAGGTTGTCGGTCGGCTCGTCGAGCAGCAGCAATGTCGCCCCACTCAATTCCAGCAGCAGAATCTGGAAGCGAGCCTGCTGGCCACCGCTCAAGGTGTTGAAGATCTGCTCGGCGCAGCCCTGCATCTCGTAGCGGCGCAACATGCCCATGGCTGGCCCGCGGACCACGTCGTTGTCGTGGAGGATCTGCAGCAGGGTGCGTCCGCTCCAATCTGGATGCTCGTGGGTTTGGTTGAACAAGCCCGGCACCACACCGGCCCCGAGGCGCACGTCACCGTTGTGCGCCACCGCCGTATCGCCGCCGAGCACGCGCAGGAAATGGCTCTTGCCGGCGCCGTTTCCGCCCAGTACCGCGACCCGCTCGCCGTACCAAAGTTCGAGGTCGAACGGATCGGTCAGGCCGTGCAGTTCCAGTTTGCTTACGGCGAGTGCGCGCTTGCCGGTGCGGGCACCCCCGAGCCGCATGTCGATGCGTTGTTCGCGGACCAGTTCGGGCGCCTCACTGCGTTCGAGAAATTGGCGCAGGCGACTCTCAGCAGCCTTCAAGCGCGGTGCGAACGTGTCGCTGATCTTGGCCCGGCGACGCATCTCGGCGACGAGCTCTTCGAGCTTCTTGCGTTCTTCCTCGTAGAGCGCCAGCGCATGCTCGCGATTCTCGAGGCGCGCCTGGCGGGCTTCGTGGTAGCCCGCGAATCCGCTGCCATGGGTCCAGGCGCCGCTGGCCTCGACGGTGACGATCTTGGTCGCGGTCGCTGCCAGCAACTCGCGATCGTGGCTGACGAACAGCATCGTCTTTCGGCTGGCTCGCAGCTCGGCTTCGAGCCATCGCTTGCCGGGCACGTCGAGAAAGTTGTCGGGCTCGTCGAGCAGCAACACGTCGTAGTCGCTGCGCAACAGGGCCTCCAGTGCCAATCGCTTCTGCTCGCCACCGCTGAAGGTGCGCAACGGTCGTCGTTCCAGCTCGGCGAATGGCTCACCCACGGCCTTGGTGCAGCACGCATCCCAGAACACCTCGGCTTCGTATCCTCCGGCATCGCCCCACTCGGCGAGTGCGGTCGCGTAGCGCATCGGCTCGCCGGTGGCATTTGCCTCGGCGCGCGCAAGGTGGGCGGCCGCTTCTTGCAGACGCTGAGGAGCGAGCGACACCATCAAGTCGCGAACGGTCTGCTCGTTGTCGCCGACCAGTTGGCGCATGACTCCGAGGCGGCCGTCGATCGAGATCGTGCCTGTGGTGGCGGTTGCCTCGCCGGCGATCAATCGCATCAGAGTGCTCTTGCCCACGCCGTTCGCGCCGACCAGGGCCACGCGGTCGCCGTTGCCGACGGTGAAGTTGACGTCGCGCAGCAGTTCGGCGCCGCCCGGACGTCGCCATCCGACGTGGCTGACCTGGATCGATCCCATAGTGGTCGCCCACGCTATGCCACGGTCGCCTCAGAATGCCGACCAGTTACACTGGGATCGATGTTGCAGAAAGTCCAACCGCCCACCACGTTGCCACAGGCCAACGACCCGTGCTGGTGCGGCAGCGGTCGCAAGTACAAGCGCTGTCACAAGCCGCTCGAAGGCCGGGTCCTGCAGGGTGAGGTCAGTACCCGCCGGGGGGTTCCCGATCAGATTGTCCGTCCGCCATACGCCGAAGCCGGTGTACCGGTCCGGTGGGCCGAGTCGCGTGTGAAGTCAGCCGAGATCATCGCGCGCATGCGCCATGCCGGCATCGTTGCCGCCGAGGTGCTGCGCTTGGCCGGCGAGATGGTGGCAGTCGGGGTCACCACCGACGAGATAGACGTGTACGTGCACGACCTGTGCATCGAACGCAACTCGTACCCGAGCCCGCTGAACTACAACCACTTCCCCAAGAGCGTCTGCACCAGCGTCAACGAAGTCATCTGCCACGGCATCCCCGACTCGCGTGCATTGCAGGATGGCGACATTCTCAACATCGACGTCACCACATACGTCGGTGGAGTTCACGGCGACACCAATGCCACGTTCTTCGTGGGCACAGTCGACCCGGCCAGCCAGCAACTGGTGCGCGTGACCGAGGAGTGCATGTGGCACGGCATCGAGGCCGTGCGGCCCGGCCGCCCGATCAGCGACATCGGCAAGGCCATCGAGACGCACGCCAAGAAGTACCGCTACGGAGTGGTGAAGGCGTTCATCGGCCACGGAATCGGCGAGCAGTTCCACACCGACATTCAGGTGTTGCACTACTACGACGAGCGGGCCAACACCGTCATGCGCCCCGGTATGACGTTCACGATCGAGCCGATGATCACGATGGGATCGTGGCAGCACAAGATGGTGTTCGACGACGACTGGACCGCCATCACGGCCGATGGCCGGCGCACGGCTCAGTTCGAGCACACGATCCTCGTCACCGACGATGGCTTCGATGTGCTCACTGCGCCCGGTGCCGTATCGCCGTCGGCGCCGTGGCATCGTTGACCGAGTGAAGCTCGGGCTCTTCGGTCTCAACAGTCTCGCAACGTTCGGTCCAGCAGAGTCCAGACTGGGCGTCCACTGGGCGCCTCGCGGCCACCGCCGCCGGGTGGTCTGTGTCAGCGCACAATACGACTGCCGCTCTGGGAGCTGACACCGAAGCACTCGGCGACTCCCGCCTGCCCGCGTAATCTCAGTGGGATGCAGTCGCCGGCGCTCAGCACTCGACGCGAGCTGGATCGGCGGATCATTGCGCTGGCGATTCCTGCACTCGGAACGCTGGCCATCGAGCCGCTGTACGTGCTGGTCGACACGGCGATCGTTGGACGCCTGGGCACACCGCAACTCGGTGGTCTGGCGATCGCATCGACCATCCTGCTGACGGTCATCTCGATGACCGCCTCGCTGGAATATGGTGTCACACCCGATGTCGCTTTCGCTCACGGCTCGGGCCGATCCGACGAGGCTCGCGACGTGGCCACAGCTGCCCTTCGGCTCGCCGTGATGATCGGGGTGCCGATGGGTGCCGCTGTCGCCGCTGCCGCACATCCGCTGGTGTGGCTGCTGGGTGGGCGTGGCGACGTTCTGGGATACGCCGTCACCTACCTTCGGATCAGCTGCGTCGGCCTTCCCTTCGTCCTGGTCACCTATGTAGGGCACGGTGTCATGCGCGGGGTCAACGATCTGCGCAAACCGCTGCAGATCGTGCTGTTGGCCAACGTCGTCAACGTCATCTTCGAGATCGTGGCCGTGTATGTGCTCGATCTCGGTGTGGCCGGCTCTGCGTGGAGCACGGTGATCGTGCAGACGGGTGCGGCGCTGATGTTCCTGCGGGTGCTGCGCCCACACCGCGGCGGCGGCCGGCCGACCAGCGAGCGGATGAAAAAGTTGCTGCGAAGTGGACTGCATTTCGCCGTGCGATCAATCGCGATGTTCGCTGTCTGGAACACGGCGACCGCGGTAGCGGCACGGGTCGACACGCCAACCCTTGCTGCCCACCAGGTACTCATTCAACTGTTCACGTTTCTGGCTCTCATGCTCGATGCCCTGGCGATACCCGCGCAGTCGCTGGTGGCCGGCGCGCTCGGCAGGCATGACACCGACGAGGCGTTGCGCGTCGGTCGCACCAGCAATCGCCTCTCGTTGTGGTGCGCCGTGCTGCTGGCCGTGGCGCTTGCGGCGTTGAGCCCGGTGCTGCCCCACGTGTTCAGCGGCGACCCTGCGGTGCATTCCCGGCTGACTGCTGGTCTGCTGATCCTGGCGGTGATGCAGTTCCCCGGCGCGATCGCCTTCGCATTCGATGGTGCGTTGATCGGAGCACACGACGAACGCTGGCTGGCACGACAAGCGGTGATCAACCTGGCCGGCTTTGCTCCGCTGGCGCTGGCCACCTTGCTGTACCCCGAAATCGGCCTGGCCGGCCTGTGGGGTGCTCAGCTGATGTGGATGGTGCTACGAGCCCTCGTCAATTGGCGTCGTTGGGAATCGCGGCCATGGTTGCGGGCAACGGGATCGACGCCAGCAACCGCGCACTAAGTCGCACGGATGTTGCACTGAGACCGCTGCCGGCAGCGTGGTAGCGCACCCATTCAGTCGCTGCGTCGCTGTGCAGTACAGCAGAAACATCGTCGAGACGATCGGTCGTGCAGGTGATCACCGGCACACTCGGCAGCCACACGCCGTCTCGGTCGATGACCGCCTCGATGCGGCGGGTTTGGTTGGCGATCAGGATCTTGGGCACCAGACGCTGGCGCGCCCACCGTTGTAGCGCGGGCGACAGTGCCGGCACGTCGACGCGCGGCGCGGCGAAAGCTTGCTTGGCAAAGCGAACGGAGCGTCGTCCCCACCAGCACTCGTTGGGTTCGATCAAGCCGCTGGTGATCAGTGGCGGACCCACATCAGAATCGCTGACGGCACCAACCAATCCGTAGTACTGATCGCGAAAGTCGGCCGTGAACGTGGCGATGTCACCGAGCACGGGACCGTCGTGTTGCTCCGCGACCGTGTCGGCGATCAGCCCGGCCCACTGCGCCGGCATCGCGATCGCCGGCCTTGGCTCGAACTGCGGGCCGTACGCCCGACGCACCTCGCGCGACGTGCCGCCGACCTCCCACACCCCGGCCCACACCCGTACATTGGCATCGAACATCCGCGTCGTCGACCACCACATCCACCGCAGCGCAGCTCGACGAGAGACGTCGTCGCGGATTGCGGCGACGTCGCGGCTCGACACCATCGACAACGGCAACACCAACCCGACACGTCCACCTGGTCGCACCAATCGGATCGCCAGGGCAAGGAACTCGGCCGCGCTGTCGGCGTATGGCCCTCCGCCGAACCTCGATCGTCCGCCCCGCGAGGTCGAACTGGCCAGCTGACTGAGGAACGGCGGATTGCCGACGACCGCATCGAACTGCTGGTCGCCCCAATCGATCGACAACGAATCGCCCTGAGTCCACGACGTTGTCGGATCGATGTCGATCCCGGTGAGGGTGGTCGAGTCGGTGAACGGCGCCAGGAAGCGGCCGTCG
The DNA here is from genome assembly GCA_031430695.1 of Ilumatobacteraceae bacterium. Taxonomy (GTDB): domain Bacteria; phylum Actinomycetota; class Acidimicrobiia; order Acidimicrobiales; family Ilumatobacteraceae; genus JAENVT01. Next base: position 15,240 of record JANPBZ010000129.1, read on the forward strand.
CCACACGCCGGGTCAAGGACGGTGCTGGGGGCGAAGCCACGCCGTACTTCGGCGACGACTGCGTCAACCAGCTCGGGCGGTGTGTACCACGCACCGAGCAGCTTTCGTTGTGACACCGGCATCCCCCGAGCGTAGGGTCCCAACCCGTGACCGACGCGCCGGGCCGCTATCTCACGTTCGGGCGTGACGAGTGGGCCGATCTGCGCGCGGCAACACCACTGACGTTGAGCGAGCAGGATCTCGAGTCGCTGCGCGGCATCAATGAGCACATCGAGCTCGACGAGGTCGCGGCGATTTATCTTCCACTGACCAGGTTGCTCAACCTGTACGTGTCGGCGACACAGAAGCTGCACAAGGTCTCGGGCGAGTTCCTCGGCACATCATCACCCAAGGTGCCGTACATCATCGGTATCGCCGGCAGCGTGGCCGTGGGCAAGAGCACGTTTGCACGCATTCTGCAGGCGTTGCTGGCGCGCTGGCACGACCATCCAAAGGTCGATCTGGTGACGACAGATGGATTCCTGCATCCGAACAAGTTGCTCGACGAGCGCGGGCTGATGAACCGCAAGGGCTTCCCCGAGAGTTACGACACCCGGCGGCTGTTGCAGTTTCTCCGCGACCTGAAGAGCGGCACCGCCACTGCCCACGCACCCGTATACAGCCATGTCGTGTACGACATCATCGAAGGCGACATGGTCGAGGTCCGCCAACCCGACATTGCCATCATCGAAGGCCTCAACGTCCTGCAGGTAGGTGGGCCTCTCGAGACTGCCACCGAGTTCGTCAGCGACTACTTCGACTTCAGCATCTACCTCGATGCAGACGAAGCGCACATCGAAGAGTGGTACGTGCAGCGCTTCATGAAGCTTCGCGACACGGTGTTCCAGAATCCCGACAGCTTCTTCCGCCACTATGCCGACCTGACTCACGATGAAGCGGTCGATACCGCCAAGTTCATCTGGCACGAGATCAACGGCAAGAACCTGCGCGAGAACATCGCACCGACCAAGACGAGGGCAGCACTGCTGCTGCGCAAGGGCCCCGACCACCGAGTCACCGAAGTCTCCCTGCGCCGCCTCTAGCGGTCGGCGAGCCAGGCAGGGAGGTCGGCGAGCGAGGCGAGTTCGACGAAGTGCGCATCGTGGTCGACCTGCTCGAGGTCCCACAGGATGGGGTAAGGCACATGTACACCGTGGCCGCCGAGCGCCAGCACCGGCAAGATGTCGCTGCGCACGCTGTTGCCGACCATGCAGAAACGTGTCGGATCGATGCCGAGCCGCGACAGCACGGCGGCGTAGGTCTCGGGGTCTTTCTCGAGCACGATCTCGACATGTTCGAAGTGGTGCTCGAGCCCGCTGGTGGTGACCTTGTGGGTCTGGTGGATGAGGTCGCCCTTGGTGATCAGGATCAATCGGCGTCCGGCTCCGACCTCGGCCAGCACTTCGGGAACGTGCTCGAGCAGCCGCACCGGCTCCTCCAACTGTCCTCGGACCATCTCGATCATCTCAGCGACGACCGTCGAGGGGACCCGGCCGCCGCTTATCGTGACAGCAGCCTCGACCATGGACAGGCCGAACGACTTGACCCCGTAGCCGAATGCGGCGAGGTTCTTACGTTCAGTCGCGGTCAGCGCCGCCTTCACGCCGACCCCGGCCGGCGCATAGGGCGCGATCAGCTCGACGAAGCGTTCCTCGTTGGCCCGGAACCCGTCCTCGCTGTGCCACAAGGTGTCGTCGGCGTCGAAGCCGATCACATCGAAGGCGCTCACGGTCGGCTGATCACCGGTGCAGGGCGTTGAGGTAGTTGTACACGGTGATACGGCTGACGCCCATGGCGTCGGCGACGTCTTCAACTGCGCGTCGAAGCGTAAAGGCGCCGCGCTCGTCGAGCAGGCGGATGGCTCGCTGCTTGTCTTCGCGTGCGAGGGACGGCAGCGACGCGCCGAACTCGCGCTCGACGCCGTCGATCAGGCGGTCGAGGGCGCCGTGCAGTGGCGCCATGCGCACAGCAGCGATGATCGAACCCTCCCAGCGCAAGGGCATGTCGCCCGGCTCGCGTTCGTCGGCTGGAACGAGCGTGGCACCGAGTGCTTCGACGACCGGCTTCACCGCCAACACGAACGGATGGCGTGGCAGGCCACTCATGGATTCTCCGTCAGGCGCTCGGTGTGCAGGCTGACGTGGGTGGCGCCGTTGGCATACGCCGCGTCGAGGACTGCCCGGGCTACTTGCCCGGCCTGCTCTGCGGGAACACTGCAACTCGAACCGAATGGTCCGAAGTCGATCGCGAATCCGAGGGCCTGGGCGGCCTTGACGGCCGAAATGACGTGAGGCCCGGGTTGGCCCTCGACGAATGGTTCGATGGTGAACTCCAGCAGCAGCACGCGACTGAACTGTATCGAACGTCGCAGCTGCGCCGGCCCGGGGCAGGTAGGGAGGGCCGGGCCGGCGCGGCTGTGATGGTCAACGGGCGCCCATCACCCGCTGCAGGTCGGTGCTGCGATTGATGCAGTCCGTGCCAGCCACCTCGAATGCCTCGTTGAGCCGGTTGAGTGCGTTCTTGAAGGTGGTGTTCCAGTCGCCCTCGAACTGCTGACGGGCAGGGCCTTCCCACACGGTTCCGGCAAGGGCCGAACTGACCGCGCCGATCACCCCGTCGATTGCCACCTTCTGTTGCTTCATCGACCGGCCGAGGCCGCTCAACTGCTCGGGATTGGCCCCGTACATACTCATGGTGTCTCCTTCTTCGCGAGCTCGTTTGCTCACCTTCAAAGAGGCACACCGCGTTGCCCGAAGCGGAATGATCAATGTGGCGTGATCAGCGGAAGCAGGAGCGTGATGCTGTCGGGGAGGAAGCGGTGCGTGGCCCGCATCGCGTCGAGCTCGTCGAACGTCACCCAGCGAGCATCGGCCACTTCGCCGTCGGCGAACGTGAACGGGCCGTCGTGCACGACTCGGTATCCACGGCAGAGCGCAGCCAACTTGTCGTCGACGTACCGCGCCTGCCCGAGGAACTCGACGTCGACATCGATCAGCCCGAGTTCTTCGGCGAGCTCACGTCGAGCGGCCTCCGCGTACGTCTCGCCGGATGCGACCACGCCCCCGGCGGCGATGTCCCACCAGCCCGGCCAGATGTCCTTGGCCTCGCTGCGCCGATGGATCAGCAGACGACCGTCGCTCGATACCACGGCGATGCCGACCGACCGATGCTGGAGCCTGCGGGCGCGCATCTCGGCGCGGGTGACCGTGGCGACCACATTGTCGTCGTCGTCGACGATGTCGACCAGTTCGTCGGTCATTCGCGCAGGTCTACCATGCGCCCATGCAACTCGACACGCTGCGCGACGGAGCCCACGACCTGCTGGACGACATGGTGAACATGCGGCGCACGCTGCACCAGTGGCCCGAGATCGGTAACGACTTGCCGATCACTCGCGACACCGTGCTCGGGGCACTCGACGGCCTGCCCCTGGACGTCACGTTGCACGAGACCACCAGCGGGATCGCTGCGCTCCTCGACGGTGGCAAGCCGGGCCCGACGGTGTTGTTGCGCGGCGACATGGACGCACTACCGCTGACGGAGGACACCGGACTCGACTTCGTGTCGAGGAGCGACGGAGCCATGCATGCGTGCGGCCATGACACCCACACGTCGATGCTCGTCGGCGCGGCCAAACTGCTGAGCGCGCAACGAGCCGACATTGCCGGGCGGGTGTTGTTCATGTTCCAACCCGGTGAGGAGGGAAACCATGGCGCCAGGTTCATGCTCGAGGAAGGCTTGCTCGAGCTTCCCAAGCGCGCCGATGGGTCCGAGTCTCCGGTCACCGGTGCCTTTGCGCTGCACATCACCTCGTCGCTGCCGACCGGTTGGCTGAGCTGCCGCGGTGGCTCTATCATGGCCGCGGCCGACACCGTGTTCATCACGGTCAAGGGTCGCGGTGGGCACGCCAGTGAGCCGTATCGAGCACTCGATCCGATCCCGATTGCGTGCGAGATCGTGCAGGCGATGCAGACCATGATCACCCGGCGCATCGACGTGTTCGATCCGGCTGTGGTGACCGTTGGCAGGATCACCGCCGGCACCGTGAACAACATCATCCCCGAGACGGCCGAGATCGAGGGCACCATCCGTTCGGTCAGCGAGCGCACGCGCCGTCTGGTGCACGACGGCATTCGTCGTGTCGCCGAGGGCATCGCCGCAGCGCACGATGCCGAGGTGACGGTTGAATTGGTCGATGGCTACCCGGTGACGGTGAACGACAAGGACCAGGCCGATGTCGTGTTGAACCTGGCCGGCGAGCTGGTCGGCGCTGACAAGACCGTGCGCCTGCGTAATCCCTTGATGGGAGCAGAGGACTTCAGCTACGTGCTGCAGCAGATTCCAGGCGCGATGGTGTTCCTCGGTGGCACACATGCGGACCGAAATCTGCGGACTGCGGCACCAAATCACTCGAACAGGGTCGTGTTCGACGAGGAAGCCATGGTCACGGGCACAACCATGTACGCGGCGATGGCTCTCAACCACCTCAGCGTCTGACGCCCTACGTCAGCAGACGCAGGGTGGCAAGTTCGAATGGTCGTAGCGTCAGTGAGACGATGCCATCGCTGCATTCGATGCCGCCGACAGGCTCCTCCAACAGGTTGCAGCGCAACGCACCGCTGATCCGATCCGGCGTGCGCACCGTCACATCAGCACGGTCGCCGCACGCTTCGTACAGGCGAACGATCAGATCACCCGACCCGTCGTCGGCGTGCTTCACGCTGCTGAGCTGCACACCGAGGTGATCGAGCGTGACGACCGGACGTGGTGCCGCGGCTGCGTGACCGGTCACAACCCGAAGCGGCAGGTTGAGGGCCTCGGCCTCGCGGAGCACCTCGTGCAATCCCGGGCCGTGCGGCAACACCGCGATGGTCAACGTATGCCTTCCGTGATCGGCGTCGGGGTCGGGATACTTGGCGGCGCGCAGCAACGACACGCTGACGCCGCCGTCCTGCACGCCGTGGCCATACCGGCCGTCATTCAGCACGGTGACGCCGAACGACGGCTCGCTGAGGTCGACGAAGCGGTGCGCGCAGACCTCGAACTTTGCCGCGTCCCACGAACTGCTGGCGTGAGTCGGGCGCTTCACGTGACCGAACTGGATATCGCAGATCGCCTCGTGGGTGTGCACATCGATGGGGACCATCAGCGTGAGCAACTTCTCGTCTTCGTGCCAATTGATGTCGAAGGTGATGTCGAGTCGCGCCGATCCGGCACGCACTGTGTACGTCTGGGTGAGCGTCGACTTGCCGAAATTGCGATTCACCACCAGTGAGGCAAGCAACGGGTGAGAGTTGAGCTCGATCGATGACGTCGACGTGATCGATGATCCGAGTGATCGAGTCCAGGCCTCGAGATCCCAAGCATCGTATTCGACCGGATGATCGGGTGCGAGTTCGAGGGTGATCCGTTTGCCCGGAGGCAACAGTTGTCGGCCGTGCACGACATCGATGATCGAGGTGACCTCACCATCGAGGTTCCAGCTGACGGTGATCAGCCCGTTGTTCATCGAGCGCTCGGTGATCGTGACACGGTGGTCGTGTGATGTTGCCGCGGCCACTGCTGCAATGGCCGAACCAGGAACTTCGACCATGGTCGGTTCACCGTCGATGACGATCACCTCTCGTCGGGCGTGGCTCGCAGCATTGGCGACCGATCGACCGGCGGGCGCTGCCATTGAGATGGCCTGGGCGATAATCGTCTCCAGACGCTCGGCGACGCGTTGATGTGCTGCCTCTGCATCATCGGCAACCCAGGCGATCGATGAGCCGGGAATGATGTCGTGGAACTGCTGCAACAACACTTCCTTCCATAGCTCCTCGAGCTCTCCCGTGACCTCGTCCGGTGCACCCCCTGCCGCAACCCACCACAGTTCGGCCTCGCGCAGAAGTCGCTCGCAGCGGCGGTTGCCGACCTTCGTCGCCGACTGCGACGTCAGCGTGCCGCGGTGCATCTCGAAGTAGAGCTCGCCCGACCACACCGGCACTGGCGCTCCTGCCGCAATCTCGGCCTCGACATGACCGAAGAACTGGTCGGGTGTTCCCAACTCGATGCGCGACACGCCATCGAGATCGGCCATGCGCCTGGCGCGCTCGAGCATTTCCCGGGTGGGCCCGCCACCGCCGTTGCCGTGACCGAATGGCATCAGCGACCAATTGCTCCAACCGTGGTCCTTGAAGTTGCCTTCTGCGTAGCGAACCTCGGCCGAGGTGATCTCGGCGTTGTACGTGTCGACCGGCGGGAAGTGGGTCAGCACTCGTGATCCGTCGACGCCCTCCCACAAGAAGGTCGAGTGCGGGAACACGTTCTGCTTGTTCCAGCTCAGCTTCTGGGTGACGAAACGCGAGCAGCCTCCCTGCTGGAAGATCTGCGGCAGCGTTGCTGGATAGCCGAACACATCGGGAATCCAGATCACCGTGCTGCGTGCTCCGAACTTCGATTCGAAATAGCGTTGCCCGATGACCAACTGACGGACGATGCTCTCACCGCTCGGGAGGTTCATATCGGGCTCGACCCACATGCCACCGACCGGGTGCCATTGACCGGCAACGATCTTGTCGCGGATGCGATGAAACACGGTCGGGTGACGACGTTCGATCCAGTCGTATTGAGCCGCTTGCGAGCAGGTGAAGTGGTAGTCGGGGTAGTCGTCCATCAGCCGGACGGCCGAGGCGAAGGTGCGCGCACACTTTCGTTGGGTTTCGCGGATCGGCCACAGCCACGCCGAGTCGATGTGCGCGTGACCGACTGCCATCACGTGGTGGGCTCCACCGCGTGCCCCGAGACCGAGTGCGGGTTGTAGCAGCCGTCTCGCACTCGCGGCGGTCGCGCCGACATCGTCGAGGTCGAGCACGTTGAATGCGGCCTCCAACTGGCGCAGTACCCGCACGCGGCGGGCGTCGTCGGCTGGTAGCGAGCGGGCCAGCCCCAGCAGCACGTCGACATCGAGCAGCAAGTGAAACACCGCGTCGTCGCGACACCCGATCGACGCTTGCCGCAATCGGTACAGCGGCTTGTTGCCGGCCTTGGCGAGCGAGCCGAGCAACGACGGCCTGAACCCTGGGAATGCCGGGTTGGACGCTGCTTCGACGAAGAACGTGAACGGACCGGCCTCGATGTTGGGGAGCGGGAGGCCGGTCCGGCGCGGATGGATCCCCTGCACCGGCTGGCCATCGATCCACACCAGCCCTTCTGATTGGAAGCCGGCGGAATCAGGGTGAAAGCCGAGGTCGATCACCGCCTCGAGCTGCGGGCCGATCAGTGCAGCCGGCACGTCGACCGTGAACCGAAACCATGTCGTGCCCCACGGCCGGCTCCAGTGATCGCCGATCGCGAACTGGCGATAGTCGCCACTCATCGCCTCGTCGAACGACACCGGCTCACCCGGCGCGTCCCACGCCTCCACTCCCAGTGGCACGGAGCAGCGGTACACGGCCGGAAGCACTCGCTCATGCAACTCGCGTTGGAGGCGAGCCTCGACAAGCTTCAGGTCGTTGTGCACGATGCGAGGCTAGTGACCGCGGCAATTACCCTGACCGCATGACGAAGCGACCACTCGACGGCGTGCGCGTGCTCGACTTCACGAGGGTGCTCAGCGGACCGCACGCGACGCGCATGCTGTGCGACTTGGGCGCCGACGTGATCAAGGTCGAGCCGCCCGAAGGTGACATCACTCGAACTGTCAACCCGCGGGTCAATGGGTTGGCCACGTACTTTGTCCAACAGAATGCCGGCAAGCGCAATATCAGCCTCGACACGAGCAAACCAGAAGCGGTGGACCTGTTGTTGCGGCTCGCCGACAGCAGTGATGTGCTACTCGAGAACTTCAGGCCGGGTGTGATGAATCGCATGGGGCTCGGGTACGAGGCGGTCGCAGCACGCAACCCCGGGATCATCTACGCCTCGATCAGCGGGTACGGCTCCAGCGGACCATGGGCCGAGCGGCGCGCCTATGCACCAGTGGTCGGCGCAGAGACGGGGATCACGAAGGAGCAAGGCGATGTGCGTGGCGGTCAGTACGCCAACGATCCATTCAGCCATGCCGATATGTACACCGCGCTCGAAACTGCCTCGGCAATTCTCGCTGCCTTGTTCAACCGCGAGCGCACGGGCCGCGGCGATCGCATCGAGATCTCCATGGCCGAGACGATGCTCTACGTCAACGAGCACGCCCACGATCAACTGTGGGACGGCGATGTTCCGCCCGAGTGGATCCGCAGCTTCGGGCCGGCCGGCTATCCCGTGCTCGCCGCGGCGAACGGTGAGAGCGTGGTGATCAGTGGCCATCCCGCCGAGCGCGGAACGTTCGAACGATTCATGAGTTCAATCGGGCGAGCCGACCTGATCGACGATTCTCGTTTCGTCGATGTGCCGTCGCGGCTCGCGCACTTCGCCGACATCATCGAGATCCTCACTGCGTGGGCTCTTGCCGTTGCGACACCGCAAGACATCGAATCTGCGATGGGCGAGTACGGCCTGGCTACGGGCACGTTGCGATCGCTCCGCGAGGTGTGCGACACCGATTGGGCGAAGGAGCGCGGCGCTGTCGTGGAAGTCAGCGACCGTGGCGACGGAACGTTGCGCCTACCCAACTCACCCTGGCGATTCGCCAGCGGCGACGTCGGTCTGCGCGGCGAGCCTCGCTATCGCGGCGAAGACAACCGCGCCGTGCTTGGCGAACTGCTCCACATCGATGAGGCCGAGCTCGATCGCCTCGAAGCCGACGCGGTGCTGTCCAGCAGGCTGCCACGCCGATGACCTTGCGATATCCGGTCGCGCCGATGAAAGCCGCAATCGGCACGTTGCCCTCCGACGACGACACGTGGGCGTACGAGATCAAATGGGATGGCTATCGCACACTGGCGTTCGTCGATGCCGGTCAGACCCGGTTGCAGAGCAGCAACCTGCTCGATGTCACGGCCAAGTATCCGGAGTTGGCCGAACTCGCCGCGTCCGTCAACGCGAAGTCGGCGATCATCGACGGCGAACTGGTGGTGCTCGACGCCGAGGGGAGACCGAGCTTCGAGCTGATGCAGCAGCACGCCACACAGGTCGCCTATTACGCCTTTGACGTGCTGTCGGTCGATGGTCACGACACGATTGCCCTGCCGTACGAGCAGCGCCGCGAGCTTGTGACCGGGCTGCTGGAGTCCGGGCCGAACTGGATGGTGCCGGCGCATCGTGTCGGCGATGGAGCCGCGCTGGTCGCGGCGACGATCGAGCGTGGCCTGGAAGGAGTGATGGCCAAGCGACTGGGCAGTATCTACGTGCCCGGCAAGCGCACACCGAATTGGCGGAAGGTGAAGAACCGGCACACCGTGCAGGTCGTCATCGGCGGGTATACGCCTGGCACCGGTAACCGTGGCACAACGTTTGGCGCGCTCCTGGTCGGCGTGCCCGAAGCCGATGGGCTGCGGTTCGCCGGCGGCGTAGGCACAGGGTTCAACCAGCGCACGTTGAGCGACCTGTCGGCAAGGTTGCGGAGCCTTCGCAGTGACAGCTGCCCATTTGCTTCGCTGCCTCCTCGCGAGTATTCGCGCAATGCGATCTGGGTGCGGCCCGAGTTGCACGCCGACGTTGAGATCGCCGAGTTCACCAACGAGGGATACGTGCGCCATTCCAGCTTCACCGGGCTCGTGCAGTAGTGACGCGATGCTGACCCGCAATGACGCGGTTGCACGTGATGCCGGCGATTCGCTGGCGCGGTGGCGCGATGAGTTCGTTGTCGCCGACCCGTCGTTGGTCTACCTCGACGGCAACTCGTTGGGGATGATGCCACGGCGCACGATCGTTCGGCTCGAACGGGTGATGAGCGATGAGTGGGGCGCAGGGCTGATTCGGTCGTGGGATCACTGGCTCGACCTGCCGCAGCGGGTTGGCGATCGCTTGGCTCCACTCATCGGCGCGGCGGCGGGCGAGGTTGTCGTTCACGACTCGACGACCATCAACATCTACCAACTCGTCGACGCTGCATGTGCGCTGCGTCCCGAGCGGGGTGTGATCGCGATCAGCACGGCCGAGTTCCCGACCGATCGCTACGTGGTCGACGGAATCGCCCACGCTCGCGGACTCCAGGTGCGCGCCGAACTCGACGACCTCGGCGATGTCGCCGTGATGGTGCGCTCGGTCGTCGACTACCGCACGGCCGAGGTGGCAGACATCGCTGGCGAGACGGCGCGAGCAGATGCGGCCGGTGCGATGGTGCTGTGGGACCTGTCTCACGCCGCCGGGGTCCTTGCGATCGACCTTGGTGCGGCGGGTGCACAGCTGGCGGTCGGCTGCACGTACAAGTATCTCAACGGCGGGCCCGGTGCACCGGCGTTCAGTTACGTAGCCGGGGAGTTGCAAGACACGCTGCCGCAGCCGATCTGGGGTTGGTTCGCCCAGGCTGACCAGTTCGCGATGGGACCGACCTTCGTGCCGCAGCCCGACATCCGGCGAGTACTGCTCGGCTCGCCATCGATCCTCGCCCTCGCCGCCGCGGAGGAAGGAATCGCCCTGACGGTCGAGGCTGGAATCGAGGCGGTCGCCGCCAAGGCGCAAGCGCTGACAGGCTTCGGGCTGGAACTCTGTGACCAGCTCGGCCTGCGCTCATCGACGCCTCGGGACGCCGCCCGCCGCGGCGGTCACATCGCTGTCCACCACCCGAACGCGATGCGTCTGGTCGACGACCTTGCCCTGCACGGCGTGATCACCGACTTCCGCGATCCCGACATCGTGCGTCTCGGCTGCTCGCCCCTGACAACCCGGTTCACCGATGTCTTCGATGGTCTGGCCGCGATGGCTGACCGTGCCTAACGGGCGATCAGAGCGGGGTTTGCTCCATGTCGCGGGTGACGAACAGTGTCAGTTCGGCTCGATCGCGGACGCCCAGTTTGGGGAGGATCGCATCGAACAGTGAGTCGACCGTTTTCGGGCTGAGGTACAGCTCGTCGGCGACCTGCCGATTGGTACGTCCGCGGGCGATCGACACGGCAACTCGTAGCTCGTCATTGGTCAATCGCGAGGCCAGCGAGGAGCTGGTCGGGGCAACGGGCCCGGCGATGCGGCGGGCCTGCGCGGCCCACGGCTGCGCGCCGACGCGCTCGAAGATGCGCAAGGCGGCACGCGAGGCCTCGTGATCGCCGTGGCGCTCGCCCAGCAGCAACAGGCTTCTGGCTTGCTCGAACGGAGCGCCCAACGCCGCGAGCTCTTCGGCAGACTCGCGCAGATCGTCGGGGCGATCGTGCAACATGCCTTGACCGCGGTGGGCGACTGCTGCGCCCCACTTCGATCTGCTCACGTCGGCCTTCGCTGTTACCTCGGCGATCACCTCGGCGGCCTCGTCGACCGCGTCGATGGCGAGCAGCGCCTCTAGCAGATCACCCTGGTACCACAGGTCGCCGGCGTCGAGCACGTCGGTGTGGAGGCGGTGCACGCGCCTGAGATGCTCTGCAGCGTCGGAGTAGCTGCCGGTGGTCAGTGCGACATGGCCGAGCGCCGACAATCCCCATATCTCGAGCACCGTGATGCCAACTCGTCGCGCCCGAGCGATCACGGCCTCGGCGCGTGTGCGTGCCGAGGCCGTTCGCCCGAGCACTGCTTCGACCCTGGCGAGCACGGCGTGACCGAATGATGCCGTCGGCAGGTCGGGGGTGTCGTTGAGATCGACATCGAGCACCGATGAAAGCACTGCGTCGGTCAGCCGCCCGCAGCGAAGATACAACTCGCCCTGCAACGCGCCGCTGAAGCCCAGCACCGAGGCCAGGCCATGATGACGGGCTGCGACCATGGAGAGGTCGAGCATCTCGTTCGACTCGCTCCAGCGTTCCTGCGACATGCGGGCCAGCGCAACGGCCTGAAGAATCGGGAGCAACTTCGAGTCGAGCATCTCGATCGGCAGCGAACCAAGAATGCTCGCCGTGTCGAGGTCGGCCTCGGCACCGTCGCGATCTCCGAGCCGTTGCGACGACATTCCCCGCACGGCCCGGGCTGCGATCAGCATGGGTACGCCTAGTGGCTCGGCGATCTCGACGGCCGACTGGGCGTACCGGTGGCAATCGACCGCTCGGCCGGCCAGGCCGCTGTGCAACGAAGCGCGGATGAACAGCCCGATCGAGCGCGATGGATCGATGGTCGCGATGCGTAGCGCCTCTTCGGCGAGCAGGTCAACGCCGCGGTTCTGGTCGATCATCCAGGCGATGCCTTCAGAGCGGATGCCGATCGCATCGCAGCGAACCAGTGGGTCGTCGCACATTGCCACCACTTGGTCGAGCACGGCGATCGCCCGATACGGATCGGATGCGTTCCAGCGTGATGTTCCGGCGGCCAACAAGCGACGGTGACGTTCGGCGACGTCGCTCGACAAACCGGCCGCCCGCTCCCAGGTGGCTGCTGCCGCGCCCCAGGCTCCGCGGCGATCGGCGACGATGGCAACTTGATCGAGTACTTCGGCGACTGCTTCGTCGGGACCAATCGTCGCAGATGCCAGGTGCCACGCTCGCTTGTCGGCGTCACCGACGACTTGTGCCAGCGCTGCATGAGCGGCCCGCATTGCCGCTGGACCGACTGCATCGCGAATCGCAGTACGCATCAGTGGGTGGGTCAACTCGACCGATTCCGGTGAGACGCGCGCGATCCCGGCTGCCTCGCCGGCTATGAGCCCGGCGTTACCTGTCTCGAAACGCTCGACCGCGTCGCGGATGTCGCCGGCGGTTGTGTCGAGGGCGGCGGCGGCGACGGCCAACGCTTGCCGGGCTCCGTCGTCGAGGGCATTGATTCGATCGACGAACGAAAGGATCAGCCGATTGCCGACAGGCAGGTCGTGAGGCAGCGGGGTTCTCCCCGCCAACTGGTCGTCATCGAGCAGGAGCGCCAGTTCGCCCAATGCCAACGGGTTGCCTTCGGCGGCATCGACACATCGCTGAGCGACGTCGCGATCTGTACCAGCGCCCAGCATCGTCAGCGCGTCATCGACGGTGAGACCCTTGAGGTCGATGGTCTCGAAACCGGCACTGTCGAACTTGGACACCATGCCCGAGCGTTCGGTGATGATGGCCACGACCGGCTCGTCGGGCAGCCGACGCAATGCGAATGCGAGGGCCCAGCAGGAAGGTTCGTCCAACCAGTGTGCATCGTCGATCAGCAGCACCAGCGGTGCGTGCTCGCTGGCTGCTGCGAGGGCTGCGAGGACGGCGCCACCAACAGCCAATTGACCCTGCGTCGACCCATCGCCGATGGCGCTGGCCAGTACCGCCTCGTGCGCCCCCGGAACTTTGATGCGAAGCGCCCGGATCGCCTTGGTCAACGCGGCCAGGCCGGAGTACGCCAACTCCGCGTCGGACTCGGAGCCGGTCAGTCGAATCAACGCGCCCGAGTTCTGGGCGGCCACCCAGTCGAGCAGCGTGGTCTTGCCGATGCCTGCTTCACCGCGCAGCCGGATCGTGACCCCGGAGCCCCGGTCGAGGTTGCTGAGAACTCCGCTCAACAGGTCGAGCTCCGTGCGGCGACCGACAACTATCGCCGTACCCTGCCCGTTGCCCATCGTCTCATTATGGTCGGCGGATACTGCCCCGGTTCAAAGCGTCACGCCGGATGACGTTGCCACGACGGAGTGACGCGGATCAGCCGCCGGACGCGGGGGTTGCAATGACGATCTGAGTTGGATCGATCACTCGGATTCTGGCCTGAGCCGTATCGAGACCGGTACACCTCCACACCTGGACAGACCGCCCCATCACCGGCGCGTATGCGCGCTCTGCACCGACGGTCACAACGGCGACGTCCACATTGGTGTCGACAACGATCACGGTCGTGCCTGCGACGGTGAAGAAATGGAATCCCGCGCCAGATCGCGCGCAGTCGGGCAGCGACTCGCGCAGCTGAATGCACACGGCGCCGTCGACGCTCTCTACCTTCACCACCTGATCGACCCCGATCGGCAGTTCGACCGTTTGCCCCGCAAGGTCAAGTGGACGCGCAATGCATCAGCGACGGACTGATCGGTTCGCTCGGCGTCGAGCGCATCCGCGAGCTCCGAGTCCTGCAGTACCCATTCGGGCTGCTCGGGTATGGCCTCACGATGCAGATAGAGCTGGACGACGCACAGTCGATGGTCGAAACGCTTCGCCGGTGTTCACCTGACTGGGAGTTGTTGATGATCACCACCATCACCCAGGGCACTGAGTTCATGAGCGAAGAGTCGGCTCGCTGCGTCGCGATAGCGCTCGACGATGAGGTCTCCCAATGGACCTTCGTACTCGAGCTGGTTCCGCCGTACGACGACGAACCAACGCCGACGGGACCGGATTTGAGCCACCTCGATCCCGTGATATCGAGCTTTCAAGCGTGCTTTTCCGACCAGGAGCTGAATGCCATTGACTTCGACTGAGGCCGAGTGACGTCAACGCCGAATCGGACATTGGAGCGCATTGGTTGGTCCCGTCTGGGCCGGGCGGCTCTAACCTGGCGCGGAATCGGGTGAGAATGCACGCGCACCCGGCCCGTCGCCCCTCTAGCTCAACGGTAGAGCAGCGGACTTTTAATCCGTTGGTTCGGGGTTCGAGACCCCGGGGGGGCACCGCACTCGGCCGGTCACGTGGTGCGATGCGGCAGGTTCTCTTCTAGCCAGTGACGGGAGAGCGGCTTCATGTCGTCGTGCGGGTAGTAGGCATCGAAGGTTTCCTGGACATCCTCAATCGTGTGAAGCCCGGAGGCTGCGAGGAGCGGTTCGAGATCGGGGAGATCGCGCCTTCCTCGACCCGCACGCAGCTTCATCGCCAGCAACATCATTGGCTGCGCGACGAAGACGCGCACCTTGCCAACCTCGAGTGTCGGTCGCCAATCGTGTGGGCCGACACCGACACCTTCTGGGATGAACATCACAGCCTTCTCGTTGAGCCAGTCGTCGGGCCAGCGCCGACGAATTGCGATCTGCACGACCACATCAACGACCTGTTGGCGCACCGCCGGTCGCGCATTCACCCACGCGTCGATGTCGCTGGTTGCTTGGCGATCGGTGTTGTACTCCAATGCGATTGCAGCGCCGCCGACCACATGAATCGTGAGCTCCAACCCGGCAGCGTCCAACTCGCCGGCAAGCTCGCCGAGTCCTGCCACGATGTCGTCACGATCCAGCGTCATACGCTGGCCAGTTCTGCAGCGTCGATGATCACTCCACGAGTTCGCAGTTCGGGCGGTGTGGCCTCGATAACGCTCGAGTTGCCGATCGACCAACGGTCAACGAACCACGGCGAGTCGAGGCGAGGACCGTCGGTCAGCCATTTCGGGCGAGGCAGACGCTCGGCTGCCAGTCGAAAATCGACGACGCCGGCGATGAATGCATCGAAGCGCTCGTCGCCCGTGGGCGGCGGTGGGGCCACCGTCAACGCGACTCGCTCTGCACCATGTTCGCGAGCAAGGTCGTCAACCAATTGGATGACAGCTCGATAGGCACCGTCCTCGTTGTCGGCGGCGACAAAGCGAGCTGTGGAGTCGGCGGCTTCGGCCACCGTTGCGCTCTGGGTCGGGAGCGCGGCGAGGCGAAATCCGACAGCTCGCAGCAAGCGATCGAGGGTGTCGACGTTCACGTCGCGTCCTTCCGATTCGAGGCGGGAGACGTTCGATTGGCGAAAGCCGACTTTGGCCGCGAGCGCGGACTGGCTGAGCGGTGTGCTGTGTCGGGCGTGTCGTAGAAGTCGAGCTGCAACGGTCATGATCCACCTCCTTCGCACACTATATCCAAATGGATATGAGAATGCCTACCCGGCGAATCAAACAACACCTAGATACACATCACTGTGTATAGTAGTGTCATGACTCGGACGAATCTTGAACTTGACGACGACCTCGTCGCTGAGGCGATGCGCCGCTACGGACTGCCAAGCAGGCGAGCGGCCGTCGATTACGCATTGCGACGACTGGTCGGCGATGCGATGACTCGAGACGAGGCGTTGACGATGGAGGGCACCGGCTGGGTTGGTGACCTCGATAAGTTGCGTGCCAGTGACGCAGCAGTGCTCGGGTGACGCTGATCGATACGTCGGCTTGGGTTGAGTACCTTCGGGCTTCGGACAGCGAAGTGCACCATCAGGTCCGCCGGCTAGTGGAATCTGAGGTACGCCTCTACACCACCGACGTCGTGATGATGGAGGTGCTCGCGGGCGGTCGTGACGAGACGCACGCTGAGCAGTTGCGTCGACTGCTCGGTCGTTGCGAGTTCATGGCAACTGAGGGGCTGGGCGATTTCGAGCGGGCCGCTGGTCTCTATCTGCGTTGTCGCCGGGCCGGGGAAACCGTGCGCGCTCTCAATGACTGCCTGATCGCTGCTGTCGCGATGCGAGGCAACTTGGAGGTGCTACACGCAGATCGGGACTTCGACGCGATAGCTCGCCACACCGAACTGAGGCTGCACCGTTGAATCGTTTCGATGGCGACGTCGAAGGCGAGCCGACCTGATTCTCCGCCCGGATTCCCGCCCCGATTTCATGGCACACTGGCGAGGTGAGCTATCAGCATGTACTCCTCGACTGCGACGGGCCGTTCGCCACCATCACCCTCAACCGACCAGAGAAGCGCAATGCCTTGGCGTTGGATGTGATGCTCGAGGTCACCGAGGCATTTCGTTCGGTGGGATCGAGCTCGTCGATCGGCGCGATCCTCGCCGCCAATGGCCCCGTCTTCTCTGCGGGTCACAACTTCGCCGACATGGCCGGTGCCGACCTCGACCACATCACTCATCTCTTCGACGTCTGCACCGAGATGATGAACACGATCCAGTCGATCCCGCAGCCCGTCGTCGCCAAGGTGCACGCCCTGGCGACGGCAGCAGGATGCCAGCTCGTCGCCTCGTGCGACCTGGCCGTTGCCGCCGAGAGCGCGGCCTTTGCAATTCCCGGCGGGAAGGGTGGTCTCTTCTGCCACACGCCTTTGGTCGCCGTCTCGCGCAATGTGGGCCGCAAGCGGGCGATGGAGCTTGCCCTCACCGGCGACCCCATCGATGCTGCGACCGCGGCGACGTGGGGCCTCATCAACTACGCCGTTCCCGACGAACAACTCGACAGTGCGGTGCACGATCTGTTGAGCCGTGCCACCCGGGGCAGCGTGGCCTCGAAAGCCGCCGGCAAGCGCGGCTACTACGCCCAGACCGAACTCGGCCAGACCGACGCCTACGCCTACGCCGTCGACGTGATGTCGCGATCGGCTACCACGCACGATGCGCAAGAAGGCATCGCCGCGTTCCTGGAGAAGCGCCGGGCAAGCTACACAGACCGGCCCTGACAGTCCGCGCGACGGTAAACGATACTCAGAGTCGCAATGGCCTCGTCCAGCTTGTTAGTCGTCAGCACCAGCTTGCGGTTGCGCCGATTCAATCCGACCGGTTGAATCGCTCACGTATGCCGCAACCCATCCGAGTGCTGTTCGTCTGCCTGGGCAACCATTGCCGATCGCCATCGGCCCATGCCGTGGCGGCCCATGTCGCCCGGCAGCGCGGGACCGAGCACGTCGCTTTCGACTCGGCATCCACCGGTCGTGATCACATCGGTGACCTTCCTCATCCGCTGGCATCGCACGAGGGTGGCCTGCGCGGCTACCACGTCAGCCACATCGGGCGCCAGGTCCATCCCGACGACTTCGCGCGCTGCGATTTGATCATCGCCATGGACCGCGACAATGCCTCGGACCTCGAGCGGCTGCGCGGTGGCGAAGAGTCACGTCGGGGTGCGTATGCCCGCGTGGAGCCGGTGCAGATACAGCTGTTGCGACGATGGGACCCGTTCGCCATGCCGGGTGACGAAGACCTGGCCGACCCCTGGGGCCGCCCACCCAGCGCGTATGCCGACATGTTCGACGTGATCGAGCGTTCGATTCCGCCGCTGATCGAGCACCTGGAATGGTTGGTCAGCGAAAGCCCCTGAGACATGTTCCCGAACGACGTATCCTGCTTCACGCAACCTCGGCCAGCGCCCGCAACTGACGAACGACCGCCTGGCGACGGTTGCGCACGGTCCGATCCGTCACTCGTAGAGCGGCTGCCGCCTGCTTGACATTCGACGTGTTGAGCAACGTCACCACGATGGCCACATCAGCCTCGCTCATGCCCGCCGCCCTGGCGCGGCCGAGCAACTCGACAATCGTGACCATCGGCTCGACGGCGAGATCGTCTGGTTCGACCGCCCTGTCGAGCTTGGCGGGATCCGTGAGGTCGTGCACCAGCAAGCGTCGCCTGGCTTTGATGAAAGCCTGGTGTTCGCAGTCGCGCAGCAGGTTCTTGATGACGTAGCGATCGCGTTGCTCGATGGGAAACGAGCGGATCACGGACCACGCCTCGGACAGCAGTTCGTCGAGCGCATCGAGCTGGGAATCGAAGCCGGAGGAGTTGCGCCTGGCGCACGTGCTGAGCCCGGGGAGCATGCGCTGCAACACAACCCTCGCCGCAAGCTCGTCATGTCGCGCCAAGACCACCAGTCGACGCATCGCCTCGTCGCTCTCCGCATCCATCTCCACCGGGCCGAGGCCGGTAAGCACCAGGAGATCGTCGAGGGAACTGAGCATCCGTGGCGTCAACTTCCAGGCGGTAGCGCGTGCCACTGCGGAACGCCGGCCGCTGAGCAGATTCCATTCGCGCTGCAGCCGGGTGAGGAGGTATCGGTGATTCGGGAGGGATGTCATGCGGCGAACAGTGCGCTTCGGATCTCATCGCCGGTCTCACCGCGCCTCTCACTGCGCCTCTCACTGTGTTGGTGTTCGCCGAGATTTTCCGGCGATTGGCGGATGTGCTTCCGCCTGCGGCCTGTCACCGTGTCTCCCTTGGGTGATGAACGACATCTGGACTCTCATGTGGGAAGCAGGACCCGACGCGGGTGCGACGGCTGTACTGGGATGCGGGTCACACATCGTCGGCCGGGCACGCGGCGCTGCGGTGCGCTGTGACGACCGGGCGCTCGAGCCCCACCACCTGCTGATAGAGATCTCGCCACCGCGCGCCCCAGACGGGGCCCCAAGCGGCGTCACGGTGCGTCAACTCACCGGACGAGTGCCGCTGCGTGTCGACGGAGATGCCATCACCGATTCGGCGCTGATCGTGTCAGCGGCGCGGCTGGAGATCGGTCACAGCGTGCTCACCATGTTCCCCGGCGATCTCACAGCACCAGCTCAGGGACTGAATCTCGCCAACATCACGCCGACCTCTGCTGGGAGCGTGGTCGTGCGCTGTCCGCGGGCGGCAGGTGTGTGGAGTCCCGGCCCGGTAGTGCCGCCTGCCGACCGAACGATGCGGGACGACACGAGCGGTGGGGTTGTGCCCGCGCTGCTGGCGCTCGCCGGATCGGGCTTGATCGCCGTGTTGTTGCACCAGCCGATGTTTCTGGTGTTCGGCGCCCTCGGGGCCATCGTTGCGTTCGGGACGTGGGGTGGACAGCGAATCACCATGCTCCGCCGTCGTCGTCGCGACACGCTGACCGCGCAGGATGAGCTGGCGGAGTACGAGAGCGCCGTCGCCGCACAGCGCACCGCGTTCGTCGCCCATCATGTGGCGAATGATTCGACTCCGGTCTCGGCGCGGCTGGCGATCGAGGGCCGCACGGCCGATCTGTGGGCTCGGCGGGGAACCCACGTCGACGGCTTTGCCGTGTCGATCGGACTGGGAACGATCGCGTGGACCCCTCGACTCGACGATGGCGCGGGCATGCGCACGGCGACGGGCAACCTCAGTGCCGTTGCGCTCCTGCCCGATCTGCCCCTGGTCGCCGACATCGGACCCCAATGCCGATTGGCGGTGCGCGGCCATCCCGATCAGGCGCGCGCTGCTGCGCGGTCGATCGTCATGCAGCTGGCAGCCAACTGCGGCCCGGCCGATGTGCGTATCGCCGTGGTCACGAGCGAACCGGCGCGTTGGCGGTGGCTCGAACAGTTGCCCCATGCAACGACCGCGGCGGGGCTCGTTGCCGTGGTGGCCGAGTCCGATCTGCTCGAAACCGTCGCCGAGTCCGACATCGCCCCGCATCCCCATCTCGTGGTCATCACCGACGAGCCCGAGCTGTTGGCGGCTCGCACCAGCCCCTTGCGCCGTGTGGTCGTTGCCGACCGTTCGACGGCGTTGATCGTTCTGGTTGGGCCCGATTGCGGGATACCGCATGTCTGTTCGTCGCTGCTCGACCAGTGCGGCCCGGTCAACGCCAGATGGCATGCTGACGCTGCATTGGCGTCGCTGCCAGTTCAGGCTCGATGCTTCGGGATCAGCGAGCAGAGCGCGCTGAGATTGGTGAACTCTCTCAGCGGACTGGTCGATCCCGAAGATCCCCTGGGCGGAGCAGGCCGCATCCCACGCGACGTCTCGCTGATCTCGCTGCTGGCGTCGCCCGAGCCGGCGGCCATTGCTGCCTCGTGGCTGGCCGGTGGCGCCGATCCGCCGCCGCGCACCGTGATTGGCATGGCGAGCGATGGCGTGGTCGATATCGATCTGGACCGCGACGGACCACACGCGCTGATGGCCGGAACCACCGGCGCCGGCAAGAGCGAGTTCCTCCGCAGCCTGGTTGTCGGGCTGGCAGTTTCGTCCAGTCCGGATCACCTGACGTTCGTGCTGATCGACTACAAGGGCGGCTCGACGTTCGATGCGTGCGCCGACCTGCCACACGTCGTCGGCGTCGTGACCGACCTCGACGACCACCTGGCGAGTCGAGCACTCCGTTGTCTGCGCGCCGAATTGCGCCGACGCGAGCATCTGCTTCGAGTCGTCGGCGCCGCAGATCTTGCTTCGTATCGACGGCGAGCTCCGATCGAGGTGCTGCCACGCCTGGTCGTCGTGATCGACGAGTTCGCGGCGCTTGTCAGTGAGCAACCCGACTTCCTGCACGCCTTGGTCGGGATCGCCCAACGCGGTCGCAGTTTGGGCGTGCACCTGATCCTGGCCACGCAACGCCCGAGCGGCGTGATCAGTGACGACATCCGTGCCAACACCAATCTGCGATTGGCGCTGAGGTTGCACGACAGCGCCGACGCCGTTGATGTCGTCGGCGACCGTGCTCCGGCAGCGATACCTCGCGGCCTGCCGGGTCGTGCAGTGATGCGTCTCGGGCCTGACGAGATACTGACGTTCCAGACGGCGAGATGTACTGCGCCACTCGCCGAGGGAGGTACCGAACTCGATGTGCTGGTCGCCGCGGTTCGCCAGGCCTGTGCGTTGGTGGGCGCACGTCCGACCGTGTCGCCGTGGCTGGCCCCACTCCCCTCTCATCTGCCCGTCGACGGATCGGCTATCGCTCAAGGGATTGTCGGACTGGTCGACGACCCTGACCGTCAGCGTGTCGGACCCCTGCGGTGGAACCGCGCCGACGGTCACCTGCTGCTCGTGGGCGCCGCCGGCAGCGGGGTGACGTCAGCACTCGTGCTCCTCGGTACCGCCGCCGCAGTCGATGGAAGTGGATGTCACCTCTATGTCATCGACGGTCGAGGCGACAAGGCACTGGCGATGTTCGAGCACTCTCCACGATCCGCGGGCGTCGTGCGGCTGCACGAACGCGAACGGCTATTGAGGTTGCTCAACCGATTGGCCGACGAGGTCGGTCACCGGGTCGCCCATCCGGCCGCGCCAAGGCATCCCATCCTGGTGCTTGTCGACGGACTCGACGCGGTGCGAAATGCTGTCGACGATCTTGAAACGCTCGCCGAGTCGCAGATGCTCGACACCATCATCGCCTTGGGTGCAGCGCACGACGTGGTGATGGTCTGTTCCTTCGACCGCGCTGCGGCGATTCCGTCGAGCGTGCTCGCCCGTTGCGCACAGCGGTGGATCTTTCACCTCACCGATCCGCTCGACGCCTCGGCGCTCGGTGTTGCCGCGGCAGATGTGCCCGCGCCGCAGCCAGGGCGGATCCACGTGGTGTCGACCGGTCTCGAAGCTCAATTGATGCTCGGCACGCTGCCGTTGCCTGCCTGCGTCGACGGCCAGGTACCAGCGCCGGTCGAGTGCTTGGCCGCCGCACTCGACGCCGTTGACCTTCCGGCGGGAAGCCTGCTCGGGGACGATTCTCTCCTACCGCTCGGGCTGCGATTCGGAGACGGTCGGGTGTGCACCGTCGATGTTCCCGATGGAGAGCACCTGCTGATCATCGGGCCGCCGCGATCGGGGCGCAGCACGACGCTGAAGCGGATGGTGCACGCCTGGCGCGATGCGTACCCGGATGGCTGGTGGCGCGTCGTCGCGCCGCGCCGCAGCGCACTCGATGAGCAGCACCGCTATCGATCCTTCGCCGAGATCATTGACGACGTTCCGGCTGCTGGCAGGGCGCTGCTCGCCATTGACGACGCCGAACTGGTCGATGACGTCGGTGGCGCGCTTGCTGCGCTTGCTGCGTCGCGTCGCCCCGGCCTGATGATCGTCGCGACAGGCAAACCCGACTCGCTACGTCAGAGCTACGGGCACTGGACCGGCGTCGTTCGGCGTAGCCGGCTCGGCATCATCACGACCTCGTCGAGCGATCTCGACGGCGACTTGGTCGGGGCCACATTGCCGCGACGGGTGCCGGTCCCCGCGCGGCCCGGCCTGGTGTGGCTGGTGGCCGACGGTGACATCACGCTGGCTCAAGTCGCCATCGATCACGCCCAAGCCGCACTGCATTGACTCGGTGCGTTCACCCAGCGGCTTTCAAATGTGGCCGGACTTTGACAAAATGTAAATCGTGGGTGTCGACTTCCAACTCAACGGTGTGGCGGTGACCGTTCGCGACGATCATCCGCACCTGCTCGCCGCACTGCGCGAAGAGCTCGACATCACCTCCCCGAAAGACGGTTGCTCGCCCTCAGGTCAATGCGGATGTTGCACGGTGCACGTCGACGGCAAGGCGATCGTCAGCTGCCAGCAGTCGCTGGCCAAGACCGCGGGCAAGGCGGTCACGACGCTGGAGGGTGTCGCCGCGGAAGAACGCACGGCGTTTGCCGATGCCTTCGCGGCATGCGGTGGCCTGCAGTGCGGATTCTGCATTCCCGGAATCGTCATGCGGGCCAAGGCGCAGATCGACAAGAAGGGCGCCGACCTGCAACCCAGCGACATGGCTCGCCACCTCGGTGCCCACCTGTGCCGTTGCACTGGCTACGTCAAGATCCTCGAGGCAATCGATGCCGTCGCCAAGGGCAAGCAATTCGAACCGTCGCTCGCGGCCACGGTTGGCGGTGCCGGTGCGAGGTACGAGGCGGGCGAATTGACCCTGGGTGATCGTGACTACATCGATGACATGCGGGTTGCCGGGATGTTGCATGCCGCATTGCACCTCACGGCCCACGCCCGAGCCGACATTGAGTCGTTCGACACGACCGCCGCCGTCGCGGCCCCGGGTGTCGTCGCAGTGTTCACCGCTGCCGACATCGCCGGCGAACTGCGTGTGGGGATCATCTACAAGGACTGGCCGGTGATGATCCCCGTTGGCGGGCGCACCAGCTACGCAGGCGACGTGCTGGCCATCGTCGTCGCCGAAACCCGTCAGCAGGCGCGCGACGCCGCAGCGCTGGTCGGGGTGGGCTACGACGTCTTGACGCCGGTGACCGACCCCGAAGCCGCGCTCGCTGTCGATGCGCCGGTCGCGGTGTGGGGCACCGACACGAACGTGCTGAGTGTCAGCGAGTACTCGCGTGGCGATGTCGACGGCGGTCTGGCGAGCGCGGCCCACACCGTGCACGAGGTGTTTCACACGCAACGCGTCGAGCAGGCATTCCTGGAGCCGGAGAGCACGCTGGCGGTGCCGTCGTCGATCGACGGTGTACGCCACCTGCAGGTGTATTCGGGCGGCCAGGGAGTGTGGGACGATCGCGACGACATTGCCCGCATGCTCAGCGTCGGCAACGAGCAGGTGACCGTGACGCTGGTGTCCAATGGCGGAGCATTCGGCGGCAAGGAAGACATGAGCAACCAGGCCCATGCATCGCTTGCGGCATGGTTGCTCGATCGGCCGGTGAAATGCACGCTGTCACGCGAAGAGAGCCTGGTGATCCACGCCAAGCGTCACCCGATCCGCCTCGAGTACTGGGCTGGATGCGATGCCGACGGTCATCTCACCGCCATTCGCGTGCGTGGTATCGGTGATAGCGGGGCGTACGCCAGCGTTGGGATGAAAGTGCTCGAGCGGGCCGCCGGTCACAGCAGCGGCCCGTATCACGTGCCGGCCCTCGACGTCAGGGCGGTTGCGGTGCGCACCAACAATCCGATCTGCGGCGCGTTCCGCGGCTTCGGCGCCAATCAGGCGCAGTTCGCCATGGAGGGGATCATCGATCGCCTCGCGGAGATGGTCGGCATCGATGGATGGGAGATGCGCAAGCGCAACGTCATCCATCCCGGGCAAGTGTGGGGGCCCGGCCAGATCATGGACGACGGCTGCGGTGGTGCCGAAGTCTGCCTCGACGCGATCAAGCCGCACTACGACGCGGCCCGCGCCGACGGCAAGGCGATCGGGCTCGGTCTTGGGTTGAAGAACTCCGGCCTCGGCAACGGGTTCCGGGAGTTGTGCCGTGCCGTCGTCCGGTTCCGCGGCGACGGCAAGGTCGAGGTTCGTCACGGCTGGACCGAGATGGGCCAGGGCGTGCACACCGTGGCACTGCAGGTGGCAGCACAGGAGCTCGGCATTGACCCGAACCGCATCGAGGTGATCGTCGACACCACACGCGACCTTGGCTTCGGGCAGACCACCGGCTCGCGCGGCACGCTGATGGCCGCCGGATCTGTTCGCGAAGCCTGCGTCGCCGCACTGGCTGGCGGGTGTCAGCCCGATGTCGACTATGTGGGTGAGCACTTGGTCGATTGGACTCAGCAGCTCGGTGATCCCGAGAACCCCAATCCGACGATCCACGCTGCGTTCGGCTACGCAACCCAACTCGTCGTGATCGACCGCGAGACCGGCGACATCGAGCGTGTGGTGGCCATCCACGACGTTGGCAAGGCGGTCAACCCGATCCTGTGCGAAGGTCAGATCGAAGGCAGCGTGCACATGGGCCTCGGCTACGCACTGACCGAGGATTTTCCATCGGACCCGGCGACCGGCTTCCCGACCAACATGACACTTCGATCGCTCGGCATCCTGCGCGCCAAGGACGTGCCGCCGATCGAAGTGCACCTGGTCGAGGTGCCGCAGCCGAAGTCGCCGTACGGGATCAAAGGCGTCGGCGAGATCGGGCTGGTGCCCACCGCCCCCGCAGTCGCCGCTGCACTGCGCGACTACGACGGCCACTGGCGCACGTCCCTGCCGATGCGCCCCAAGTTCGGGCCTGCGCCCGACTGAGACAAGACGAGACGGGACAAGACAACGATGCGTCTGATGACTGGCGCCCCGATGCGGGGCCGGAGTCATCAAGCGCACCTGCGTGATCATTGCGTCTGATGACTGGCGCCCCGATGCGGGGCCGGAGTCGTCAAACGCTGCAGCGAAGTAGCGGGGAATGCGCGCATCGTTGAACCGGGCACGCCCGGAACGCTACGTACCCTTCTGGGGCTGCCCAGTTCGTGGCCTGAGGATGTTGGCTTCATTCATCAGCACCTTGAGACCGGCTCAGGCTCTGACGAGTTCGACGAACGTGGTTCCTCCGGCAAGCGGGATCGGTGCGCCGGCAGGGTCGACGAAGCCGAACGGGTCGGTGGGCGTGGCACGCGACCAGGTGCCGACCACGGCGACACCGTTGCGGTGGACAATGACCTGACCTTGGCCGACCGTCTGGGCTTCCGGGCTGCGCGCATCCGCAGGGCTCGGGATGTAGGCGACCGACATGATCACCACGTTCGTCGCCGAGATCTGTGTCCCGTCTGCCGCAACGTGGGGTCCGCCACCCTGATGGCGCAGGTACTGGCCGGATGCGGGATCCCACACCCAGACGATGTCGACCCCGTCCATCCGCACCTCGAAGGCTCCGTCGGCCTCGCCCTGTGGCAGGTAGGCATCGTCGAACGACCAAGGTGGTCGGGCCGGGCCGGCCGATGGCGCCGCCTCGAGCGCGCAGGCCGGATCGACAACCAAGTTGTGCGGTGCCTTCCGGCCGGCGGCCCGCCGGTAACAGCGCCCGATCGTCAGCGCGCTGACGTTGACCAGGATCCCCGAGGTCGCCGCGGATCGGACGACCGCGGTGACGTTCTTGTTGCCACCCGACCAGGCGAGCACGGGACGATTGAACGCGGCGAGGACGTTCATGTCACTGGTGCGCGCTGATCGGATCGGCCCGATGGTGTCGGGGAGTCGCGAGTGGAAGATCGCGATGAACCTGGTCAGGAACTCAACGTTCTCTTCGAAGATCACGTCGGCCGATGACAGCGACCACTGTGGCCGGGCTCTTGGATGGTTGTCGATCTTCACCGCGAGCGCCGCGACATCGCCCAGGTCCGGCTGGGCGGCAAGGTTGGTCAGTGCGGCGACACCGGTGACACCCGGCAGCGGCTCGTAGGGCGGCCACGTGGGTGGTTGCCCCGTGGGCTCCGTGGTCTCGACGGGCGGTGGCGCTTCGGTCGAGGTTGGCGGTAGTGCAGTCGTCGTTGTCGCCGCACGAGTCGTCGGCGGAGCAGTGATCCGCTCTGTGGTCGGTGGTGTGGTGGTTGTCGGCAACGCGGTCGTGTCCGCGGCGACCGTCGTGCCGGTCACGGTGGGGCGCGTCGTCGATGCCACGGTCTGCTCGGACGCGCCCGAGCAGGCCGACAGCGCGCCGAGCACGACAACCGATGTGAACAGACGACGGCTGATGACTCACTGTACCCGCGTCGTCGGCCGCACCGGCGATGCGAGATCGCGCTGACCCGAACATTGCATGCCTGAACATTGCCCGGTGCTGCACCGTGCAGTTCGATAGCGACCGCCTACGCTCTTGCGTCGTGCGAGCCTCGTCGACCTTCAAGCTGTCTGTTGTCTCCATCGTCTTCCTCGGCGCGTGTGGCGACTCGAGTTCGACGGAATCGACGGTGGTGCTGAAGCCGAGGATCACCATCAGCTCCACGACCGATCCGGTCAGCCAGATGATGGCCGAGATCTACGGTCAAGCGCTGGAGAAGGCCGAGTTTCGTGTCGCTCGCAAGAAGGCCTTCGAGACGTCGGAAGAACTGTTCGCCGCCATGGCTGCCGGAGAGGTGCAGCTGACGGGCATGACAACCCAGGAGTTGCTGGCACTGGCGTCGGTGGAATCGACGACGCCTGACGAAGTGCCCAACACGACCACGTTGCAAGCCGAGGCCATCGCCAAGGCCCTGCCCGCCAACCTGCTGATGGGTTCGCCGACGACCGCGGAGGACAAAGCTGTCGTCTTCTGTGCGACGACGTTCACCGACACCAACACGATTGCCACGCTGACCGATCTCGGTGCCAAGCCTGGCACGGCAACGCTGGCTGCACCGGACGGCTTCGAGACGGCAACACCACTTGGCGGGGCCGCACTGAAGGACAGCTATCAGATCGAGTTCAAGTCGATCGCGCCAACGACAGCAGACTTGGTGATCGAGGCGGTCAACGCTGGCACCGCCGACTGTGGCGTGGGCAGCTCGGCGGATCCTGCTCTGTCAGCGGTCACCTTGACCGTGCTTCAAGACGACAAGGCGCTGGTACCCAACGATGTTATTCTGCCTTTGATGTCGACCGAGACAGGATCGGCCGACGTGCTGTCGGTGCTCGACGGCGCGAGCGCGCGATTGACCACCGCAGCGCTGCGGTCATTGATGTCGCGTCTCAACGTGGACGGCGCTTCGCCCGAAATCGTCGCCCTCGAGTTCACCGGAAACGCCGGCACGTGATCACCGTCACCGACCTGTCGAAGCGCTTCGGGCGCACGACAGCCGTCGACCACCTGAGTTTCGAGGTCAAGCCGGGCACCGTCACGGGCTTTCTCGGACCCAACGGATCGGGGAAGAGCACAACCATGCGATGCATGCTTGGGCTCGATCGCGCCGACACGGGTGGTGCCTCATTCGACGGGCGGGCGTACCGTCAATTGTCGTCGCCACTGCACGAAGTCGGTGCGCTGCTCGATGCCGGCTACGTGCATCCCGGCCGCAGCGGTCGCAATCACCTGCGTTGGCTTGCGGCGTCGAACGGGCTGCCACGATCGCGAGTCGACGAAGTGCTCGACCTGGTGGGTTTGCGCTCAGTTGGTGGGCGTCGGGTGAAGACCTATTCGCTCGGCATGCGCCAGCGGCTGGGCCTGGCGGGTGTGTTGCTCGGTGACCCGCACACCGTCGTGCTCGACGAGCCGGCCAACGGTCTCGACCCGGAGGGCATCCGTTGGATCCGCGATGTGTTGGTGCACCTCGCCTCGCAGGGCCGCACCGTCCTGGTCAGCAGCCACTTGCTCTCGGAGATGGCCCAGATGGCCAACGATCTGGTCGTGATCGGTCAAGGCCGGTTGATTGAACAATGTTCGGTGCCCGAGTTCGTCGAACGTCACGCCGATCGCTGGGTGCGCGTCAAGAGTCCCGGCGTCGACGCGCTCGTCAGCGCGGCGACGGCGCAAGGTGCGCGGTCCAGCATGGTCGACACGACCACTGCCGAGTTGCGTGGCATCACCACGGTCGAGGTTGGCGAACTGGCCGCACATATTGGAATCGTGCTGCACGAACTGTCACCGCAGACCGGTTCGCTCGAGGATGCCTTCCTGCAAGCCACAGCAGGCGCGCAGGAATTCGCGGCCCAGCCGGTGGAAGGGCCGCCATGATCAACACGATTCGCAGTGAATGGATCAAGTTGCGCACAGTGCGGATGAACCTCGTGCTGTTCATCATCGCCGTCGCCTTTCCGGTGATCGTGACGATCCTTGTCGCCTCGCTCGGCGAGATCAACGATCTGACAGCCTCCGACGTGGCCGGCCTCGTCACGGGCACATCGGTGGTCACAGCGTTGCTGCTCGGCGTGGTCGGAGCGGTGTCGATCAGCGCCGAGTTCGCCCACGGGACCATTCGTCCGACGTTCGCGGCAACGCCGCAGCGAATGCGGGTGCTGGTGTCCAAAGCCATCGTCACCGCGCTGTTCGCAGCCGTGGCAGAGGCACTCGTGGTCGTGTTCTGTTTCGTCGTATCGTCGGCCATCGCCTCATCTCGCGGAGCCTCGGTGTCGCTGAACGGCGAACCCGAGGCGCGATCCGCGTTGATCGGCATCGTCGTCTTCGCGGTGATTGTCAGCCTGCTCGGCCTCGGCGTCGGCATGGTGATTCGCAACACGCCGACCGCGGTCGCCGTGCTGATCCTGTGGCCGTTGGTTGTCGAGAACATCATCTTTCTGATTCTCTCGGCGGCAGGTGTCGACAATCCGGCGAAGTTCCTGCCCTACATCTCGGGGTTCGGCCTCGGCAACCCCGATGCGGCGACGTCGGAGAACCTCGGGCGCGTCGCTGGTGGGATCTACTTCGCGGCATTCACTGCAGTGGTGGCCTCGGCAGGCGCCGTGATCACCGCGCGCCGCGACGCCTGACGGGTCGCGTCAGCGGGCGCGGATATCGAGACTGTCGCGCTTCAGAATGGTGTACTTGCGCTCGTGCTGGTCGATCCAACCGAGACGGATGAAGCTGGCGATCGCCTTGTTGACGCGCTCGCGCGATGCACCGACCATGCCCGCCAACTCCTCTTGAGTGACGGGGAGGATGAAGTCGTCGACGCCCTCCGACAGTTCGAGCAGGCGCTTGGCCGTGCGGCCGGTGACGTCGAGAAACACGCTGTCGGCGATGGCCTCGTCGGCAACGCGCAACCGCTGGGCGAGCAGGCGGGTGACACCCCACAGGAGTCGAGGATCACCGCGAAACGCATCCATCACCGGTTCGAACGGAATGGTCAGCACCGCAGACGGTTCGAGCGCCCTGGCCATGGCCGATCGCGGACCGCCGTCGAGCATCGCCATCTCGCCGAGCAGATCGCCGGGCTCCATCAAGGCAACCACGGTCTCGCGATGATCGATCGGGTTGGCGATGGCGATGGCGAGCCGACCGCGCAGCACGAGGTGCAACGAGTCGGCGATGTCGCCTTCGTGAAACAACACGTCGCCGCGGATCAGGTGCTGCTCGCGTCCGGCGGCGGCAATCGGCGTCAGCACCTCGTGCGGCGCATCGGCGAAGAATTCAGTCTGAGCAAGGATGTCTTCGTGAGCCATGTGGGTCGAACGGTACTACCCTCGCCGGTCGTGGCGCTCCCCGCAGCAGAGAATGTCTGGACCATCGTGGTCGCCGCTGGCACGGGGTCACGTCTCGGTCGTGCCAAGCAATACGAGCACGTCGGCTCGCGCCGGGTCATCGATCGTGCTGTCGACACCGCTCGCGTCGCCAGTGATGGCGTGGTCGTGGTGGTTCCTCCTGCCGACGTACCTGCCGAGGGTGGCGTTGCCGGCGGGGCGACACGCAGCGAGTCGGTACGCGCCGGCCTCGCCGCAGTCCCAACCGCGGCGACGATCGTCTGCGTGCACGATGCCGCTCGACCGTTCGCTTCATCGCAGTTGTTCGCGTCGGTCATCCGCGCCGTCAGCGAAGGTGCCGATGCCGCTGTGCCGGCTATCCCGGTGACCGACACGATCAAGCGTATCGATGCCGAGAACGTCGTCGTCGACACGCCGCCGCGTGCCGCGTTGGTAGCCGTGCAGACACCACAGGCGTTTCGGGCGTCGGTCCTGCGCGCCGCGCACGCCAGTGGCAACGAGGCCACCGACGACGCCGGCCTCGTCGAGACCCTCGGAGGGCGAGTCGTCGTGGTCGCCGGTGAGCAGACCAATCGCAAGATCACCCACGGCGAGGATCTCGCGTGGGCACGCGAGCTTGCCGAGAAAGAAGGGCGATGAGCGACGTTCGAGTCGGCCAGGGCTTCGACGTCCATCGCTTCAGCGACGATCCCGCGCGGTCACTGGTGCTCGGTGGTGTCGTGTTCCACGGATCGCCCGGCCTGCACGGTCACAGTGATGCCGACGTCGTGGCGCACGCGGTCGCCGACGCGCTGTTGGGTGCCGCCGGGCTCGGCGATATCGGCGAGCAGTTCCCCGACACCGACCCGCAGTTGAAGGGAGTCGACTCGTTGGTCTTGCTCGCCCAGGCAGGCACACTGGTACGCGCCGACGGCTGGACCATCGGCAATGTCGACTGCTCGGTGGTGTGCGATTCGCCAAAGCTGGCGCCGCATCGGGCTGAGATGCAGGCTCGACTGAGCCAGGCATGTGGAGCGCCGGTCACCGTCAAAGGGCGGCGACCGGAAGGATTGGGCGCTCTCGGGCGCCAGGAAGGCATTGCCTGCTGGGCGGTTGCCGTGATGACGAGGGAGTAGTACTGATGGCAGCACGACAGGCAAGCGGTGCCGGTGGACGGCGGGGGGCTCAGCCGCGTTCGGCCGCCCCGAAGGGTCGCGGTGCGAAGCCGGCGGCGCAGGGCCGCGCCGCTCCCGCCGCTCCCGCCGCACGCGGTGCGAAGAGGCGAGGTGCGCCCGAGCGCTCGTCGCGCCAATTCGCCTCGCGAGGCGCTGGCCGCACGGGGCGCATCACACCGACCGGCGAGGAACGTCGTAAGCCGGAGAAGACCCTTGGTGGTGAGCAGGTCGAGGGCCGCCAAGCGGTGCGCGAGTTACTGATCGCCGGCAAGCGCAAAGTGCAAGAGGTCTGGGTGGCAACCGACCTGCTCGACGGCGAGTCAGCCAGCGACATCGTCACCGACATCGTCGACATCGCCCGCAGCGTGCGTGCCCCGGTGCAAGAGGTCAACCGCAAGCGCCTCGAAGCAAAGGCGCGTAGTGAAGCGCCGCAGGGTGTCATTGCCTTCGCCGCGCCCCTGCTCGAGACCGACCTCGCCGATCTCATCAAGCGCCGTCCGGGTCGGGCCCCGTTCCTGGTGGCCGTCGACGGCGTCACCGACCCCGGCAACCTCGGCGCAATGCTGCGCTGTTGCGACGGAGCGGGCGTCGATGGTGTTGTGTTGCCTCGCCATCGTGCGGTGCACATCACGCCGACCGTCGCCAAGGCTGCAGCGGGCGCCGTCGAGCACGTACCCATGGCGCTGGTCGGCGGTCTGCCAGCGGCGTTGGCCCGCATCAAGGACGCCGGGATCTGGGTGATCGGTCTCGACGACGGCGCCGACCGCGACCTGTTCGACATCGGTGACCTCGCGGTCGAAGGGGTCTGCCTGGTGCTGGGTGCCGAGGGCGCCGGCCTGTCGCGCCTGACGCGCGAACGATGCGACTTGATCGTCAGCATCCCCATGCTCGGCCGACTCAGCTCATTGAACGTCAGCGCCGCGGCAGCGCTCGCGACGTACGAAATCGCCCGGCAACGCCGCAAGCCGTAGTGATCGACGCAGGCGCCGAATATCAGCCGGCGCCGATCAGCCAGCCAGGGTATCGACCGGCACAGCAACCACGGTCGGCTCGATCTCGGGTAGTTGCTCGGCGGGGATCACGGCAGTGTCGATCGGGACGACCACTGGCGGGAGCAGTGTCGTCGAGGTCGACGAGGTGGTCGTCGAGTTCTCGGGCTGCTCGAGACACGTGACTTTGACGACCTCCTGTTGTTCGAAGCTGAACGTCGACGTGCTGAGATTGCCGCCGAACTGTTGGACGAAGTCGTCGAGTCCCGATGCGTCACAGTTGCGCTCAACCACTTCGCTGCGAGCTACCTCCCACCCGTTCGAGAGCAGCACCCAGTTGTCCTTGCGCACCTCGGTCACGCCCGGCAGCAGCAAACTGGGGCGTTGGGGGTTGGGAATCAACGAGAACCACACCACGGCCTCACCGAGCAGGTCGGCCGCGACCACGCACTGGTTGATCTCGGCCAGCCGGCCGCAGGTGATCTGGCCGGGCGTGCCGGCTCGGACCATGATGGTGCGTGTCGCGTCGAGAGCCAGTTGCAAGTCGCCGTTGGCCACGCCATCAACCATCGCGAATCCAGGGGCGGCCAGCACGCTGTAGACCGGCTGTAACAGATTGACGCGATGTTCGGCCGTGGCGGCCTGGGCTGGTTGTCCGATCACCGCGACGCTGTCGTCCTGGCGAACCAACACGTGCCACAACCCGTATGTCAGGCCGATCAACGCTGCGATGGCAAGCCAGAAGCGGAACGAGACGAACTGCCGCATCGGGGCGAGGTTAGGTCAGCCGAGCCGGCTGGCGGTGGCGGTCGCTGCTCGACCTGCAGCTTCGCCAATCGCGTCGAGCACGTCGTCGGTGTGGCCGAGGCCGACGAACAGCGTCTCGTATGCGCCGGGTGCCAAGGCGATGCCCTCGGCCAGCATGGCGTGGAAGAACGTGCGGTAGACCTGCTCGTCGGTGGTCTTCGCTTCGACGAAGTTGGTTGGCACGTCCCCGTCGCCGAAGTACATGCCGACCAGGGTGCCGACCACGGTGAAATGCGCGGCAATGCCGGCGGCACCGCAGGCCTCGGCCAGCAGTGACGACAGGCGTCGCGCTCGGGTGGCGAGCTCCACATACACGTCGTCGGTCAGTTCGCGTAGTGCAGCGCGACCCGCGGCGGTGGCCAAGGGATTGCCGGCCAGCGTTCCTGCGTGAAAGACGGGGCCGAGTGGCGACAAGGTCTCCATGATCTGGCGGCGCCCGCCGACCGCACCGATGGGCAGACCGCCCCCGATCACTTTTCCGAATGTGGTCAGGTCGGGCACGACGTCGTACTTGACCTGGGCGCCACCGTGACCGAGCCGGAATCCGGTGATGACCTCGTCGAACACCAGCAACGCACCCACTCGGTCGCACTCGGCGCGGAGGCCCTGCAGGAAGCCCGGTGACGGTGCAACAACGCCCATGTTTGCGGCGACAGGTTCGACGATGACCGCGGCAACGTGATCGTCGAGTTGCGGGACCACGTTGTACGGCACGACCAGCGTGTTGGCCACCGCGCTGGCGGGTACACCAGCCGTACCGGGCAGGCCCAAGGTGGCCACGCCGCTTCCTCCCGCGGCCAGTAGCGCATCGGTGGCCCCGTGGAAGTTTCCGTGGAAGATCACCAGACGGTCGCGGCCGGTGAAACCACGCGCCAACCGCACGGCTGTGCTGGTGGCCTCGGTACCGGAGTTCATCAGTCGAACCATGTCGCAGCTGGGCACGCGCTCTGTCATGGCCTCGGCCAGCAGCATCTCACCCGGCGTCGGTGCGCCGTAGGACGTGCCATTGGCGGCAGCAGCGCTGACGGCCGCTGTGATCGCCGGGTGCGCATGACCGAGGATGATTGCCCCGTAGCTCTGCACCAGATCGATGTAGCGGCGACCCTCGACATCCCAGATGTATGGCCCTTCAGCGCGTTCGACGATGTACGGAGTGCCTCCGACGGCCTTGAAGGCACGGATGCTGGAGTTGACCCCACCGGGGATGACCTGGCAGCTGCGCTCGAAGAAGTCGGCGTTGGTGCTCATTGCTGTGTTTCTGCGAACCAGCGGGCCAGGTAGGTCAAGATCACATCGGCGCCGGCTCGCTTGATGGCCGCGAGGTGCTCGACGGCGACGGCGTCGTGATCGATCCAGCCGTTCGCCGAGGCCGCTTTCAGCATCGCGTACTCGCCACTGACGTGGTACGCGGCGACGGGAACGTTGACGTGGGCGCGCACCGCGGCGATGACATCGAGATACGACAACGCCGGCTTGACCATCACGATGTCGGCACCTTGAGCCAGGTCGGCATCGACCTCGACCAGCGCCTCGCGCACGTTGCGGAAATCCTGTTGGTAGCCCTTGCGGTTGCCGCCACTGGCGATCTGCACATCGACAGCATCGCGGAATGGGCCGTACAGCGCGCTGGCGTACTTGGCCGAGTACGCCATGATGACCGTCGAGGAGAAACCTGCCGCATCGAGCGCCGTGCGAATCGCCCCGACCTGGCCATCCATCATCCCGCTGGGAGCGACGACGTGAGCCCCCGCCGTGGCCTGAGCAACGGCGATACGACCGTAGATCTCGAGCGTGGCGTCGTTGTCGACCGATGTGCTGGGATCATCGGCCGGTCCGTCGAGCACGCCGCAATGACCGTGGTCGGTGTATTCGTCGACGCACAGATCAGCCATCAGCACCACCTGATCGCCGACATCACCCGCCAGATCCGCCAGACACAATTGCACAATTCCCTCAGGATCGAACGCATTCGAGCCGATGGAATCCTTGGTGGAAGGCACTCCGAACAGAATCACGGCACCTATGCCGAGACTGGCCAGCTCGCTGACCTCGGCGCGCAGGCTGTCGCGCGTGTGTTGCACCACACCAGGTAGCGAGTTGATCGGCTGCGGTTCGTCGACGCCCTCACGCACAAAGAGTGGCGCCACCAGGTTGGCGACATCGAGCCGTGTTTCGGCGACGAGATGCCTCAATGCAGCAGATCTGCGCAGTCGTCGGGGGCGTGAAACAGGAAAGTTGCCGGCCACGACCGGGCATCGTAGGCCGTTCACGGAAGGATTCATCGGGTGAGCCACGACAATGCAGCACACGACCAGCAGACCACGGGTACGCACCTGCTCGCAGAGGTGATGCACGCAGTCGAGCAACTTCCTCACGATCCTTCCGCCTACCCGGCGATCTACGACCTGGCGGTGACCTGCGACCAGTCGGGATTCTTCGAATCGTCATTGGTTCTGTACGACCGTTGCCTTCGGGTCGCCGAGACCGACGAGGAACGCCAGACGGCGTATGCCAACCTGACCGCGGCCTACCGAGCCGCTGCTGCCGCGGAACCTGATCCGGCACGACGAGGCCGTCACCTTCGCGACGGGCTCTACGCGGCCACAGCAGCGCTCGACCCGGAGGGCAGTCAGCAAGCCGGCCCGACGTGCATCGCCCTGGCTCATCGCGCCGTGCTGTTTGCCGAGATCGGCCATCACGATTCGGCTCTCGCCGACGCTGCCCGTGCCAGATCCCTGGCCCTTCAACATGGCATGCGTCGTGAATTGGCGATTGCCGCAGTCGGGGAGGTGATCGCTCGCTGGCACTCGACACTCGACACGACCGTGCTGACGCTGATCGACGAGGTGAGAATGCTCGCCGACGATCTCGACGTCGAGGATTGTCTCGGGCCGCTGTGCTCCGTCGAGGTCGAGGTGTTGTGGAGCATGGGCCGCAAGGACGATGCCCGCGTGGCACTGCAGCGCTATGTCGATCACCTGAATGCCAAGTTGCGTTGTCAGACGGCTGATCGGTGGGAGCACGTCCGCGCCGGTGTCGACCGCCTGCGCCAGGCATCGGCGGGCGAGGCCGATGCCTTGACCGGCTTGCCGAATCGCCAGTTTCTCGGCCGGTGGTTGCCGGAGGTGTTGTCGGATGACGCTCCGGTGTGCATCGCGGCGTTGAACGTCGACGCCTTTGGTCTCGTGAACGAACGCTTCGGATACCAAGCCGGTGACAGCGTGCTGCGAGAGATCGCCGCTGTGCTCGAACGGGTGTGTCGCCGTGGCGACTCGGTGGTGCGAACCGGAGGAGACGAGTTCGTGATGGTGCTGCGCGACGCCTCCCCCGGCGACGCCAGGATTGTCTTCGAACGAGTTCGCCAGCTGATCGCCGCCAGATCGTGGTCTGCGCTGCCCTGCGACGCGCATGTCAGTGCGTCTGTCGGTGTCACCGTCGGCAGCGGCGCAGCGAACGCGAGCAAGCTCCTGACAACCGCCAACGATGCGCTACGCCAGGCGAAGTCAGCCGGCGGGGACCGCATCAGCTTTCGTTGAGCCCAACACACGCATTCGTCACAGAAAGCGGATGGATTGACGCCCACGGCAATCCGACCGCCAGTAGCGTTGCTGCGATGGCTGCTCAGGCATGGTTCTCGCGAGGTGATATCGAGGTTGTGCCGGGTACGTCGGCCGTCTTCCAGCTCACGATCGTCAACCTCGGCGACACCACTGAATCGTTCTCACTCGCACCGGTAGGTCTCGCCGCCGGTTGGACCACCATCCGACCCGGCACGGTCACGTTGTTCGGAGGCTCCCAAGAGGTTGTCGACGTCGAGGTGCACCCGCCGCTGCTCCCTTCCACGACTGCCGGTCCAACCGCGCTGACGGTTCGCATCGTTCCCCAGAGCGACCCGGACGACGTCGGGTCATCCGAGACAACATTGCAGGTTGGCCCGACCTTCACCCGGCGACTGCACATGCTGCAGCCCGCGCTGCGCGCACGTCGCACCGCGGTGTACGAGATGATGCTCGAGAACCAGGGCAACACCCAGGCATCGTGCCGGCTGCATCTGCTCGACCCGACCGGTCGCGTCGACGGCGATTTCGATCCGCCGGCGGCAGGCGTCGAGCCGGGAGCCAGTTCGCTCATCCGTTTGAAAGTGCACGCCAATCGACTGCAGTGGGAGCGTCGATCGCGCACGGTGCAGTTCACGATCGACGCAGATCAGCCGGGCTGCCCGACGGCCAGTGCGCCGGTCACGTTCGTGCAGGCCTCGATGGTGCCAGAGCGGCTGTTCGCCCGATTGTTGGGGTTGTTGGCTGTGGTCGTGGCGCTTGGCGCGGTGTGGTTCGGAATTGTCAAGCCGGCGGTTCGTGACGCCGCCGACGAGGCCATTGCCGACCAGCTTCCCGCAGCCATTTCCTCGACATCCGTGGTCACAGTGAACCCGGTCGTCTCCAACGATTCGGTGCCGGTCACAACCGTGGTGGTTGCGCCGCCAGCCAACGTCGACGAGGGCACGTTGTTCAGCAGGATGCTCGCCCCTGCGGCCCCGGCCGGCCAAACGGCGGCGGTCACCGTCGAGGTTCCCGCCGGCTCGACGTTCCAACTCACCGACTTCGCCCTGCAGAACCCCGACAAGGACGCAGGAGTGGCGGTGCTGATGAACGGCTCGACCCCGATCTACACCTTGGCGCTCAGCGATGTCATCGGCGACAAGCGTGTCTCGTTGGTTTCACCGATCGAAGTGCTCGGCGGTACCTCGCTGGTGTTCCAGATCGCGTGCAGCGGTGGAGGCGACCTGTCCGGTAACTGCACCACCTCGATGCTGGTGTCGGGCCGCATGGTCGCCACCGCCCCCATCATCCCCGGCGGCTGACACCAACCCGCCACCGCTGTCAGCGATATGGGCCGTATGCGCCCATTCCGATGACAGCGATCGCTATGCGGCCATGGCCAGCGCCTGGCGGAGTCGGGCCATCACCCACGCCGGGCGATCGCGGATGTCTTCGTAGGTGAACGTCAGAACCCGCAGACCACGCAACGTCAGTTCGGTGTGTCGCTGAGCGTCGATCTGGCGCTGTCGACGCGACGCATGCGTGCCGTGTCCGGAGACCTCGACGACGAGCCCGCCGGGAAAGTAGGCGTCGACCCTTGCGACGGTTCGCGTTCCATCACGGTAGGTCTTCTGCAGGATCGGTCGCCGGATGCCTGCCTCGCGAACCAGACGCAGAAACCATCGCTCCAGCCGACTCTCGCCACCGGTGTCGACGAGTGCGTCGAGCAGCAATCGACAGCCGTTGACGCCACCACGATGTTCGCGGATCACTCGGGCGCGCAGTCGCTGCTCGGCGACCAACCGGAGTCTGATCGCCGAGTCTATTGCGTTCTCGGTCTCCGCCTGGGTGAAGTCGAACAGCGGAGATTCCACGATCAGTCGTTCAGCGGTGAGGCAACGAAATCCCTGCACGGTGATGATGTCGGCCGAGCTGAATGGCCTCCCTGTCGAGCACACCAGTCCATTGGTCGTGTACATACGATGGGCTCGCGGGATAAGGAACTCGGTTGTACGGCCGGCGAATCCGTCGAGACCTTGCAGTCGTGCACCGGCGCGACCTGCTGCCACACCGAACCCCCCGAGATCGGCGAGGCCCGCGGCCATTTCCCGCTCGAACGTCGCTGGCGACCCGGCAATTGCAAAGGATCGAGGTCCGAGCCTGATGATGAAACCGCGTCGCTCCCACTTGCTGCGGGTCGATGTATCGACGCCCAGCGTCCGCAGCTGGACGGTGGAGATGACGCTGTGTTGAGTGGCGGCCAGTGCCGCAAGATGGCGAAATCGGTCATCCATCGGCGCATTGTGCGCCTCGGGTGTCACAGGCTTGCGAAATCCCAGCGCTGTCAGCGATATGGGCCGCATGCGCCCATCCCGATGACAGCGATCAACGACCCGTCTCGTTAGAGGCCGGGCCAGTCGGGCGAGGCGGCGTCGAATTCTTCGACGGGTTTGGCGATGATTCGCAGCACGGCGGAAGCGGGTTCGGTGCCGGTGCCCGGAGTCTGGGCGACCAGCAGGCGATCACCGGGGCGCTCGTTGGCGGCCACCGGCATCGAGATCAGGAAACTGCCGACCTTGTCGGTCTCCACCGTGGTGCGTTGGCCGGCACCATCGGCCCACAACAACGTCACGGTCGCATTTGGGGCGAAGCCCGTGCCGCCGATGCCGATCTCCTTGCCAGCGGCCACATCAGTCGCACCGGTCTGAATTGTCGGCGTATAGCGCGCGTCGCCGTCGACGAGCACACTGGTGTACTGGCCGGTGTCGGTAGCAACGACCACCGTTGCCGAGCGATGACCAGCCTCCTGGGGGACAAAGGCGATGTCGACGTTGCATCCGGCACTGATCTCGAGCACGACACCACGACACTTCGTCCTGACGATCCTGAAGTCCTTCGGGTTGGCACCTTGGACAGCGACGCCGGTGACCGTCGCCGGCACCAGGCTGACGTTCGAGATGGTAAACGTGTTGGAATCGCTCGTATCACCAACGGTCAGTGCATCGAAGTGGTGATAGCTGCTTTGGTCGGCGGACAGGGCCGGCAGGCCTCCTGCGCCGCTGATCTTCGACTGCACGTTGAGCGCCCCAAATCCGGCCTCGGATATCTTGATGAGGCCGTTGAGTGAACCTTCCACGCTTGGGGTGAGGATCACCGCGACAGCGCATGATCCACCGGGCGGTACGGCGTACCCCTCGAGGCATTCACCGAACGTGATACCGAACTGGGGATTGGTTGATGCGACCTTGTCGGGGACGAACGAGCCTGGCCCTGCGTTGTACAACCGCACGAACCACTCCGAGCCTGGCAGACCGACGACTCCGGTGCCGACGTTGATGTCTGCGATCGACAGTTGAGGTTGCTGGGTGATGCCAACAACCTGGCGAATCGAGTCGGGTGTCGGTACGGCGAGCGGACTGAAGGCGGCACCAGCCAAGGTGTCGAACACGATCACGCGTCCGGTTGCCGACAGCTTGGGGTGGGCGTTTGCTGCGGGGGCCGGTGTGACACCGTCGGTCAAGACAGAAGCACGATAGATCTCGGCAACGTCGACGTCGGAGACCATGATGTCGCCATCGGTTGCCGTGCCGCCGACTGCTGGGCGCGTCGTCAACAGGTTGGTCGACCTGGTCACAAATGCGACCTGGCTGCCATCGCTGCTGATCGCCGGCTGCGTGGCGCCGAGGTCGCTGCCGATGATCTGCGTACTGATCACGGCCGGCACCCGGCTGACCAGCACGATGGTGTCGTCGAGACGGTTGTAGCGATAGATCTGCGGTGGGCAGCTGTTGATGCACGGAGGCAGTGACGCGCCGAGCACCAGGTTGACGGCAGTCGAGGTGAAGGCGACGTACGTACCGTCGGCGGAGATTGCCGGCGACGACGCTTCGCCGTTGACCGTGCTGTCGATGCCGAGCGACGCCCGCTTGACAGCGCTGTTCGGGTCGGGATTGAGACGGTCCCACACGTACACCTGTGCGCTCGCGAACTCGCCTGGAATCGGGCCAGAGCTCCAATCGGGAACCGCGTTCGACGAGTTGGCATCGGAGGTGAACGCAACGAACTGACCGTCGTCCGACACCGATGGTTCGCGCAACCCGATGTAGCGATATGTGGTGTTGGGTGCTGCGGTCGGCGTGCCGGCCACCGGCAGGGCGTGGCCTGGCTGCCCGATCGGGATCGTGAGGTCGACCACGATGACTGCGACCAGGTCAGGTTGGGCCGCGTCGAACTGATGGGTGTAGGCGATCACCGAACCGGCTCCAGAGATGGCCGGTGGGAACCGCCGGTCGACATCGTCGGCAGCAGCCGGATTGTCGCCGCGGAAGGCGGTGGTGGAGATCAGTTCCCAGCTGTTGGCCGAACCACCACAACTGGGCAACTGCATGCGATACACGTCCCACCGGTCGCCGGTGTCGTCGTCGCGGAACAGGTCGAACGGCACCTCGGTGAGCACCGCGACGTAGCAGCCGTCGCCACTGATCACCGGGAAGACACTGTCACCGATGCGGGCACCCGGCAACGATTGGGTCAATTCGATCTCGCCACCGTTCGAGCGATCACGCAGCCACACGGTGCTGGCGCGCTCGTCACCCTCCGTTGCCGGGGGACCGGCAAAGACCACGAATTTGCCGTCTCCGGACACCGACGGGTTGGCGCCGGCCTGCGATTCGACGGCGACGGTCGGGCCCTGAGCGAGGCTCAGCGGCAGACGCGTCTGCGCCGCGACCTGAGTGATGCCGAGCGCGGCAAGGATCGCGCTGGCCATGGCTGCAAGCAGCCAGCGTCCGATCACCCCTGTGCGCTCCATCGTGCCCTTACCACTTCCGTCGACCCAGCCTTG
This sequence comes from Ilumatobacteraceae bacterium, assembly GCA_031430695.1. Lineage (GTDB taxonomy): Bacteria > Actinomycetota > Acidimicrobiia > Acidimicrobiales > Ilumatobacteraceae > JAENVT01. The sequence continues at coordinate 56,715 of JANPBZ010000129.1, forward strand.
TGTAGATGCTAGTTCCCGTCCGAGAGATACCTGCTCAAGACGACCAACATCCCATATATCGAATGATCGGCAGATGTTGCCGAGATCTTGAGTCCGGCGCGCTCGGCGGCGGCCGCGGTTTGCTCGCCGATCGCGATGGTCACCGGTGGTGTGCGCTTGCCGAACACCTGCACCCATGCACGAGCCGCCGAGCCGCTGGCGAACAGCACGGCGTCCGCGGCGAGGGCTGCGAGCTGGTCTTGGGTCGATGGTGTAGTCGGTACGGCTCGGTACGGCCGGACAGCGACGACCTCCCAGTGACCCCCGACCAGGCCGTCGACCAAGGTCGAAGCCGCATCGGCAGCCTGCACGACCGCGACGCGACCTGGCCCGCGTGGAAAGACGTCGAGCAGCCCACGAGCGCTTTGCGTGTCGGCGACAAGATCGCAGCGAGGCAGCGCCGCAGCCGTTGTCGCCCCGACCGCGGCAAGCTTCGGGGCCGAGGACGCAGCGCGCAGCAACGGCGCCACGCGTTGTGCTCCGTTGGGCGACGTCACGACCAACCAGTCGAAGCCGGCCAGGTCGAGCGCAGACAACTCCGCCATTCCACGCGGCTCGTCGACGATCTCGATCATTGGTATGACGAGTGGTGTTGCCTCGAACGAGGCGACGAGCTCGGTCGTTGCTGCGCTCTGATCAGCAGCGCGGGTGATCACGACTGTGCGTCCGGCGAGCGCCTTCATCGCAGCCAATTGTGCATCGACCGAGCAAGTTCGACGCCGCGGCTGACGGCCGCCTCCTGATCGTCGGGTAGCTCGACGATCTCGGTCAGGTACCGGCTGCGGTCATCCGTGGCGAGAAAGGCTGTCAGTGTTCGATCCATCGCGTGGGCGCCGACGGGTAACGAGCAACCGCTGCCCAGCTCGGCGAGGTATGCCCGCTCGACCTCGACGGATCGCCGAGTGGGTGCATGATCGACAGCACCGAGCAGTTGAATCACCCTGTCGTCGTCTGCTCGGCACTCGACTGCGACGCAGCCTTGGCCCGGACTCGGTACGAAGGTCGCCGGCGGAAGGTACTCGCTGATCTCGCTCAGCAGTCCGAGTACCTCGAGTGCCGCCGCAGCCATCACGATCGCTCCACCGTGTGGCACTTTGCCGAGTCGGGTGTGGATGTTGCCGCGTAGCTCGAGGAACTCGAGGTCGGGCCGAACCGCCGCCAGCTGTGCACGCCGGCGGACTGATCCGGTGGCAACGGGTGCGCCGATCGCCAGTCCATCGATGGTGGAGCCGATCAGCACGTCCTGTGCATCTCGACGCCGGCAGAAGGCGGCGATGTGCAGACCATCGGCGACTATTGACGGCAGATCCTTTGCCGAGTGCGCGGCCATGTCGGCTTCGCCACGCATCACGACGCCCTGGATCTCCTTCACGAACACGCCTTGGCCGCCGATCGCATGCAGCGGAATGTCGGCATGCTGGGTTCGATCGCCCAAGGTTTCGACGAAGACCAGCTCGACACGCAGCCCGGGGTGAGCGCTCATCAAGGCATCGGCGACGACCTGCGATTGGGTTCGTGCTTGAGCGCTGCCGCGGGTGGCCAATCGCAGCGGCCGGTCGCCGTGCATCAGTGTCAGCCGAGGTCGAACAGGTCGCGGACGGTAGCTGAGTTGCGTTCGCCTTGAGGCGTGCCGGCTTCGTCTTTGAGCTTGACTGTCGGGTTGTGCAACAGCTTGGCGATGATTCCCCTGGTCACGGCTTCGACTGCGGCGAGCTGCGCTGTGTCGAGCGATGCGAGACGTGCGGTGAATCGCTCGATCTCAGATTGGCGGATCTCCTCAGCTCGCTGGCGCAGCTGGGCGACGAGCGGCGCCGCCTGACGAGCGGTTGCTTCGATGCCGAACCGTTCGACTTCCTCGGAGACGATGTCGTTGACCAGGTGGGCTTCCTCGGCGCGGAGCACCAACGCTTGTCCGGCCCAGTCGCGAAGATCGTCGAGGTTGAGCAGCGTCACGTTGGTGATGCGGGTCACCTCTGGGGCGACGTCGCGTGGTACCGCAATGTCGACGATCAGCAGAGGTGAGGTGGATCGAGCTCGTGATGATTCGACGAGTCCGAAATCGATGAGCGTGCCTCCGGCGCCGGTGCACGTCAGCAAGACGTCGGCCTCGGTCAGAGCGGCCGGAAGGTCGGTGAACGGAACGACGGCACCGCCGATGCGCCTGGCGAGATGATCGGCGCGTGCGACTGTGCGGTTGGCAACGACGATGTTGTTGGCCCCGGCGTGGATCAAGGCCGTGGCGATCCCCTCGCCCATCTCCCCGGCACCGACGACGAGCACGCGCCGGCCGACGAGCGAACCGAGTCGTTCTGTGGCCATCTCGACGGCAGCGTGACTGACCGAGGCGGTTCCGCGACCAATTGACGTCTCGGTGCGGGCCCGCTTGCCGGTCTCGATGGCGTGGCGGAACAAGAGGTTGAGCGTGGCTTTGGCGCCACCCTCATGTTGGGCCAACTCCCAGGCTGAACGAACCTGGCCAAGGATCTCGCTTTCGCCCAGCACGGCCGAGTCGAGCCCGGCGGCGACCTCGAACAAGTGTGTCACGGCAGCGTCGTCGTGCTGGCTGTACAGGTGGGAATGCAGCTGGTCGGCGTCGAGACCGCCGAGATCGCACAGGAAGTCTCGGATGTCACTGAATGCGCCGTGGAATCGTTCGGCGACCGCGTAGATCTCGGTACGGTTGCACGTACTGAGCACGACCGCCTCGCGAATATTGTGGCGAGATACCAACCCGGCGATTGCCTTGCCCTGCTCGTCAGGCCGAACGGCGAGCCGTTCGAGCAATGACAGCGGCCCAGTGCGATGGTTGACACCGATCACGACAATCGACATGATCGCTGCTTACGCGCTCGCCGGTCGTGTGGTGCCGACAGCGTGGATGGCCCCGCCGGCGCGCCGTTGCTCGTGATAGCTGAGGATCTGCAGTTCGACAGCCAGGTCGACCTTGCGCACCTCGATTGCCCGCGGGACGGCGAGTACGACAGGTGCAAAGTTCAAGATGCTGGTGATGCCGGCGCGAACGAGC
>JANPBZ010000130.1:0-61752 GCA_031430695.1 Ilumatobacteraceae bacterium
CGAGATCGAGAACACCGACAGCGACTGGGATCGCGAGAAGCTGCAAGAGCGTCTCGCCAAGCTCGCCGGCGGCGTTGCGGTCATCAAGGTCGGCGCAGCCACCGAGGTGGAGCTGAAGGAGAAGAAGCACCGCATCGAAGACGCAGTGTCGGCAACTCGTGCAGCCATCGAAGAAGGCGTTGTCGCCGGCGGCGGTGTCGCCCTGGTTCGGGCCCGCAAAGCAGTCCTCGCTGTCGTCGAGAGCTTGACCGGCGACGAGGCCACCGGTGCAAAGACCGTGTGGGAATCGCTGACCGCCCCGTGCCGGCTCATCGCCGACAACGCCGGCATGGAAGGCGCAGTCGTCGTTCCTCAGGTCGAGGCCGCAAAGGGCTCGATGGGCATGAACGCGGCGACCGGTGAAATGGTCGACCTCGTCAAGGCCGGCATCATCGATCCTGCCAAGGTCACCCGCGCTGCGTTGCAGAACGCAGCCTCGATCGCCGCTCTGGTGCTGACCACCGAATGTCTGGTGGCCGACAAGCCCGAGAAGAAGCAGGCGATGCCTGCCGGCGGTGGCGGCATGGGCGGAGGAATGCCCGGAATGGGAATGATGTGACGCTCTGAAGCGTTACAACTGACACCCCCAAAGCAAACGGCCTCGGTGCTGCGAGAAATCGCCGACCGAGGTCGTTGCATTTTTCCGGTGCCGAAGGGCTCGCGACGGTAGGCTCCGGACGATGGCTGGCACGACCAAGCGTCCGTTCTGGATGCATCAGTTGGTGGAGTACATCCTCGGCGGCGCCATGATTGCGGCCGGGCTGCAAAGTCCCACACCGCTGGTGCCAAGTGTGGTCGGTGCAGTGATCATGCTCCATGCGGCCATCACCATCGGCCCGATTGGTGCGTTTCGAGTGATCAATCGTCGCGTGCATCGGGTCGTCGACGTTGCCGTGATCGCACTCGAGGTCGTCGCCGGCTTCCAACCGTGGATCGATCTCGAGTCGGGCACCAGGTTCATCGTTGTCGGCATCGCCTTCGTACACGGCTTTGTCTGGTGGCAGTCGAACTTCGCCGAACGTGTCAAATCGCCGTCCGTGTCGGCGGAGGGTGGGCGCAGCACCGAGATCGGTCGCATTGCCGGGCGACTGGTGGGCAACGGTGTCAACGCCGTCCGTCGCCCCCGCGGAGATGATCGGTAGCCTGACCCGCATGTCGTTCGTTCCACCGCCACCCGATCTCCACAAGCTGCAAAACGCGTGGGAAGAGTGGGAACGCGGCGAGCAGCCGCCCGGCAAGGTGCTGGCCAATCTGAAGACCGCGGGAATGGCGATCGTGCTCGCTCAACTGGTCGAGAGTGGTTGGAGCCCCACTGCCTAGTTCGCAATGGCGCGGCGGTGGCAGCCAGCGGATCCCCCGGCCGCAGGGTTGGAGCTATGGCAGCAATGCCCCCTGGGCCGATCGAGTGGGTTCGTTGTCGGCCGACGACGTGGTGACAGCGGTTGTCCGGCGCGCCAACACTGCGGTGCCGATCGATCTGATTGCTCCGATCGACACCCTGCGGTCATCGGCCGTGCTGGTCGCGATCACCGACGGATCCGACGGGGCCGAGGTGTTGCTGACGCGCCGTTCGGAGGCGCTCAGGAGTCATCGCGGTGAGATCAGCTTTCCGGGCGGGCGGGTCGACGCCGGTGAAACCTTCGAGGCGGCGGCGCTGCGCGAGGCCCACGAGGAGGTGGCGCTCGACCCGTCGGTCGTGCAACTCCGTGGTCGCCTCGACCCGATCGCCACGATGGTCAGCCGCAGTTTCATCGTGCCGGTGGTGGCCACCGTGGATCAGAAGCCGACGCTGTCGCCGGCGGCGGATGAGGTCGACCGAATCATGTGGGTTCCCCTCGTGGAACTGGCCCGTGCCGACACGTTTCGTGAGGAGATCTGGGACTTCGGCGGGCAACGTCGCCCGATCTTCTTCTTCGAGCTCGACGACGAGACCATCTGGGGTGCAACCGCGCGGATGCTGCACCAGTTGCTGCGCGTGGCTCTGGGCATCGACGGCCCAGAGCCACGCGCACTGTGAGCGAGTCGGCTAGGTGCCTCCCACGAGCCTGACGGCGGAGTAGAACGTCGCGGCCCACGCCAGGCACGTCGGCTCGTCGTACCACGGTCGCGACCAGCAGTGGTGTTTCATGTCGGCGAGGAACTGCTGGTCGACCCGTCGGCGTTCCGTGTCGTTCCAGTAGTCGATGCCGTAGCGCCGCTCGAGTATTCGCAGGTTGCGGTACCCGAAGTCGTGGCGGCGGCATGCTTCGGTGAAGTTGAACGAGCGGCCGGTATTGCCGACCAATGGTGCCGAACAGAAGTCGGTGCTCCAGTCGAACCACGTGTCGCTGCCGACGGAGGCGACGAACCCGGTGATCGGCGTGGCGTACAGCATCCGCTCGACGAAAGCCCGGTCGTTCGTTGCGGAATGAAGAGAGCCGGCGGAAGCCGGCGATGCGACGGTCAGCACAGTGGTGACCGCGACGAACACTCGGAGAACATGTCTCATGGTGCTCCTCGGTTGTCATGCCCAAGGCGGGACTCGACGGAGTCAATCACGGGCAAACGTGGCGTGCAACCAGTTGGGGAAGCTTTCCTGTTGATCTACACCAATTGCTGCAGGAGACTCCAGGCCGAACGAACGTGGCGTTCCTGTGTGGCCTGTGCGCCGATCGAGAAACGCAGCACCGAGCGACCGTCGAGCACCGTTCGTGTGAACAAGACCGTGCCCGTGGCGTTGGCCTGCTCGATCAGTCGATCGGTGGCGGCATCACCGTCGCGGACCGCTAGGCACAGCAGGTTCAACGGGTGCGGCGAGACGATCTCGAACCGCGGGTCGGCGGCGACCCATTCGGCCACGAGTTGCGTCAGCCGAACGTGTTCACGGATCATCTCCTGCACCGGTTGGACACCGTCGATTCGCAGGTGGAACCACAGCTTCAGCGAACGGAAGCGGCGTCCCAACGGAATCTGCCAATCGCGATAGTCGATCACTGCGCCACTCTCGGCTGCCTGTGATCGCAGATACTCGGGCAGGATGCTCAGCGCGCCGAGCAGGGCCGCACGATCCGCGGTCCAGAACAGATCGCAGTCGAAGTTGATCCCCATCCATTTGTGCGGATTGGTGCAGTAGCTGTCGGCATGCTCCAGGCCGGCGTTGACCCATCGATGCTCCGGGGCAAGTGCGGCGATACCGCTCATCGCCCCGTCGACGTGCAACCACACACCCTCGCGGTGGGCGATCTCGGCGATCTCGACGGTCGGATCGAAGGCCATCGAACTGGTCGTGCCGTGTGCCGAGCTCACCCAGAATGGGATGAGTCCGGCGGCACGATCAGCGGTGATCATCGCTGCCAGCGCCTGCGGCTGCATCGCGAACGATTCGTCGTGCGGCACGATACGCAGGCGATCCGTGCCGATGCCGGCGATGCGCAGACCCTTCTCGATGCCGGAGTGAGCCTGTGATGTCGCGTACGCGACCAGCCGCGAGCTGTCGCCGTCGCGGTTGACGGCGCCGCCAGTGATGCGCCAACGGGCGGCGAGAATCGATGCCAGTGTGGCCTCGCTGGCCGAGCCGTGAATCACACCACCACCGCCAGCGCTCGTCGACCGGAATTGCTCGGGAAGCCCGAGCAACTCGTGCATCCAGTCGACCATCAGGGTTTCGATCTCGGTGCATGCCGGGCCGGTGACCCAGCTCATCCCCTGCACGCCGAGACCGGCGGTCAGGAGATCGCCGAGGATTGCGGGATACGAGGAGTTGGCGGGGAAGTAGGCGAAGAAGTTGGGATGCTGCCAGTGAGTCAGGCCTGGGACCACGACCCGATCGGTGTCAGCCATGACCGCATCGAACCCATCGGGCGTGGCGGGCGGGTGTTCGGCCAGTTGGCTCCGGATCCCGCCCGGCTCGACCAGCGATGTGACCCGCTGCTGCTCGACGTTCTCGATGTAGTCCGCAATCCAATCGATCAGCTGATGGCCGTGCTTCTTGAAGTCCTCCGGAGTCACCGGGCAACCGTACCGCTCGACGGTTCCACAAGTAACGACGACGGGGACTGTCGCAAGGCGACCGGCGGTCGGGCGCGATTTGGGCAGGCGGGCTCAGGGGGTGATTTGAGCAATCCGCGTACTTTCGCGCCCAATGACGCGGTCAAGGCACCGACTGGTTGGCGGCGTCGCGGGCCTTTACACCGCGGGCGATTCGCCAGCCGATGAACGCCAGCCCGGCGACAAGGGCTAGGAACACCAGATAGGTATGACCGTCGGCGCGAGCCTTGCTACCGCAGTTCGGTCGCTCGACCGTGCCGATGCAGTCGGTGATGTTGTTGTTCTCGGGGATGAGGTCGTTGGTGACCACCGGCCCCGACGTCGTGGGCTGTTCAGTGGCTGGCGGCGCCGTGGCGACAGCATGCACCGAAGGCGCTGTGACCGTCAGCGCGATTGCCAGCACACAGATCCGCCACAATGTTGTCACCGGGCCATCGTCGCACCTCGAGCCACGTCCTCACACATCACCGGCGAAATATGCGAGGCCCCAGCCGCTCCACCACGTACCATCGAACGCAATGGTGCAGCGCAGCGAAACGGTGTTGGTGGTCGACTTCGGAGCGCAGTACGCGCAGCTGATCGCGCGCAGGGTCCGCGAACTCAATGTGTACAGCGAGATCGTGCCGCATCGCATCACCGCCGCCGAGGTCGCGGCCGATCCGCCGGCGGCTTTGATCCTGTCAGGCGGTCCGAAGAGTGTGCACGTCGACGGGGCTCCATCACTCGACCCCGCCATCTACGACCTCGGGATCCCCATCTTCGGCATCTGCTACGGCACGCAACTGATCGCTCAGCAACTCGGCGGCGAGGTCGGTCGGGGCATGCGTGGCGAGTACGGGCGCGCCAAGTTGGAAGTGGCCGACGGCCCAACGGCGCTGTTGCACGACCTGCCGTCGACGCACGACGTGTGGATGAGCCACTTCGATGCCGTGACCAGGGTGCCGGAGGGGTTCCTCGCCACGGCCTCCACGGCCGACGCGCCGGTCGCGGCGTTGGAGAGTGCCTCCCGGAAGATCTGGGGGGTGCAGTTCCACCCTGAGGTCGTCCACTCGCCTCACGGCATGGTCGTGCTGCAGCGCTTCCTTCACGATCTGGCTGGGTGCGCTCCCACATGGACCATGGACTCGATCATCGACACCCAGGTCGCTGCCATCCGTGCTCAGGTGGGCGAGGCCCGGGCGATCTGCGGATTGAGCGGAGGAGTCGACTCGGCCGTGGCCGCGGCGTTGGTGCACAAGGCGATCGGGCATCAGCTCACCTGCGTGTATGTCGACACCGGGCTGATGCGCCGCGGTGAGAGCGACCAGATCGTCGAGACCTTCCGACGCAATCAGGGCATCGAACTGATTCACGTCGACGCCGGCGACCGTTTCTTCGAGCGGCTGGCCGGGGTGACCGAGCCGGAGGCCAAGCGAAAGGCGATCGGCGAGGTGTTCGTGCGGGTCTTCGAGGAGAACACCGGCGGGCTCACCGATGCGGAGTACCTGGTACAGGGCACGCTGTATCCCGACGTGGTCGAAAGCGGTGGCAGCGATGGCTCGGCGGCTGTGATCAAGAGCCATCACAACGTCGGCGGATTGCCTGACGACATGACCTTGAAGTTGGTCGAACCACTGCGCACGCTGTTCAAAGATGAGGTCCGCCGACTCGGTCACGAACTCGGCTTGCCGGACGAGATCATCTGGCGGCAGCCGTTTCCCGGGCCCGGCCTCGGCGTTCGGATCATCGGTGAGGTCACGCCCGACCGCGTCGCGATTTTGCAGCATGCCGACGCGATCGTGCGCGAAGAGATCCACCGTGCCGAGCTCGAGCGCGAGTTGTGGCAAGCCTTCGCGGTGCTGGCCGACATCCGCTCCGTCGGGGTGATGGGCGATGAGCGGACGTATGGGCACCCGATCATCATCCGCGCCGTGACCAGCGACGACGCAATGACGGCCGATTGGGCACGGCTGCCGTACGACCTATTGGAAACGATGTCGAACCGCATCATCAACGAGGTGAGCGGGATCAACCGGGTTGCCTACGACATCACGTCAAAGCCGCCTGGAACCATTGAATGGGAGTAGGGATGCGGTTCGGGCCGCCGATCCAAGGGCGCTTCGACATCCGTTCGTAATAATTGGTAGGCTGACGCCCTCATGCGGTCCAGGGGCATCCTTCTTCATCGATCTGTCGCGGCCGTCATTGCGGCCTGCAGCCTGTTGGCTTCAGCGACGGTCGCCAGCGCTGCCACCGTCGGCAGCCAGAAACAGAAGATCGACCAGCTGGCCGACCAGCTCGACAATCTCGAGAATCGTCTCGGGCAACTCGACGAGGACTACGGCGCAGCCCTGGATCGCAAGGCCGAGCTCGATCAGGAGATCGCCGACTCGCAGGCTCGTGTCGCCCAGCAAGAGGCTCGCCTCGGCGAGCTTGCCGGTGTGCTCGGCGATATCGCCGTCGACAAGTACGTCAGTGGCAGCGCCCTCGAGCTGAGCCCGCTGTTCTCCAACGCCGCGGCATATAGCGAGGCCGAGCAGAAAGATGCGCTCACTCGGTTGGCGCTCGACAGTGGCTCGGGAAGCACTGACGAGATGCTGGCTCTGGCTGAAGACCTTGCCAAGGAGCAGGCCTCGCTCAGCAACAAGCAGCAGCAGGTTGCCGAACTCGTCGCATCGCTCGATTCCAAGCTCGCCGAAGCCCAGACGTTGCAGGGCGAGTTCGAGCAGAAGCTGGCGTCGGCCCAGGCCGAGCTTGGCGATCTGATCGAGCAGGAGCGCGAACGTCGTGCCGAGGCAGCGGCAGCTGCCGAAATCGCCAGGCAGAAGCAGGCCGCGGCGTCGTCGGCAAGTTCGAAGGCCGCTTCAGCAACGGCGCCTCGTGGCGGCGGCACCGGTGGTGGTTCGTCGGGGTCCACAGCACCAGCGGCCGATGCAGGCGGCGGCGATGCGGGCGTTGGTAACGGCGGCGGCAGCTCGGCGCCGCCGGTTTCAGGGATGGCCGGGACTGCCATCAACGCTGCAATGGGGCAGCTCGGTGTGCCGTATCGGTTCGCCGCCGAATCCCCCGGTGTCGCCTTCGACTGTTCGGGTCTGACCAAGTACGCGTGGGGTCAGGCCGGCGTGTCCTTGCCGCACCAATCGGCCGCGCAGTACGGATCCATCCCGCATGTCTCGCAGAGCGAGATTCAGCCGGGCGACCTCATCTTCTACAAGTCACCGATCGGCCACGTCGCTTTGTACATCGGTGGTGGCTCACTGATCCATGCCCCGCGCAGCGGCGATGTCGTCAAGATCGCCGCGGTCAACTGGGCCAAGGTCGTCGGAATCGGCCGACCGGGCTGACCACCGTTACGGTGTCGGCCTGTGCAGGGCATCGACAGCGATCGGGTCAGCTCGTGGCTCGACGCGAACATTGCCGGGGCCAGTTCGCCGTTCGAGTTCGCGCTGATTGCGGGTGGTCGCTCCAACCTGACGTACGCGGTCACTGATAGCAACGGTCAGCGATACGTGCTGCGCCGTCCTCCGCTCGCCCAGGTGCTGCCAACGGCGCACGACATGGGGCGCGAGCATCGCATCATTTCAGCGGTCGGCCGCACGGCAGTCCCGGTGCCTGTGGCGCTCGGACTGTGCACGGACAGCGAGGTCAACGGCGCTCCGTTCTACGTGATGAGTTACGTCGACGGTGTCGTGCTCGACAGCCCCGAGCGTGCAGTCGAACTGCCGATTGCTTTGCGACCAGGCGTCAGCGAACACCTCGTCGATGTGCTGGCCGACCTGCATGCTGTCGACGTCGACGAGGTCGGGTTGGGTGATCTGGCCAAGCGCGGCGGGTACGTCGAACGACAGGTCAAGCGGTGGTCGATGCAGTGGGAGCAATCCAAGACCCGCGAACTCGCAGCCATCGACGATGTCGCTCGCCGATTGCGCGACCATCTCCCGGACCAGCATGGGGTATCGATCACCCATGGTGACTTCCGTTTCGGAAACTGCCTGATCGATGTGGATCGCGGCACCATCAATGCTGTGCTCGATTGGGAACTGTGCACGCTAGGTGACCCGTTGGCTGATCTCGGCTACCTTGGCGTCTACTGGTACAACGGCGACCCCGCTGCACTGCGCGGCAACGATCCGACTCCGGCCGGTGGGTTCACGGCCTACCCCGATCTCGTCGAGCGCTACGCACGACGTACGGGACGCGACGTCAGCGGGATCGACTACTACATCGCCTTCGGGTGCTGGCGACTTGCGGTCATCAGCGAGGGGGTGTATTCACGCTATGTGAACGGTGCGATGGGTGATGCGGGCGAGGTCGACATTGCGACCTTCAAAACGGCCACCGAGTCGCTGGCCGAGCGGGCGTGGGAAGCGATCAGACAATGGGCATGACCAACGCGCTCGACGGATGGGGGCGCAGCGAGTTCACCGCCGACGGACGGACTCGCACCGTGTTCCGCCGCGGATCGGGTCCCGGGGTGATCGTCATCCACGAGATCCCCGGCATCACCCCGAAGGTCGCTGCATTCGCCAACGATCTCGTGTCGAGCGGTTTCACAGTCGTCATGCCGTCACTCGTCGGCACGCCTGGGCGGGCTGTGTCCGGCCCGTACGGAGCTGCATCGATGTTGAAGGTGTGCGTCGCTCGCGAATTCACGCACTGGGCGCTGCAACGAACATCGCCGATCATCACCTGGCTGCGGGCCCTGGCAACTGACCTGCACGCCTCGGTCGGCGGCCCGGGCGTTGGTGCCGTCGGCATGTGCTTCAGTGGCGGGTTCGCCTTGGGGATGATGGTTGACGCGGTGATGGTGGCGCCCGTGCTCAGCCAACCGTCGTTGCCGTTCGCCCTCGGCAAGCCGGCCAGACACGCTGACATCAACCTCTCGCCTGCCGATGCGCAGCGGGTAGCCGAACGTGCCGCCCTCGGGTGCGAGGTGCTGGGCTTGCGATTCGATCAGGACAAGCTTGTCGGGACCCGCTTCGAGTTGCTGCGGGCGTTGCTCGGTGATGCGTTCATCGAAGTCGCACTCCCCAGTACGTCGAAGCGCGACCACTCGGTGCTCACTGAGCAACGCGACGAGGCGTCGGTGCAGCGCGTCATCGAGTTCCTGCAGTCCAAACTGCAGCGCTAATCGCGCTCGCTTGCATGGCGCCTGATGACTCGCGCCCCCATTCGGGGCCACAGTCATCAAACGCTGCGTGCGCCGCGCTCATGTGAGGTCGAGGGCGTCGCGTGCGTACTGCCTGGCGGCGGCGTAGTCGGCCTTGCCGTTGGGGGCACGCGGCACCTCCTTGACGAAGACGACCCGCTTCGGCGCCTTGTAACGCGCCAGTTGAGTCTTGACATGAGCGATCACGTCGGCTTCGTCGAGTGCAGTGCCGTCGGTGGCAGCGATGGCGGTGACGGCTTGGCCGAATCGTTCATCAGCGACGCCGACAACCAAGCAGTCGAGAACGCCGGGTACACGCTTGACCGCTTCTTCGACCTCCTCGGGGAAGATCTTCTCGCCACCAGAGTTGATGACTTGGTTGCCCCGACCGAGGAAAATCAGCGTGCCGTCGGTCGCGACCTGGGCGAGGTCACCTGGGAACGCGTAGCGCACCCCGTCGATCGTTCGGAAGGTTCGCGCCGACTTGTCGGGGTCCTTGAAGTAGCCCAATGGCACGAAACCGCCTGCGGCGACCATGCCGATCTCGTCTGAGCCGGGCTCAACCTCGCGGCCATCCTCGGTGAAGACCTTGGTGGTCGGATTCTGGGTGAACTTGGCCGTCTCGGTCGACCCGCCGCGGGTACTCATCTGGTTGCCCATCGAGCCCTCAGTGGAACCAATGGCGTCGAACAGCACGACGTGCGGCAGCCGTTCCAGAAGCTGCTCTTTGACTTCGGTCGTCCACATCACACCCGACGACAGGATCACCCCGATGCTCGACAGGTCGTACGGTCGACCGTTCGCAGCGGCTTCGTCGATCGCGGCGACGAGCGGCTTGGCGAAGGCATCGCCGACGATGACCAACGACGTCGCCCGGCGCGCTTGCACGGTGCCCAACACCTCGTGAGGATCAAGCGTGCGACTGGTCAAGGTGATGACCTCGCCACCGGTGAGGTGCGAGGCGAACGCGCCGAGCCACAGCCCGGTGCCATGCATCAACGGTGCACACGGAATGGCGATCATCCGATTGCCCGCCTCGGTGATTTCCTGAACGAGCGGGGCGACCTCGTCGGCGCCGCGCGGCACGCGTTGGCCGAGGAACGGAAATCCGGATTGCAGGAACAGGCCGACATGCGACGCCATGTCGTACATCACACCTTTCGGCATGCCGGTGGTGCCTCCGGTGTACAGCATGTAGATGTCGTCCTCGCTGCGGACGATGCGCTCCATCGGCTCGTTGTCCGCGAGCACGTCGTCGTACCTGACAGCACCGTCGACCTGGCCGGTGCCTCCGTCGTCGACCTCGATCAGCAGCTTGAGTTCGGGAAGTCGGTCCACGACCTGGGCGACTCGATCACCGAGCGACGCGTGGAACACCAGCGCCTCGGCGTCTGCGTTGTCGAGCAGGTACCACAACTCGTCGTCGAGATAGCGGTAGTTGACGTTGATCGGTACGCCGCGAACCTTGAAACCGGCGTATTGGGCCTCGAGGTACTCGTTGCCGTTGTACATGTACAACCCGATCTTGGAGTCGTGACCGAGACCGGCTGCGGCGTATGCGGCGGCGAGTCGTGCCGCCCGCTCGTCGTACTCTCCCCAGGTCCGGACCGTGTCGCCGTGCACGACGGCGGTCGCATCCGGGATGACGTCGGCGATCGATTCCCAGATCGTGGCGTAGTGCAACTCCATGTCGGCGAGCGTACGTGATCAGTTCGATGCGCAGAGATTGTCGAACGATGAGGTCGGCGAGCCGCCGCGGATCGGGGTGCACTCATCGGGAAATTCTTGTGACCATGTCGCATTGCAAGTCGCGGCGGTCGTGAGAAACTCGTCGAGCCGGGGGAGTGCGGCGTCGACGACATCGTGCAGCACGACCACCGACCACGGATGCCGACCAATGTCGGTGAGCGCTTGATCGACCCAGCAAATGGGGTCGCGCCAGTCGCCAGGCAGCACGTTCCACAGGACGCACGTGTACCCGAGCGAGCACAGGGTGCTGGCGCCGAATGGGCTCATCAGCCTGTCGTCGATCACACCGCCGGCGCCGTAGGGACGAAACAGCCGTCCGTCGCCGCCGGCCTCATCGACCGCGGCCTGCGTGCGCGCCAGTTCGTCGGTGACCACCGTGTCTTTGGCGACGCCGAACTGGATGGCGTGACTCCATGTGTGTCCACCCAACTGGTGACCCTCGGCGACGATTCTCCGGCCCAGCTTTCGACCCCCGGCGGTCGCCAGCTTGTGCCCGATCGTAAAGAACGTGGCGGGCACTCCGTGTGCGGCGAGCAGGTCGAGCACCGGCTCGGTGATGCCCGGGGTCGGGCCGTTGTCGAACGTGAGCGTGACGGTCGGTGTCGTCATTCGGGATGCTCGACCAGCCCACCAGGGTGTCGGGCGAATCGAACCGGTTCAGCACCGTGCACCGGACCGTCGAGATCCCACGGCCAACCACCGAAGCCGGTTCGTCGGTAGTCGGCGAAGGCCTGCTCGATCTCGGCCTGGCTGTTCATCACGAACGGACCGTATCGGGCGACAGGTTCGCCAATCGGTCGACCTTGCAACACAAGGCATTCGACGGCGGTGCCGCCAGCGCGCACCTCGACGTCGTCATCGCTGCGAACCACGGCACCTGTCGACGCGGCCAGTTGATGATCGCCGATCGAGAGGCTGTCGCCCTCGAAGAAGTACAGCGTCCGAAGCACATCAGGGTGGACGGTCGACGGCATCGTCCACGACGCGCCGGCGTCGAGGCGCAGCACCCAGATCGCCACCTCGGCGTCATCGCGCGACGCCCACGAATTCGGCGGAGGCGACGCCGGTTTGGCGTCGCCAAGCGTGCCGGCGACAACCGTGACGGCGCCACCGTCGAACTCCACGACCGGGATATCCGGTGCCCACAACATCGTGAAGTAGGGCTCGACCATCTTGTCGACCGCCGGAAGGTTGAGCCAGATCTGGAACAGTTCCGCCGGGTTGGGCTCGACGGTGTCGACCAGCGGGAACATTTCGCTGTGCACGATGCCGGAGCCGGCAGTGAGCCATTGTGTATCGCCGCGACCGAACCGCGCTGCGGCACCGAGCGAGTCGGAGTGGTCGATCAGTCCTTTGCGGACCAGGGTGACGGTCTCGAAGCCACGGTGTGGATGCTGGGGGAACCCGGGGACCTCGGAGCCGTGATACATCCGCCATCCATGGCGAGGCTCGAAGTCGTTGCCGATCTCGCGGCCGGCGAGCGATGCCGGATCAGGTCCGAACTGCCCATTGCCGGCGGGGTAGAGGTCGAGGTGGTGGACGCAGAACAGGAACGGGTCGACCGTCGCCCACTGGAACCCCAAAGGAATCTCCTGAAGGACGGGATCATTCATGTGATCAAGGTTAGATCCTGATCGCCCGACGTGGTGGGGCGACTATGTATGAACCGTGACGTATACGATGTATCATTGCCGGCGTGAAGACGATCACCATCACGATCACCGAGGAGCTCGATGTTCGCGCCGCTGCGGAGGCTAAGCGCACCGGAGTCTCCAAGTCGGAGGTCATACGTCGCGGTCTTCAAGCGGTGCTTCCCGAGGAGGCCGTCGAGGTCGATGATCCGTGGGTGCGCCTGGCCGGTTTCGCCGATTCAACCGCGAGGACGGCGCCCGGCGAAATCGACGACGTCGTCTATCGCTCATGAAGTTTGCCGACACGGGTTGGTGGGTCGCCTGGTCACTGCCTGGGGACGGCCGACACGCCGACGCGTTGGCTATGCTCCGGCGCCTCGGACACTCTGAGCAGGTGCTGACCACCGATCTGGTCGTTGGTGAGACATGGACCTTTCTGCGCCGAAAGGACAGTCATTCGACTGCGATTGCGTTCTTGAATCGCGTCGACCTGTTGACTGATCAAGGGCGGCTGGTTCAGCATCGGGTCACCTCCGAGCAGTCGGATCACGCTTGGGCTTGGCTGCGACGACACGACGAGCGCGTGTACTCCTACGTCGACGCGACGAGCTTCCGAGTGATGAAGGATCGTCGGCTCCGCGAGGCACTGGCGTTCGACAGTGACTTTGCCGCAGCCGGGTTCGTCGAGGTTCAGGCCAAGGGTCTCTGAGCACTCACACCAATGAGGCGATCACGTCGCCCAACTGTCGAAGCGAGCGAACCTCGAACGCTCCGCGGCAGTACGCCCGATAGTCGTCCATCGCTGAATCGGTCGCGCCCCACTCCTCCTCGGCCTCGGGATTCAACCAGAACACACGTCGAGCGTGGTCGGCAATGGCGCGCAGTGCCTCCGCGCCATCGGGGCGATAGTTCGTGCGCGCATCGCCGCAGATGATCACCGTCGATCGCGACGAAACGGCATCGGCGAGATGGTGCTCGACGAACCGGGTGAAGGCTTGGCCGTAGTCGCTGTGGCCGTCGTTGCCCAGCACGCCGCGTCGTTCTACGAAACGGTTGACGTGGATCTCGTGCTGTGCCGTTTCGAAGAGGTCGGTCACCTCGGCGATGCCGTCGACGAACGCAAAGCTGCGCACTCTCCGTAGTTCGTCGTGCAGTGCGTGCACGAGCGTGAATGTGAACTGGGCGAACTCGGCCACCGATCCGCTGACGTCGCACAGGAGCACCAGATCGGGGCGATGGGGGTGTCGACGCCGCATCACGACGTCGAGCGGCACTCCGCCTGCCTGTAGTGAGCGCCGAACGGTGCGGCGGGGATCAAGTCGTCCGGTACTGCGTAGGCGGCGGTGGCTGCTGATGCGCGCTGCCAGTTGACGGGCGAGTGGTTGCACCACACGGCGAAGCTCGCTGAGCTCCAGCGATGAGAGCTGCAGCATGTCGCGGTCGGCCAGGGCCGTACCGATCTCGACGTCGGCGTGGCCCACACGTCCGGCCGTCATGCGCGCCGCGATCTCGGCAGCGAGGCGTCGACGAAAGTGTTCGAGCATCTCTGTGAACTCGTTGCGCGCCAGCATCAACTCGAGCTCGGTCAGGTCACCCTCGCGGCGTAGCTGTTGCATGGCGGCGCTGAGCATGCGCGACAGGTCGATGGCCCGCATCACCTTGTGGAGGTAGTAGCGCTCGCTGTGCTCGGCATCGTCGTCGAACCCGGCCAATGCGTCCACCGCCTGCTGGGCGAGGAACGCGATTTGCGCGTCGTCGCCCTGCTGCATTGCGTGCAGCAAGGCGCTCGACAGTTCACCGGGACTGACGACCGGCAATTCCTCCTGTAGGTTCGGAGCATCATCCCGCACGTCGATTGAAGCGACGCCGGCGAAGACTGCGCGAAACGCACGATCGAACTCGCCCGTGGGGTCCGAGTTCTTCACGAGTGTCGCCCGCAGTCCGGCCTTCACCGACTGGGGTTCCTCGAGCGGTAGGTGCGTCAGCGCTGTGAAGGCATCGATCACCGCGCCCGTCGTCACATCGATGCCGCGACGACGCAGGTGATCGACGAGAACCTCCACTCGGCCAATCAGTGGATGCGTTGACTCGGTCACCGCTTGGCCAGCTGACTCTCGATGCTGCGCGCCGTGGTGAGGAGGTTCGGCAAGATGACCCCACGCAACTCCTTCAGCGTTACCCGCGCCGCGTGGGTGCCGACGTTGATTGCCGCAAGCGTTCGCCCGCGACGATCCCGCAACGGCGCGGCGACGGACCTGATTCCCATCTCCAGCTCCTGATCGACCAGGGCGTAGCCCTGGACGCGCACTGTCTGGATCTCGGATCGCAGTGCATCGACATCGGTGATCGATTGAGCTGTCAGCTCGCTGACGACCAGGCCGTCGAGAAACTCGTCGAGCTGAGGGTCGGTCAGACCGGCGAGCAGCACCCGGCCCATCGACGTCCATGCTGCCGGCAGGCGCGAGCCGATGGCCAGCGAGATGCCCATGATTCGTTGCGTGTTGACTCGGGCCACGTACACGATCTGGGCACCGTCGAGCACTGAGGCCGAGACGCTTTCGTGAACACGATCCGACAGCGCTTCCATGAACGGTTGGGCAATGTCGGGGAGTTGCAGCGACGAGACATAGGCAAAGCCGAGGTCGAGCACGCGTGGTGCGAGCTCGAACGTTCGTCCGTCGGTGTACACGAAGCCGAGGGTTACAAGGGTGTGCAGCAACCTGCGGGCCGTGGCCCGGGTGAGGCCGGTGGCGCGAGACATGTCGGCAAGCGTCATGGCCGGCCGCTCGGCGTTGAAGGCCTGCAGCACGGTAAGGCCCCGGCTCAACGATTGGACGTAGTCTCGTTCCGGGCTGTCACTTGACGCCTTGCTGCTTGACATTGAGCGCTCCTCCCGCGACAATGTTCACATATCGCACGAGTGTGCGCAATGCGAACATTTGAGGGGGTTGCGTGACCAAGTACGTCACAAAGTTCGGGTCGCTCGCCGACTACGACAAGGGCGGCATCGAACTGATCGCCGACCAGGCCAAGAACTACGCGTTCTCCAACATCTTCGAGGTCGCCAACTCGTCGAAGCCGTGGGAGAAAGTCGCTGTCGGCAAGAACATGCAGTATGTGCTCGAGGCCATCCGCGCCGAAGGCACCAGCGAGTGGCGCACGTGCGCTCACGACGAGTTCCCGCTGTGCATGGATGGTGAGGTCACCATCGAACTGGTCAAGCTCGACTCACCGGCCGTTCCCGCCGACAAGGAGGGCTCCGTTCGCATCGACGGCGAGCCTGCCGGCAAGAAGATGGGTCGAATCGTCCTGCGCAAAGGGCATCAGGCCCTCCTGCCAGCCAACGCCGCCTATCGCATGAGCGCTTCGGCGCCCAGCGTCGTCCTGTTGCAAACCATCCTCGGCGACGACACTGTCGAGCGCTGGGCCGACATCTGTTTGAGCTGAGCCAAATCCTGAGGGAATAGGAACCACTGACATGACACTGACCGACGTTCAATCGACCGATCCAAACGCTCAGGGCTACCGCGAGTTCAGCCTCGGCGCGTTCCACTTCTCCCGCGACGAGTACTTCGTGCACATCACGTGGCCGACTGGCAAGCATGTGCTCAGTGCCGATGTGTTCCTCCGCGCGTTGCAGCGCGATGTTGCCTGGGACTTCTTCTACGGGACCGTCAACTTCGACAGCGTGTTCGGCACCGTGAATCACTACGGCACCGTCGACATGTTCGCCGGACGTTTCAACGACGCCTACCGCAAGGCCGAACTCGACCACACCGAGAACTTCGACACACCGCTCATCCGCGAGACGTTCAAGGCGATGCTCGACGATTGGACGAATGCTTCATTCGACCCGTTCGCCAGCCCGGCCGAGACCGACAAGCCCTTCGGAGTCAAGGACGGCAACAACACCGAAGCCATCACCCGGCGACGAGTCGCTGCGAATCGCATGGTCAGCGTGCCCGGCGATGAGCAGGTCCGCACTGATGAGACGCACCCCGTCAACCGTATGTTCGCGGACGTGCCGCAGGACGAGCCCGAGGTGTATCCAGAGCCTGGCTTCGAGGACGAGGTCGCCGCCTACAACCTGTACAAGTACATCAGCCGCAGCGACGTCACATGGAACCCCAGCGTCGTCAGCGTGTGCAAGGCCAGCCTGTACTGCCCGACCAGCGAGGAGTACATGCTGCCTGTGTTCCACGGCAACGACCGTGTCGAGTGGTTCGTGCAGCTCAGTGACGAGATCGTGTGGGATGTGCAGGATCGCGACTCGGGTGCTCCACGCAGCAAGGTCACTATGAAGGCCGGCGACGTTGCGGCGATGCCGAGCGACATCCGACATCAGGGATACAGCGCCAAGCGTTCGATGCTGCTGGTGTGGGAGAACGCTTCGCCGGAGCTGCCGGAGATGATCCGCACGGGCAAGGCCAGCGTGTATCCCGTCGATTTCTGATGCGCAATCAGCTGTTCATCGGCGGCCAGTTCGTCGACTCCGTGAGCGGCGCGACCATCGAGGTCATCAACCCGCACGACTGCTCGGTGATCACCGAGATCGCCGAAGCGCGAGCTGACGACGTCGATCGTGCCGTCGATGCGGCTTCTGCCGCGTTCCCGGCGTGGCGGAAGATGGCCGCTGCCGAGCGAGGACGCCTACTGCTGAGACTCGCCGACGCGATCGAAGCTCACGGTGAAGAACTGGCGCAGTTGGAGAGCCTCGACACCGGTCACCCGATCAGTGATGCCCGCAAGCTCGACGTGCCGCGGACCGCCGCCTGTTTCCGGTACTTCGGGGGCATGGCCGACAAACTGCAGGGCGACGTCATACCTGTCGAGCCGGGGTTCTTGAACTACGTACAACGCGAGCCCCTGGGTGTCGTCGGCCAGATCGTGCCGTGGAACTTTCCGCTGATGTTCTGCTCGTGGAAGATGGGCCCGGCGCTCGCCGCTGGCAACACGGTGGTGCTGAAGCCCAGCGAGCTGACACCACTGTCGTCGTTGCGACTTGCCGAGCTTATGACCGAGGTCGGCTTCCCGGCAGGCGTCGTCAACATGGTGCCCGGCTTCGGTGCGGGCGCCGGCGAGCGGCTGGCAACCCACCCCGACGTCGCCAAGATAGCGTTCACCGGGTCCACGGCAACTGGCAGGCGCATCGTCGAGTATTCCGCCTCCAACCTGAAGCGTGTGCAGCTCGAGCTCGGCGGCAAGGGCGCCAACATCGTCTTCGAAGACGCGATCATCCCCGCGGCCGTCGGTGGTAGCGCTTTCGCCATCTTCCACAACCAAGGTCAGGCCTGCATTGCCGGATCGCGGCTGCTGCTGCACGAAAAGATTGCCGACCAGTTCCTCGAGCGCTTCGTCGGCCTGGCGAAGTCGATCAAGCTCGGCAACCCACTGGATCCGACCACCGAGATGGGGCCGCTGACCTCGCCCATGCACCGCGATCGGGTCGTCAGCTATGTGAAGGTCGCGATCGATGAGGGCGGCGAGATCATCACCGGTGGCAAGGCCCCCGACGACCCTGCGCTGGCCAACGGCTGTTACATCGAGCCGACGATCGTGCGCGCCAAACCCGGTGATCGGGTGTGCCAGGAGGAAGTCTTCGGGCCGTTCGTCACCGTGTCGACGTTTGCCGACGACGATGAGGCGTTGGCCATCGCCAACAGCACCGACTACGGCCTGGGTGGCGGGCTGTGGACTCAGAACCTGTCGCGTGCTCACCGCATGGCTGGGGCGATGCGCAGCGGCATGATCTGGGTCAATTCATACAAGCGGGTCAGTCCGGCGTCACCGTTCGGTGGAACCGGACTCAGCGGTTACGGCCGCGAGATGGGATTCGAGGCGATGCGAGAGTACACCGAGGCGAAGAGCATTTGGATCAACGTCGACGCCCAGATCCCACCCTGGTACCCCAGATGATGGTCGGGACTGGCCTCCGCTTCGCTTCGGCTGCTCCCTCCTTGATCGCGGGAAAGGTGCACCTGTGATCACGTCGTTACGCGACGCCGTGGCCGAGTATGTGCACGACGGCGACACGCTGGCGCTCGAGGGGTTCACGCATCTCATCCCGCACGCTGCCGGGCACGAGATCATCCGCCAGGAGCGTCGCAATCTCCATCTCGTCCGGATGACCCCCGACATGGTCTACGACCAGTTGATCGGTTCCGGATGCGTCACCAAGCTCACCTTCTCGTGGGGTGGCAACCCCGGCGTCGGCTCGCTGCAACGGTTCCGCGACGCCGTCGAGAACCAATGGCCGCATCCGCTCGAGATCGAGGAGCACAGCCATGCCGGCATGGCCACTCGATATGCGGCCGGTGCGGCAGGACTGCCCTTCGGCATCCTGCGCGGCTACATCGGCACTGATCTGCCGAAGCACACCAGCACGATCAAGACCGTCGAGTGCCCCTTCACCGGCGAGGTGTTGGCCGCCGTGCCGGCGATCAATCCCGATGTCGGGATCATCCACGCCCAGCGCGCCGATCGAGCCGGCAACGTGCAGATCTGGGGACTGCTCGGCGTGCAGAAAGAAGCAGTGCTGGCCTCGAAACGGTCGATCGTGACCGTCGAGGAGATCGTCGACGAGCTGCCGCCGGTGCCCGGTGCGATCGTGCTGCCATCGTGGGTCGTCAGCGCGGTGTGTCCCGTCCCGGGTGGCGCCCACCCGAGCTTTGCTATGGGCTTCACGACGCGCGACAACGCGTTCTACAAGGCGTGGGATGCGATATCGAAAGACCGCGACTCCTTCACTGCCTGGATCGACAAGCACGTCGTGGGCACAGCGGACTTCACCGAGTATTGCGGAAGCGTGGGCATCTGATGGCCGAGTACACCACCGACGAACTGATGATCGTCAACGCCGCCCGCCAACTCGGGACACTGGCCGCTGCCGACAAACGGCAATGCTTCGTCGGTATCGGCCTGCCGTCTACAGCAGCCAACTTGGCCCGCCGTCTGTATCCGATCGAGCCGGTGTTGATCTACGAGTCCGGTTGCATCGATACCAAGCCAACGCGGCTGCCGCTGTCGATCGGCGACGGTGAACTCGCCGAGACCAGCGATGCCGTGGTCAGCGTTCCCGAGATCTTCGCCTACTGGCTGCAGGCCGGCCGTATCGACATCGGCTTCCTCAGTGGTGCCCAACTCGACAAGTTCGCCAACATCAACTCCACGGTCATCGGCTCGTACGAATCGCCGAAGATCCGTCTGCCCGGTGCGGGTGGCGCTCCGGAGATCGCCGCGTCCGCTGGCGCGGTGATGGTGATCATGCGCCAATCGGCGCGGGCCTTCGTCGAGCGCTGCGATTTTCGCACGTCGATCGGTTACGGCGACGGCAAGGGTGATCGCGAGCGGTTCGGCCTGCGCGGTGGCGGACCGAAGTGGGTCATCACCGACCTCGCCGTGATGGAGCCCGATCCCGACACATGCGAGTTGGTGGTCGTTGCCTTGCACCCGGGCATTACTCGCGAGCAGGTGGTGGCGGCGACGGGATGGGCGGTTCGGTTCAGCGATCAGTTGACCACGACCGACGAACCGACCGATGTCGAGCTCGACACGTTGCGCGCGCTGCAGGCGGCATGAACCCGTTCACCTACGACCAACTGCCGGCGCGCATCGTGTTCGGTGCCGGTCGGCTGGCCGAGGTCGGCGCTGAGGTCGAGCGTCTCGGGGGACAGCGGGTGATGCTGATCTCCGATTGGGCCGCGACGGCGCCTGCTGCGGCGGTCACGGCGCAACTCGGGTCCCGGCTGGCGCTGGCGTGGGAAGAGGTTGCTCAGCACGTGCCCGTCGAGCTTGCCGAACGAGCCCGTGCGGCGGCGACCGAGGCGAACATCGACTGCGTGGTGTGCATTGGAGGCGGTTCGTCGACAGGTCTCGCCAAGGCTCTGGCCCTGAGCAACGCAGTACCGATCCTCGCTGTGCCCACAACCTACGCGGGAAGCGAACAGACGGCGATCTACGGGCTCACCGGGGGACGCCACAAGCAGACCGGCAAGAACCCGATCGTGCAACCGAAGACCGTTGTCTACGACCCAGAGCTCACCGTCGGTCTGCCGCCGCAGGTCACCGGGCCTTCGGCGTTCAACGCTCTTGCTCACTCGGTCGAGTCGCTCTACGCACCAGGGCACAATCCCATCACATCGGTGTTGGCGCTCGAGGGTGTGCGTGCCATACATGACTCGCTGCCGACGGTGATGGCTTCGCCGGGCGATGTCGATGCCCGCGGTACGCTGTTGTACGGTGCCTACCTCAGTGGCGTCGCCCTCGGCACGACAGCCGCTGGCCTGCATCACAAGCTGTGTCACGTGTTGGGTGGCCGGTTCAACTTGGTGCACGCCGATGCGCACTCGGTCATCTTGGCGCACGCCATCGCCTTCAACGGTCCGGCGCTATCCGACGAGATGGGCAGGCTGGCCGCTGCGCTGGGCGCGCCGGGAGGAAATCCTGCGTCTGCGCTGTGGGACCTGGCTGTCGCCAGCAACGTGCCAACCCGGCTGGCCGATCTCAATGGACACGATGGTTTGCTGAAGCGCGACGACCTGGCCGGAGCAGCGCGTGCGGCTGCCGAGGAGATCACCGTCAACCCGCGTCCAGTCACCGAGGCCGACCTGCTCGGCATCCTGGAACGGGCCTACGAAGGAGAGCGACCATGAGCAGCGAAGCCTTCATCGTCGATGCCGTGCGCACACCTCTGGGACGCATTGGCGGCGGGCTCGCCGGTGTGCGCCCCGACGACTTGTTGGCCGGAGCGGTTCGGGCCATCGTCGAGCGCTCGCCATCACTCGACCCTGCGTCGATCGACGAGGTGTATGCCGGCGATGCCAACGGCGCCGGCGAGGACAACCGCAACGTCGGCCGCATGGCCCTGCTGCTGGCCGGGCTACCGACCACGATTCCAGCGGCGACCGTCAACCGGTTGTGCGGCAGCGGTATCGAGGCGATCTTCGGAGCGTCGCGCACGGTCGCAGTGGGCGACGCCGACATCACCATTGCGTGCGGGGTCGAGAGCATGACCCGGGCCCCGTGGGTCGTGCTGAAGCCGTCGAAGGCCTTCCCGACCAAACACGAACAGATGTGGAACTCGGCGCTCGGCTGGCGCATGGTCAACCCGAAGATGCCGGGGGAATGGACGATCTCGCTCGGCGAGGGTGCCGAGGTGTTGGCCGACAAGTACTCGATTTCGCGAGATGAACAAGATGCGTTCGCGGTGGGCTCGCATCATCGAGCAGCGGCCGCGTGGGCGGCCGGCAACTTCGCCGCAGAGACGGTGCAGGTTGTCGACGCTCCTCTCGAACGAGACGAGTGCATTCGACCGGAATCATCGATGGAAACGCTGGGCAAATTGAAGCCGGTGTTCAAGCAAGGCGGCTCGGTCACGGCAGGCAACGCTTCACCGATGAACGACGGTGCCGCGGCGATGATGGTGATGTCGCCGCGAGGTGTCGAGTTGTCACAGACCACGCCGATGGCGCGAATCGTCAGCAGGGCAACCAGCGGTGTCGAGCCACACCTCTACGGGATCGGCCCGGTCGAAGCCGCACGCACAGCGCTGACGCGGGCGGGGATCGGTTGGGGCGATCTCACGGCGGTCGAGCTCAACGAGGCGTTTGCCGCGCAGTCGTTGGCATGTCTGCGCGAGTGGCCCGAACTCGATCCCGCAATTGTCAACCAGCAAGGTGGCGCGATTGCCATCGGTCACCCCTTGGGTGCCTCCGGAGTGCGAATCGTCACCACGTTGGCTCACCATCTGCGCCGTACCGGCGGGCGCTATGGCCTGGCGGCGATGTGCATCGGCGTCGGCCAAGGAATCGCCATCGTCATCGAAAACCTCACCACCTGACCAACCCCATCCGAGTGTTTCCGGCCCGCGGCGGGCCATCCGAGTGTCTGCGGCGCACCCGGGTGCGCTTGAAACACTCGTCTGCGGCACGCCGGGACGCAAACACTCGCACGGGTTAGAGACGGGCTCGGGCGACTTCGGTGACAGCGTCGAGGGATTCGGGGTTCTTCAGAGCTCCACGGCTGGCCACGGAATCGGGATCGGCGCCGCGGAGGATCTTCTTCACGGGTAGCTCCAGCTTCTTGCCGGACAACGTGGTGGGGATCGAGGGCAGCGGATGGATCTCGTCGGGCACGTGCCGCGGTGAGAGGTTGCTGCGCAGCGCCCGCCTGATCGGGTCGACCAGGTCGTCGAACTGCACGTCACCGCTCAATGCCACGAAGAGCACCAGAACGCCGGAACCGCCGCCCTTGGCATCCTCGAGGTGCACGATCAGACTGTCGTTTACCCCGTCGACCGCCTCGACGACCCTGTAGATCTCGCTGGTACCTATGCGCACGCCGCCACGATTCAAGGTGGCATCGGAGCGACCGGTGATGACGCAACTGCCGTGATCGTCGAGCGTGATCCAATCGCCGTGGCGCCACACACCTGGATACGAATCGAAGTACGCGGCCCGGTACCGCGAGCCATCGGCGTCTCCCCAGAACCCGATCGGCATCGACGGCATCGGCTTGGTCACGACCAACTCTCCCTGTTCGCCGACGACCGAACGACCAGCGTCGTCGAATGCCTCGACCGCCGCACCGAGGTAGCGGCAGGAGATCTCGCCTGCGACAACGGGCACCATCGGGCAGCCGCCGACGAACGCCGAGCAGATGTCGGTGCCACCGCTGATCGACGACAACATCAGATCACTTCCAACGCTGTCGTACACCCAATGGAATCCGTCGGCAGGCAGTGGTGCGCCGGTCGATCCCACTGCACGAATCTGCGACAGATCGAATCGTTCGTTGGGCCGAAGGCCCGCCTTGCGGCATGCCATGTAGTAGGGCGCGCTGGCCCCGAACCAGGTGATCTCGGCAGCGGCCGCCAGATCCCACAACGTGTCGAGCGTTGGCGCTGCCGGGTCTCCATCGAACGTGACGATTGCTGCGCCGGTCAGCAACCCGCTGACGACGTAGTTCCACATCATCCAACCGGTCGTGGTGAACCAGAAGAACCGATCGGCAGGTCCGAGGTCGGCGTGCAAGCCCAGCACCTTGAGATGCTCGAGCAGGATGCCGCCATGGCCGTGAACGATCGGTTTGGGCATGCCCGTCGTGCCCGACGAATACAAGACATACAGCGGATGATCGGCGGCCACCTGCTCGAACTCGACACGTCCTGCCGCCGCGGTCAGGTCGGTCCAGCTGATCGCGCCGGGCGGAACCTCATCGCCGAGATACGGCAAGGACACAGTGGCTTGCAGGCTCGGCAGGCCATCGCGGATGGCCTGCACCTCGGCCCGACGATCGATGTCCCGATGGCCGTAGCGATAGCCGTCGATCACCAACAGCAGCTTCGGATCGACCTGTCCGAACCGGTCGAGGACGGCCTGTACGCCGAACTCGGGCGCGCAGCTCGTCCAAATCGCGCCGAGGCTGGCGGCGGCGAGGAACGCGATGATCGTCTCCGGTACGTTCGGCATGTACGCCGCAACGCAGTCACCGCTGCCCACCCCGAGACGCTTCAATCCGGAACGGGCTCGTCCGACCAGATCGGCCAGTTGATCCCAGGTCAACGACGACGCTGGTCGAGTCTGCGAATGAGCGATGATTGCTGGCCGATCCCCCTCGCGGCGAAGGATGTGCTCGGCGTAGTTCAGTCGGGCACCGGTCAACCATTTGGTCCCCGGCATCGTCACCGAGTCGAGTACAGCGGAGTACTGCACGCTCGCTTGCACGTCGAAGAATTGCCAGACCGCCGCCCAGAAACCGGCGATGTCGTCGACCGACCACTGCCGCAGTGCCTCGTACGAATCGAACCTGCCGATGCCTCGCTCGCCGAGCCAGGTGACGAACCGGCCGATGTTCGTGCCGGCGATCGTCTCGGGCGTCGGCGCCCACAGGGGCTCGGAAGGCATGGCCACCATCGAGGTCTAGATCAACGGAGTCTCGGGCGCCAAGCCGGCGAGCAGAGCGGCGGTTTCGCGGTGCGTCAGCGCGGAGTCATACCGGGTGAGGTTCCGTGTCAGCTCATAGAACAACCCTGTCGCTCCCGGAGCTGACATGGACCACGAAGCACTGGTGCATATCGGCGGATCGGATCGGTGCTCAGGCGCGTCGATGCTCTGCGCGGGACACGCCCTTGCGCCGACGTGGGCTCTAGGCAAGGTCGCGGGTGTCCAACTGCGACGTCTAGGGCGAGCGCGTGGCTCCGCCGTCAGCCACGAGGAATTGGCCGGTCACCAGGCCCGAGCGTGTTGTTGACGTGGAGACGTTGCACAGCAACCTGATCGGCAACGTCGGTCTCGACGCCGATTCCGCCGGCCGGGGCATCCCCAGGTCGGAGGTCGACGGCGGCCACACGAGCACCCTCCGATGCGAACGCGTTGCTGACCGCCAGACCGAAGCTGCGTGCTGCGACGCTGACGACAACGACGCGACCCTCGAAACCTTGGCTCACAGTGAGGCGTCAGATCAGTGGCGTGTTCGGTTCCAAACCCAGCAGCAGGCGGCCGTACATCTCCTGGTTGGTCTCGAGCTTCATCAGACCGTGATTGTTGGTGGTCTGGATGTCGGCCAGCGCACGGTTGATGGGGCTCGAGGTGCGCACGCCGGTGGCGCCGGACTCGCGGAACAGGATCTCGACGCCTTCGAGCAGTCGACGAACTGCGACGGCACAGTCGTTGCGCATCTCGGCGCGTCGCAGGAGCGGCACCTCGCCACCGGCCTGACCCGTCGCGTCGAGTTCATCGGCGACGGCGTAGAGCAACAACTCACCCTCGCGTATCCGTGAGGCGGCGTCGCCGAGGCGAATGTGCGTGAACGAGTGGAGGTCCTGCGGGTCGGCGGTGTAGGCGATGGTCTTACCCTTGATCACCGACGGGAAGTCGGCGAGTGCCTGCTTGGCGATGCCGATCGCTCCGCCGCACAGGGCGATGGTCAGCACTGGAACCGGTGCACAACGAACCACCCAGTCGTCGTTGTGCAGGTTGGCGCCGGGGGTGTTGCCCATGATCAGGCCAGGCATCGACAAGAACCGGTGGGCGGGCACATCGAGGCCATCGACCACCATCGTGCACGACCCCGTACCCGCCAGGCCGCTGACGAACCAGTCGTCCTTGAGCGTCACCGACGAAGTCGGCACGATGAAGTCGCCCTGGTCGATCTCGTTGCCGTCGGCATCGAACACCATCGCGCCGAGCAACAGCCAATCGGATCGTTCGCAGCCGGAGCCGAATGGCCAGACTCCTTCCAGGCGGAACCCGTCAGCAGTGCGCACAGCCTTGCCGCGGGGAAGAATGACCGCTGCTACCACCGCGTCGCGGTTGGCCCCATAGACATCGTCTTGGCCCTGCTCGGGGAAGTGCGACAACAACCACGAGTGCGCTTGCACGACGCCGGCCACCCAAGCAGTCGAGCCGCAACCCTGACCGAGCGCGCTGATGACGTCGAGGTGGCTGCGAATACCCAGAGCGTGCCCGCCGTTTCGCGTGGCCTGAATCGTCTTCAGCGCCCCGGCGCGACGGAGGGCGTCGATGTTGACCTGGGGCAACCGCCTGTCAAGCGCGGTCTGTGCAGCGCGCTCGCGCAGCTCGGGGATCAACGCGCGTGCGCGGGCGACGGCATCGCTCGCCGTTGTGGACATTGTCATCGACATCGGGTGCTCCTCTTCAAGAGTAGTTAGACCAGGAAACTGACGCCCTCGGTGAACCCCATCAGGGCCCGACCGTAGATCAGCGAACTGATCTCCGGCGCCACGACGGCGTGGCGGCTGGCGATCTCGCTGTCGCGCCAGATCCGTTGCATTGGGCTGGCTTCGGCGAACGACGACGCGCCGTGCGCCGAGCACAGCACTCTGATGGCCTCGCGCGCGGACTCGGCTACGTGGCCGGTGTCGTTGCGAGTGCGGGCACGCTCCGCGTACGTCATCGTTCGGCCGGACTTGGCGGCATCGTCGATGTCGGCCGCAGCGCGATAGGCAAACAGGTGAGCAGTGTCGACCAGTGTGGCCGCCTTGGAGATGGCCAGTTGGAACGTCGGCGCGTCCCGTTGCAACTCGTATTCGCTGTAGGCGATACCGCGCTTGTGGCCCTTCTCGATCACGTAGTCGAGCGCGGCCCGGGCGAGGCCGAGTTGCGGCCCGGCGAGGATCAACGCTGCGACCGGTATGAACGCCGATCGGTACAGTGCTTCGTCCTTGAACGGAGTGTCGTATTCATGGTTCAACAGCCCCGGGACCCAATGAAGATGGTGGTCGGGCACGAACACATCGTCGGCGTGGATGGTGTTGCTGCCCGTGCCACGCATCCCCGACACGAACCACGTGTCTTCGATGGTGACCTCACTGTTGGGGATCAGCGCCATCGCCGGATACAGGAACTCGCCGTCCTCGTTGTTGATCGGTACTCCGACGAACGACCAGTCGGCGTGGTACGAGCCGCTGGCCCAGTTCCACGCACCGGTGACGATGATTCCACCGCCTACTTTGCGACTCGTCGCCGTCGGGTTGAACACCCCGGCGACGCGAGCCTCGGGGTTGGCGCCCCACACGTCGTCCTGCGCTTGCTCGTTCATACACCCGACGAAGAACGCGCACACGTTCATCAGCGCCGTGACCCAAGCCGTGGAACCGCAGCCCTTGGCAACTTCGCGCGAGACCTCGAGCTTGGTTCGGATGTCGGTCTGCCAGCCGCCGTATCGCTTCGGCACCATGATCTTGAACGCCCCGATCTCTTTCAGCGCAGCGATGTTCTCGTCGACGACGCGTCGATCGCGTTCGGTCTGGTTGGCGTTCTTTTCGAGGATCGGGCGGATCGCGGCGATGCGCTCGAGCAGGCCGTCGATGGACTGGGTCATGTGTGAACCCCTTTCGAGATTGAACGGTCAGGGCTGAGCAATCACCGGGTTCTCGAGGAACCCAAGCTTGTCGATCTCGATGCGCACGGTCGAACCGGGCTTCATGCAGCGCGGCGGATCCATCACGAAACCGACGCCCGCAGGCGTGCCGGTGGCGATGATCGTGCCCGGCATCAGCGTGAACGCCGTCGACAGATGTGCGATGAGCTCCCAGCAGTTGGTGATCATCTGCTTGGTCGACGCGTCTTGGCGCAGGTCGCCATCAATCCAGGTGCGGATTGCGAGGTCGTGCGGATCACCGACCTCGTCGGCGGTGACCAGCCATGGCCCGATGGGGCCGTGCGTGTCCCACGACTTGCCCATGGTCATGGTCGGCGTCGCCCGCTGCCAGTCGCGCACTGACACATCGTTGACGATGAGATAGCCGGCGACGACAGACGGCGCATCGGCAATCGACACATTGCGGCAGCGCGTGCCGATGACAATCCCCAGCTCGCCTTCGTAGTCGACCCAGTCCGGAGCAACGGTGGGTACCTCGACGCCATCGCCGGGGCCGACCACGCACGTGACCTGCTTGTTGAAGACGACAGGGGCCTTCGGCTTGTCCATGCCACTCTCGGCGACGTGGTCGGCGTAGTTCAATCCGATGGCCAGGAAGGTGGGCGGCTGGGCGATCGGTGCTTCCAACTTGACGGCACCCAGCGCCAACCGAGGAGCGGACGCGGCGGTGCTGGCAATCGAGGCGATGTCGCCGTTGGCCAGCAGTACACCGACGTCGGTCGGCATCGACGGGTCGGCGGTTCCGACATCGATGATCTCACCGGAGTCGGTGGCAACGATCCCGAGGCGCGTGCGGCCACCTTCGGTGAAGCGGGCGATCTTCATGAAACTCCTTGTAGCGCGGCGGCGATCTCTTCGACATCGCTCGGGTGGACGAATGCTTTCGGAACGGGTGGGCCCCAGGCGTACAGCGCCTTGTCGGGGGCCCAATCCTGAGCATCCCACTCGGCGTCTTCGGGGATCTGATCCAGGTCGGCATAGTATTCGGCGAAGTTGCCTGCCGGGTCGCGGAAGTACCAGAACAGGTTGCTGCCGAGGAAGTGGCGACCGAGACCCCAGATGTCGCGAGTCGGGTCGACCGCAAGCAACGATTGCGCGCCCTGGCCGATCTCGTCGACATCGTTGACCTGCCATGACGAGTGGTGGAAGAACGGCACGGGCGCATTGATGAGCCCGACGTTGTGGTGATCGGTGCTGCAGCGAAGGAAGGCGATCATTCCGGCGCTGGTGTCGCTGACCTTGAACCCGAGCACCTCGGTGAGGAAGCGGATGCTGGCCTCGAAGTCGGGGCTGGTGTACAGCACGTGGCCCAGCTTGCGCGGTCGGGCGGCGCCTTGGTCGAAGATCGCCGGTGCGCGGGTGCCGGAGCGAGCCGGATTACCTGGCGAATTCATCGCCTTCCAGGTGTACGGCTCGGCCTGGACGATGCGCGGTCGCACCGTGACCTTGGCGCTGATACCTACAACGGGCTCAGCCATCGAGATGCTGCCGTCGTCGTGATCGATCACGGCGATGCCGTGCGCCGCGGCCGCGCTGCGGATGCGGGCGATGTCGTCGGCGTGATCGGCGGCGACAGCGAACTCGACCAACCGTCGGTACGGGGAGTCGACGACCCGCAACTGGTCGCCTCCGTCGGCGGTGGCAAACATGCCGTTGTCGCTCTCGGTGAGACCGAACTCCCGATAGAACTGCCTCGTCGCATCGACGTTGGGCACTCCGAGCGTCATTTCGGCAAGGCCGTGCAAGGTCATCGCGATACCCCCTCGTGAACCCCAACTCGACACCTCGTCGGGACCGGATCGTTCTACCGCTCGATCTTCGACATGTCAAGAGAATTTCGATATTGCGCAAGATTCCCGAAAGTGCTTGACTGTGCGCTGTGGGGGGAACCGACGACCGAGCCGAGATGCCGCTAGCGGCGCGACATCGCTCGCCGCTCGCCGCGATCACGCGAGGCGAGCAGGTCTATGGGCAACTTCGCGCCGACATCTTGTCGGGTCGCGTGCTCCCCGGTACCAAGTTGCGGTTTGCCGACCTCACCGAGCGCTACGACTGCAGCACCAGCGTGGTGCGTGAGGGCCTCACTCGCCTTGCCGAACAGGGCCTGGTGCAGGCAGAACCGCAGCATGGCTTTCGCGTCACCCCGCTCTCGCAAGACGATCTCGAAGATCTCACCACCGCGCGCTGCGAGCTCGAGGGTCTGGTGTTGCGGATCTCGATCGAGCACGGCGACATTGCCTGGGAGAGCGATCTCGTCGCTGCCCATCACGCCCTGGATCGCACCTCGATGGAAAGCGCCGGCGACCCGGTGCTGATGAGTGAGGAGTGGACGGTGGCCCATTCGCGATTCCATAGCGCCTTGCTTGCTGCATGCCCGAACCAGCGGCTGCGCAACATGGCGTTGTCGTTGCGTGACGCCGCCGAGCTGTATCGACGATGGTCTCGCCCGGTTGGTCACGACGAGGATCGCGATGTGCAGGGCGAACATCGTGCGTTGGTGGACGCCGCGTTGCGCGGTGATTCCACCGAAGCGGTGCGGTTGTTGGAGGAGCATCTCCGGCGCACCACAAGGGCGCTCGGCGCTCGTGAACGTGCTATGAGTACCGGTTAGCCACCGGTTAGCCAGTACCCGTCAGCGCGGATCGACGAAGTACAACATCAACAACAAGGGGGATCCACAAGTCATGGAAGATCAGACCTGGCCAGTCAAGCCGATCTACAGCCGTCGTCGCATTCTGGCGCTTGGTGGTGCTGCCGCAGCAGCCGCGGCAATCCTTGCCGCTTGCGGCGACGACGACGCGAGCGACGCCACAACCGCGCCGGCAGGCGACACAGCGGTGCCTGCCGCCGACACCACTGCGGCTCCTGCCGACACAGCGGCGCCCACACCGACCGAGACTGTTGCAGTCGAGACCACCGCCGCGGCCGCTGGTGGTGGCAACGCCGCCAAGTTCGGCGGCGGCGGTGGTGACGGCACCGTGAAGATCGGCTTCACTGCTCCGCTCACCGGTCCACTGGCCGGCTTCGGAGAAGCCAACGACTTCATTCTCGAGGGCATCAATGCGCTCGTCGCCGACGGCATCATGCTGGGCGACAAGTCGTACAAGGTCGAGATCATCCTGAAAGACGTCGAGTCGAGCAGCGACACAGCAGCGTCGAGGGCGGGCGAACTGATCCTCGACGACGCCGTCGACCTCATGCTCGCAATCGCGACACCGGAAATGATCAACCCGGTCGCCGATCAGTGCGAGGCCAACGGCGTGCCGTGCCTCAGCACGCTGGCGCCGTGGCAGCCCTATTTCTTCGGCCGCGGCGGTGACCCTGCTGTCGGTTTCGATTGGACGTATCACTTCTTCTGGGGCGCCGAGCAACTGGTCGGCGTCTTCGTCGACATGTGGAACACGGTCGAGACCAACAAGGTTGTCGGTCTCTTGTGCCCCAACGACCCCGACGGCAATGCCCTCGCCTCGCCAGAGACCGGCTTCCCCGCCGGTATCGCTGCGGGTGGTTTCACGCTGGTCGATCCCGGCCGCTTCGAGACCTTGACCGCCGACTTCAGCACCATCATCGGCCAGTTCAAAGATGAGGGTGTCGAGATCGTGGTCGGCATCCCGATTCCTCCCGACTTCGCCAACTTCTGGACACAGGCCAATCAGCAGGGCTTCGCGCCGAAGCTCATCACCATGGCCAAGGCCGTGTTGTTCTCGGCGGCCGTCGAGGCCCTCGGCGACATTGGTGACGGGCTGGCCAGTGAGATCTGGTGGACGCCGAATCACCCGTTCTCGAGTTCGCTCACCGGCGAGAAGGCACTTGACCTGTCGGATCAGTACACCGAAGCGACCGGTAAGCAGTGGACGCAGTTCGTCGGCTTCGTGCATGCCCTGTTCGAGGTGTGCTTCGACGTGTTGGCTCGCGCTGGCAGCACCGACAAGCAAGCCATCGCCGATGCCGCTGGTGCTACCAAGCTGGACACCATCGTGGGTCCGGTGCAATACGGCGCCAACGGCGTGCCCAAGAACGTCAGCCCGACCTCGTTGGTCGGCGGACAGTGGCAGAAGACCAGCGGCGGCGAGTTCCCATTCGACCTCGTGGTCACCAACAACTCGCTGTCTCCGGAGATTCCGGTCAACGGCACCCTGAAGCCGCTCGGCTGAATCCCGTCGCCATATCGGTATGACGGCACTGCTGCAAGTTGGCGATGTCTGCAAGCGCTTCGGCGCCTTGCGGGTGGTCGATCACTTTACGTTCGACGTTGCCGAGGGCGAGGCCCTCGGCATCGTCGGGCCCAATGGCGCGGGCAAGACCACGTTGCTCAACCTGATCGCCGGCGACTTGCGCCCCGACAGCGGCACCATCTCACTGGCCGGCGAAGACATCACCAAGCTGCCCGCACACGTCCGCTGCCATCGCGGCATCGGTCGAACGGCGCAGATCCCGCGTCCGTTCGAAGGGCTGACAGTGTTCGAGAACGTGCTCGTCGGCAGCACGTTCGGAAGCCGGGGAAAGGGCGCCGCGGCGAACGACGAGGCAGCATTTGCTGCGCTCGAACGTGCCGGCATGCTCGACAAGTCGAATCTCGTCGCCGGTTCGCTGACACTGCTGGATCGCAAGCGTCTCGAACTGGCCAGAGCGTTGGCGACGAAGCCGACGCTGTTGCTGCTCGACGAGATTGCCGGCGGGCTGACCGAGGGCGAAGTGCTCGAACTGGTCGAGACGATCAAGCAGATCCGCGAGGGCGGGGTGTCGATCGTGTGGATCGAACACATCGTGCACGCGCTGCTTCGGGTGGTCGATCGGATGGTCGCAGTCGACACCGGCAAGAAGCTGATCGAAGGTGATCCCCACGAAGTGATGTCGTCGAACGAAGTGAGGGCTGTATATCTCGGCGATGACCTGGCCGGCGATGGCGCGCCGGGGGCAACGTGAGCGACCTGCTGCGCATCGACCGACTCGATGTCGGATACGGCGATTTCCAGGCCCTCTTCGGCATTGCGCTCAGCATCGCCGAGGCCGAGACGGTCTCGATCATCGGCGCCAACGGTGCCGGGAAGTCGACGTTGCTCAAGGCGATTGTCGGGCTCGTGGCCCCGATGCGCGGCGACATCTACTTTGACGGCACGGTGATCACGGGGCGTCCAGCTCACCGTCGGGTCGCCGACGGCATCGCCCTGGTACCCGAGGGGCGGCGAATCTTCTCATCGCTCACCGTCGAGGAGAACATCGTCATCGGTGGCGACGTCGGTCGGCCGGGCCCGTGGAACAAGCACACGGTGCTCGAGGCATTTCCTTTGCTTGCCCGGCTGTTGAAACGATCGAGTGAGGGACTGTCCGGTGGCGAACGCCAGACGCTGGCCATCGCCAGAGCGCTGATGTCCAATCCACGCCTGCTGCTGCTCGACGAGGTTTCGTTGGGTCTCGCCCCCATCGTCGTCCGCCAGGTCTACGAGGCGGTGCCCATCATCAAGGCGCAGGGCACGACGGTGCTGGTGATCGAGCAGGACGTCAATCAGGCACTCGCCGTCGCCGATCGCTTCTACTGTCTGCTCGAAGGTCGGATCGCTCTCGCCGGCGTGCCGGGCGAGGTCGGCAAGGACCAGATCACCGAGGCGTACTTCGGCATGTCGACTGCTCGGGGTAATCACTGATGGTGTGGATCAACACCGTGGTGCAGGGCATCCTGCTCGGCGGTTTGTACGCCCTGTTCGCCACCGGGTTGTCGTTGGCCTTCGGGGTCATGCGCTTCGTCAACCTCGCGCACGGCGACATCGCCATCCTCGCTGCGTTCATGGCGCTGTCTCTCAGCCGCACGCTGGACGTCAAGCCACTGATCTCGCTCCTGATCGTGCTGCCGGGCGCCTTCGTCGTCGGCTTCGCGCTGCAGCGCCTCGTGTTCGATCGTGTCGTTGGCGTCGACCCGGCCTTTCAGATCGTGGCCACGTTCGGCCTCGGCGTGATCATCCAGAACGCGTTGCTCGAGAAGTACACCGCCGACACCCAGGGCCTGAATGTGGGTGGCCTCGAAACGGCCACGATCAGGCTCAACGACAACATCGCCATCGGCTGGATGCCGCTGATCACGTTGCTGTGCGCGATCGCCGTGCTTGGGGGGTTGGCTCTGTTCATCAGGCACACCAAACTCGGCCGGGCCTTTCGAGCGACATCGGACGACCCTGATGCGGCACGTCTGATGGGTATCGATGTGCGTCGGGTTTTTGCTGTCGCCATGGCGTTGGCGATCGCGACAGTCGCGCTGGCCGGCGTGTTACTGGGGGTCCGCGGCTCGTTCGCCCCATTCAGTGGTCCTGAGAACCTGATCTTCGCCTTCGAGGCGGTCGTGATCGGCGGCCTCGGCTCACTGTGGGGCACCCTCGCCGGCGGCATCACGCTTGGCGTTGCCCAACTGATCGGCAACAAGATCGACCCGCAGTGGGGTCAGCTCGCCGGTCACCTCGTGTTCCTCACCGTGCTGGCGACGAGACCAAGCGGCATGTTCGGCAAGGTGACCATCAGATGACCACGATCAAGGTCGCTCGCGGCACCACCACCAGCCGGGTGTTCGCGGTGGTCGCTCTCGCCGGGGTGGCCGTGCTGGCGGCGATGCCGTCGTGGGGCGAGCCGGCGACGCAACGCAAGATGGTCGAGCTGTTCACGTTGCTCGCCTTGGCGCAGATGTGGAACCTGCTTGCAGGCTTCGCCGGCGTCGTCTCGGTGGGCCAACAGGCGTTCATGGGCCTCGGCGCGTATGCAATGGTTGCGCTGGTCAACGTGCACGGCAAAGACCTGTACGCCGCCGTTCCCGTGTCGGCCCTGATCGTCGCCGTACTGGCGATTCCCATGGGACTGGTCGCGTTCCGGCTGCGCGGCAGCTACTTCGCCATCGGCACGTGGGTGCTGGCCGAAGTGGCCAGCAAGGTGATCATCACCCGCAAGAGTCTCGGTGCCGGCGACGGTGTGTCCCTGAAGGTCAGCGACTACAGCGTCGCATCACGCCAAGATGTGACCTACTGGTTGGCGATGGGTACCGGCATCGGATCCGTGCTGCTTGCCTACCTCGTGCTGCGTTCGCGCCTCGGCCTGCAGATGCAGGCAATCCGCGACGACGAGGGCGGCGCACGTGGTCTTGGTGTCAATGTGTACCGCACCCGATTCCTGATCTGGATCGTCGCTGCGTTCTGGACAGCCCTGGCCGCGGCGCCGTACTACATGCAGCAGTTGCGGGTTCAGCCGGTCGGAACTGGCGGCGCGTTCAGCGTGGTGCTGTGGACTGCGCCGATCATCTTCATCGTCGTGATCGGCGGAATCGGCACGATCGAGGGTCCCATCATCGGTGCCGTGTTGTACTACTTCTTGCGCGATCGATTCCAAGACCAGCAGACGCTGTACTTGATCTCCATGGGCGTGATCGCGATCGGCGTCGCGCTGTGGCTGCAAGGCGGCATCTGGGGCACCATCCGCCGCCGGTTTGGTGTCGATCTGTTTCCAGTACGCCGCCGTCTCGTCGACTAGTCCTTTGTTGCGGGGCCACTGTCGTCATGTCCTGCCTTCCGATTGTTGACGTGGTGATTCGTGGCAGACGCCACCCTGGATCACAACCTTTGGGAACCTCTGGGCATCTATCATCACCCGCAGTGAAGCTGCGATATCCCCTGGCATCGTGCCTGCTGAGTGCCCTCGTTGCGCTGTCGCCTGCGGCAGCGCAGGTTCCGACGATCGACGCGCCAGCATCGCCGTTGATGCCCGCTCAACGTGGACGCGCCGAGGTCGTCACCCCTCCGAGTCCACCAGGTTCGCCGGGAGCGACACTGGTGATCGGCGACTCGGCGATTGCCGGTTTGCGGTGGGTAAACGATGCGCGTACGGCGCTGCGTGGCAGCACCTTCGCCCTCGACGTGGAATCGTGCCGGCGATTGATGGAACCGTCGTGCTTTGGCCGGGAGGCCCGTCAGCCCAGCACGACGCTGGAGGCGATCACCGCCACCGCCCGTGGCTATCACACGCTGGTGATCGCTACGAACTACAACGATGATGCGTCCGAATTCCTCGCCGCGTTCGATCCGATCATTGCCGAGGCTCGCAGGATGGGAATCTTGCGGATCGTTTGGGTGACGTCGCGCGTGCGAGCCGGATACTTCGCGCCGGGCGGGCCCGCCAGCGACGACACCTCACGCTCCAACAACGTGCTCCTGGCCGAGAAGCTGGCGACCGGCGCTTATCCCGATGTGGTTGTCGCCGACTTCAACATTTACACGCGCTTCATGTGGCACTGGTTCATCGCCGATGCGTTGCACTACACGCAGACTGGTGCGTGGGGGGTTGCCGACTATCTCAGCCGGAAGCTGGCCTATCTCGATGGTCGTGCCTGTCCGGTCCCTGTTGCTCCGGGTGCCGAGGTGCTGAACCCGTGCCCTGACCCAGATGCGACCGGGCCGATTGCAGACATTGCGGCGCTGTACCCGGTGGGTGTCAACTGGCTGTGCTACGAGATGGGCGACGATCGCCACCAGGTATGCGGCCCGGATCCCCGTCCGGGCGCCGCGTAGGTCACGGCGGTGGGCGCCCGGTGACCACAACGGGCCTGATCAGGCGGTCGCCCAGACCAACAGTTCGGAACCATCGGCGCCGGCGGTGAACTGCAACGTTTGCTCGCCGGTGATCCGTACACCGTCTCCGGTGGAGAGCGGTGTCTCGTCGCTCAGCACACCACCGCCGAGCGCCACGAAGACATGTACATGCTCGTCGCCCGGCAACGCGACGGTGGCGCCGGCTGCCAGTCGGCCGCCCCACAGCACGGCATCGCGCTGGTGGATCTTCACGGCTCCTTCGTGGCCCTTACCCGATGCGATCGGCACGAGCTGGCCGCCGGCGAGTGCCTCATTGATGTCGAGCTGTTCGTAGCCGGGATCGACCCCTGCCGTGTCGGGTAACACCCACATCTGTACGAAGTGCACCGGCTCGGAATCGCTGGCGTTCATCTCGCTGTGCCGGATGCCGCGCCCCGCCGACATGCGTTGGGCGAGACCGGGGTAGAGCACCCCGTTGTTGCCCTCGCTGTCCTGGTGCCGCAAGCTGCCGCTGAGGACCCAGGTGACGATCTCCATGTCGCGGTGGCCGTGGGTACCGACGCCGCCGGCGGCTGCGACGGTGTCGTCGTTGTTGACCAGCAGCAGGCCGTGACCGCCATCGCCTTCGCGATAGTGCCCACCGAAGTTGAACGAATGCTTGGAGTCGAGCCAATCGATGGCGGTGTGGAAACGATCTGTAGCCCGTTGAACTGTGAGAGTCATGATCGATTCAACATAGTTGCGCGCACAACTATTCCCTTCATTCGGCTGTCAGCCGACGCTGTTGCCGTACATCTCCATCAGCGGGTCGCTGATCAACTCCAGGCGTTCGCCATCGGGACCGCGGAAGTACAGCGACGAGTCATCGACATGGGCGTACTCGACATGCTCGCCGTCGAGGCGGGCCTTGAGCTGCTCCCAGTTGGACCGCTCGACGGAAATGGCCAGGTGGTGATGGCCTCCGAGCACCTCTTGGTACGAGCCGAGGTCGAGACCAGGCAGATCGAAATAGGCCAGGGTGTTGCCATGACCGATGTCGAAGAAGAAGTGGGTGGAGCCTTCGTAGTCGCGGTTCTCGAACATCTCGATCAGCGGAAAGCCGAGCACGCCTTGGAAGAACTGCACCGTGCGCTCGACGTCGCTGCTGATCAAGGCAACATGGTGAACGCCGCGTGCCGTACTTGCGGGTCGTTCTGCTCGGGGTGCGAGGTACTGGGCGGTGAGTTCTGCGCGACGTTCCGACAGGCGCCTGCGTTGGTCGGTATCGACGGTCATAGCGGCAACTCCAAGGGATCGGTCGGTAAGGGGCAGAAGACCACGGTACTGGCGCCGGCAGCGACCCAACGCTGTGCTTGTTCGATCCAGGTAACCGGATCGCCGGCAATCACGAGCTCATCGAGCGGCACTGCTTCGTCGCCGTACGCGGCCAGCTGATTGGCGAAACGTGGTAGCGCCATCTTCTCGGCCATCGTCGCCTCGAGAGCATCGACGTCGGCACTGGCCTGCACGAAGGCAGTGAACTTCGGAGCCTCCCCGATCTGGGCACGGACCTGCTGCAGGTAGCGCGGGCCGGACCACTCGGCGAAAATCACGCCGGCGCCGACCTCCGCGGCAAGTGCCATGGAGCGAGGGCCGCGGACGCCCAGTGAAATCGGTGGCGCCAGTCGTGCGGGATGAGCTAGTTGCACCGCGTCGAGGTGTACGTAGTCACCGTCGATCGTGACGGTGTCGCCGGCCAGCAGTCGAGTCGTGGCGACAACCGTTTCGCGCAGCGACGACAACCACGACGGCGGGACGGCACCGACCTGTTCGATCCAGAAATCGACGCCATGACCGAAGCCCATGTGAAAGCGGCCAGGGAACATTTGCGCGAGCGTGGCGATCTCCATCGCCGTGTAGGCAACGTTGCGTACAACGGCCGGGGCGATGCCGATGCCGACATTGATCCGCGTCGTGGCGGCCAATGCCGCTGTGGCCTGGGTGAAGCCGCCGTGGAAGGTGAGGTCTTCGACGACCCACAGCTCGTCGAGGTCGTGAGCCTCGACCTGGCGGGCGTAGTCGATCAGCCGATTGGCCGGCCACTCCCTGCGGAACATCACGCCGTAGGTGGTCATGGTGCGGCCAGCGTGGTTGTCGATCCTGGCAGGCGGGCGAGTTGACCGATGCTCTGCCATGTGGCCGGGCCATCGAAACCGAGAGCCCACAGCGCCAC
Source organism: Ilumatobacteraceae bacterium (assembly GCA_031430695.1). Lineage (GTDB taxonomy): Bacteria > Actinomycetota > Acidimicrobiia > Acidimicrobiales > Ilumatobacteraceae > JAENVT01. Next base: position 38,248 of record JANPBZ010000130.1, read on the forward strand.
CGCACCGAGCCGTTCGGTGCGTGCCAGGTCGATACGTTGGCGGGCTCCCTCGGCGTCGACGTAGTGCACCTCGCGCGTCTGTGTGCAGGTGGTCGTGCCGTCACTGACCTCCAGCAGGTAGGTGAACGATGACTCGCCCGTCACAGGGTCGTGCACCGGCGTTGCCGCGCGCTTGGCGATCAGTTCGTCGATGTTGCGTTGGCTCACGCTGGTCTTACCCTCCTGCTCGGCTGGACATGTGCCTACCGTAGCGATCGGCCAGTTGTATCCGTACAGCGCGATGCCGAGCACGAGTTTGCTGTCGTCATCGACGACCTCCTTGGCAGCGGAGATCGCTTGCTGCACGAATTCCAATGGCGCGATCGGTCCGGCCTTTTCGGTTGAGAAGTCATAGGCCATGATCCGGATTTGATCAACGTGGGGGGCCATCCCTGCGTAGTCGTAGACCCAGTAACCGCTGTCGTCTGTGCGTTCGCCGTCGCTGATGTGCGGCACGCTGACTGTCAGGATACGGCCATCGGCGTGCAGACGCTCGCCGAGTTGGCGGATGAAGTTGATCCACAGCGGTCGAGTGCTCGACCAGGTAGCCCGGTCATCGGCAAACGCGAACTTCTCGTAGTCGATGTCGATGCCGTCGAAGTCGTTGGCTGCTGCTAGATCGGCAATCCTGGCGACGTGCGTGGCGCGTGAGGCGGGGTCGGCCAAAACTGCCGCCATGCCTCCAGCCTCCATCGCGTCGACAATCGATGGCACGACCTTCGCCCCGGCGGACCTCGCCGCCGATACGAACTGAGCTGTCGTCTCGGGCGACAGGTTGCCATCGAGAGAAATGGTCGCGACGTCGTGCGTCGAATACCAGAACGGCGAAACTTGCCGAAGCATTCGCCCGTTGGTGCCCAGGGTCTCCTGAGCCTCGGGCAGGGCCCAGTACGGCGCCCAGGCGTCGATCGGGATGTCGATCGGGGGAGGAGGCTGTGGCGAGTCCTGGCGTGTCGCCGCGGCACCAACACCGGCCGCCGCCAGCACCAGCACACTCGCACCCACAACCAGGCCACGTCGCCGAGGCGGTGCGACCAGCAGGTTGTCGACGCGCAGCTCGGCAAGTGAGCCGACCAGGCGGTGGCCTCGACTCGAGGGCACCTCGACGATGTGCGGGATTGCGATCACGTGACACCCCGCCGCCGTGGCCGAACGCACGCCCGTGGGCGAGTCCTCCAGTGCTACGCAATCTCGCGCCGAGACCGACAGGGCGCGTGCCGCGGCGAGGTATGGCTCGGGATGTGGCTTGCCGCGGCGAACCTCGTCGCCGACGATCGTCGCCGCGAACGACCCCCGCGGCAGTTCGGCGACGATGGCGTCGGCCAACCGTCGCCACGACATCGTCACGAGCGCGCATGGAATGCTTTCGACTCGCAGTTCGGCAAGGAGGTCGCGCGCGCCGGGTCGCCACGGCATTTTGTGCCGCACGCGGGCGATGACGCCATCGAGCAGTTGGTTGACGATCTCGTCGACTGCCAGATCCACACCGCCGTGTTCGCGGATGTAGCGACCGGATTCAAGTAGATCGCTGCCGACGATGGCGTGGGCGTGCTCGGGGCTCCACGTGCCGCCGTGAGCTTCGACGAGCTCGTACTCGCACTCGATCCAATACGGCTCGGTGTCGACCAAGGTGCCATCCATGTCCCACAGAACAGCGGCTGGTCGACGGTTGCTCATGAGACGCTCAGTCTGGCGGGTCCGGACCGGTGATCGGCGGCACCGTGACGTCGACTTCCCTCAGGAGAAGCGTGTGATGAATCCCCGCCTGCGGAAGCTGCGCAACATCAGCCACGAGAACGTGAATCCGGCGACGACGAAGAACACCGAACCGATCAATCCCGTTGCGATGCTGTGCGTCGGAAGTGGCTTGCCTGCCAGGACCTGGCGCATGGCGTCGAACGCCTGCGTGCTGGGCAGGATCTTCGACACCGGACGCAGCACGCGGGGCAGCGACTCGACCGGGTTGAACGCCCCGGACAGCGCCATCAGGATGAAGTTGCTCCCCCATGTGATGATCTCGGCGCCTTGGCCGAACCGCAACACCGCGCCGATGCCGGCGATGCCGAGACCCCAGCCGACGATCATCAGGATCAACGAGATCGGCACCAGCGACCAACCCACCGCCGTCGTGTCGAATCCGAAGAATGCGTAGGCGGTGATCGAAACCACGCCCAGCGCGGCCACGACCTTGGCGATGCCTAGGATCGCGGTGCCGGCGATGTACTCGAACTCGGTGACCGGCGTGGTCAACACGTTCATCAGGTTGCGGCTCCACGTTTCTTCCATGAACCCGGTGGCGACGGCGATCTGGCTTTGGAACAGCACGTGGAACATCATCGCCCCACCGATCAGAAACGGTGCTGAGGCGCGGCTGCTGGCATCTTGCTGGGCGACGAAGGTGCCAAGGCTTCCCCACAGGATCACGTCCATCAGTGGCCAGAAGGCGATGTCGAACCAGCGATGCGGGGCGCGCCACAAGACGTAGAGGTGACGTCGAATGACGATTCGGATGCGATGCAGGCTCATCGTCCGTGAGTCTCCGCGAGCGACAAGAAGACGTCTTCCAAGTTGTCGTGGCCGTAGGTGCTGGCCACGATGGCCGGCGTGTCGTTGGCAACAACGTGACCACGGGCCAGAAACATCACCCGCTCGGTCAACATCTCGACCTCGCGCATGTCGTGGCTGGTGACCAGCAGTGCTGCCCCGGTCGCTTCGCAGTAGGCCAGCAACGCGGTGCGAACCCGCAGGGCGATGTCGGGATCGAGCGAGGCGGTCGGCTCGTCGAGTACCAGCAGGCTTGGCTCGTGCAACGTTGCCTTGACGATGCCTACGAGGGTGCGTTGCCCGCTGGAGAGCCGGCTCGACAGGCGATCGGAGAGTTCGGTGATACCGAACCGTTCGAGCGCCGCATCGACCGCAGCTTGCGGGCGACGCAGCCCGTACCAACCTGCGAAGACACCGAGCGCTTCGCGTACCTTGAGTCGATCGGGCATGGGTAGGTAGCCGGCCGCAAACCCGACCTTGGTCATTGCTTTCGATCGTTGTCGTGGCAGCTTGTACCCGTCGATGCGGATGGTGCCGCTATCGGGCGTGATTGCGCCCAGCAGCATGAGCAGTGTCGTTGTCTTGCCCGCGCCGTTCGGCCCGAGCAGTCCGACGCGTTCGCCTCGCTCGACGACGACATCGACACCGCTCACGGCCTCGACGTTCTTGAACTTCTTGCGCAGCTCACGCGCTTCGAGTACTGCGTCGCCCATGCGGTCCAGTCTGGCCGACGGACTGCTGCCTACACGGGCTGATTTCGCGACGACGTCACTGTGTCGATGGCAAGCGCAGCGCGTCGACCCTCGAGCACCGCCTCGTAGATCGTGCGTGGCGCGACACAATCGCCGGCCTGCATGTCGGCCTCGGCGAGGGGATCGGTCGGCAGACGGAATCCGCAGTCAACAACCGCTGCGCAGGCGATGGTACGTCGCTCGCCCGTGAAGCGATCCTCGACCTCGACCCGCCCAGATCCGACCGAGCGGAGCAGTGTGCGCCGTTCGATGGTCACCCCACGCTGCGCGAGCCGCACATTGGCCGGGGCCAGATCGCCCGTTCGCGACAACTCGTTGCCGGCGATGTGATCCTGGGTGATCAGGATGGCCCGCTCGCCGAGCTCCTCTGCAAGTGCCACGCCGATTGGTCCTCCGATCGGGTCGAACACTGCGATCGCACCGGCCGGCAACGCGGCGCCGCGGCGAACGTCGGCGATATCGATGACCATCGACGTGTCGCCTATCTCATACTCCCGCCTCCCTGGTTGTGAGCCGGTGCATTGGATGGTCACATCGCCACCCGGTATGTCCGTGGCACCCGTGGTGATCTCGACACCGAGACGAACGCACTCTGCTTCCAGCCACGCGGTGAGCGGCGCCGCGGGGCCGGCGATGGCGGCGATCCCGCCGACACGTTCTGACTTCTCGACGACAGTCACTCGATGCCCCTTGGTCGCGGCGACGCGCGCCGTCTCCAACCCGGCTACACCGCCACCGACCACCACGACGTTGCGCGGGGTGCTCGCGGCCACATACCAATCGGGATCCTCGGTCTCGCGACCGGCGGACGGTTCGCCGACGCAGCTGACGATTGGATTGCGGGCGTCGCGCACCTGACACGTCTGATTGCAGCGGATGCATGGCCGAATGGTGTCGGCATGACCCGATCGCAGCTTGGCGACCAGGTCGGGCTCGGCGATCTGCGCTCGCGTCATCTCCACGCCATCGCAGATCCCTTCGCCGACCGCCCACTCGGCCTGCCCGCAGTCGACAATTGAGCCCTGGAGGAACACTGGTGTCGCGGGGACCGTTGCTTTGACGGCGCGGCATACATCGATGTTGAAGCCGGTCGGCTCGTGGAAATCGGGCCGGGTCTTGTCGGCGGTGAAGATCGAGCCGCGCACCACGACCAGGTAGTCGACTCCGGCCTCCACGAGCGACGCAGCGATCTCGGGCGCCACGTCGGGCGTCATCCCGGCCCAGGGGGCGAGCTCGTCGCAGCTCAGCCGCAGGCCCACCAGCGCAGCATGCGGCCTCACGGCATCGATCACCTGGCGGGCGAAGAGCAACTGATCCTGACCCCACGGGTCGTCTCGGTGGTTGGTCAATCCCGACAGGAATTGACGCACGAGGCTGTGCTGCCCGGCGTTGATCTCGATCCCGTCACAGCCGGCGGCCACCGCAATCTCGGCAGCAGCCGCGAAGCCGGCGATCACCGACTCGATGTCATCGGGTTCCATCCACTTCGGCGTCTCGCGACTGTTCACCTCGGGAACCCGCGATGGGGCCCACAACGGCTTCTGGCTATAGGCGCTGCTGCCCTGTCCGCCGGAGTGGTCGAGCGATGCAATCACCAGGCTGCCGCGGGCATGGCATGCCTCCGCGATCTCGCGCCAGGCGGCCCCGCATCGTTGGGCGAGCGGCGCTCGCTCGTATGGCCAATCGCTGTCGTGCACACTGGCACCTTCGGTCACGATGACGCCACATCCTCCGCGGGCCCTCCGGGCGTAGTACGCGGTGTGGCGCGGGGTGAACCGTCGGTCGTCGTCGCCAAGGTTGGTGACGTGCGGGCCGAACATCACGCGGCAGCTCGTCTCACACGACCCAAGCGTCAGCGGGCTCAGCACCTTCATCGGCTGGTCGCCGACAGTTCGCGCCGGCCGATCAATCGTTTGATGTTGTCGATGTGGCGAACCAGTACGAGTGCGCACAACCCGGCGACGTAGACGATCTCCCAGGCGGGTCCACCGTTGATGGCGACGCCGATCGGCAGTCCGATCGTGATCAGCAGCGAGGCTAGCGATGCCTTGCCGGTGGCCATGCGGGCAACGACCCACACTGCCAACAACACGAGCCAGACAGCGGGATGCATTGCCAGCATTGCGCCAGCCATGGTCGCGACTCCCTTGCCGCCGTGGAGCTTGCGGGTGGCGGGAAACATGTGGCCGAGCACCGCGCCGGTCAGCATGACGTAGGCACCTGGCCGGGAGTCGAGCGCGAGTCCCACCATTGCTGGCGCGGCCCCCTTCACCGCGTCGAGCAAGAACACAAGCGTTCCCCATCGGGTGCCCAGAACCCGTGCCACATTCGATGCGCCAGGATTCCCCGAACCCTGGGTCAAGATGTCGATCCCGCGTGATCGAGCCACCATCACGGCACTGGGAAATGTGCCGAGCAGGTAGGCGAGGGGGACGAGCGCGAGTGCGGCGGCGATGCGCAAACCTTACGGCAGCGACAAAGTTCGAGAAGGTCGGGAGTGATCGGGCGAGGGGCGCGGTGACAGTTCGACGTGCACCGCACCCAGCGTCGCGTCGGCCTCGCCGTTGACGCACTCCGGATCGGGGCCGTCGAGTGGCAATCCAGTGAAGAACTTGGCGGCCAGGCAACCACCCTGGCAGGCGTCGTAGCCGCCGCAACTCGCACATGCACCTGCCGACTGCGGCTGGCGCATCTCGAGGAACAGTTCGCTGTGCTTCCACACGTGGGCGAATCCACCACGATCGCGCACGGAGCCGGCTTTGAACTGATCGTGGATCACGAACGGGCAGGCAAACACGTCGCCGATCGGATCGATGAGGCACACGACACGTCCTGCCCCGCACATGTTCAGCCCGGGCAGTGGTGCACCGAGGGCGTTGAGATGGAAGAACGAATCGCCGGTCAAGACGGTGTCGCCCTTGGCCAGCAACCAGTCGTAGATCTGCCGCTGCTGCGCATTGGTCGGATGCAGGTCGTGCCACGTGTCGGCGCCGCGCCCGCTGGGTCGAAGGCGGGTCAGACGTAGTTGAGCGCCGTACGAATCGGCAAGCGCTGTGAATCGATCGAGCTGGTCGACGTTGTGACGTGTCACCACCACACTGATCTTGAACGGACCGAACTCGGCGGCCGCGAGGTTGTCCATGGCTCGGCGGGCCAGATCGAACGAGCCGGAGCCACGCACCGCATCGTTGGTTGTGGCATCGATGCCGTCGAGGCTGATCTGGATGTCGAGATAGTCCATGGCGGCCAGGCGGCGAGCGCTTTCAGGGTCGATGTGGGTGCCGTTTGTCGAGAACTTGACGCCGATGCCAGTGCTGCCATCAGGCGGGTTGATCGCGTACTCGATGAGTTCGAAGAAGTCGCGGCGCACCATCGGCTCGCCGCCACCGATGTTGATGTAGAACACCTGCAGGTCGCGCAGCTCGTCGAGCACCTGCTTGGCTTCGCTGGTGGTCAGTTCACGAGGATCGCGCCGGCCACTGGACGACAGGCAATGCACGCATTGCAGGTTGCAGGCGTACGTCAGTTCCCACGTCAGACAAATGGGCGCGTCGAGGCCACCCTTCAGCTGCTCAACCAGCGATTGGGCGCTCACGAACGATCTCCGATGCGTTGAGGGCGGCGAACGCCTTGGCGAACGACGGCCACCGCGACTCGGCTACACCGCATGCCTGCAGCGTTGCAGACAGCGATGGATGCGCATCGAGGGCCCGAGCAACGGCCACGACGTCGCGATCCTTCATGAACACCAGTCGGCGAGTGCCGTAGTGGTAGGCGAGCGCGCCGAACGGCTCGGGTCGCAGCGCGACCTGCGGGTCGAGCTGCAGCGGGGTGTCGAGCAGGGACAAGTTCAGTACACGCCGCACATGCCATCGATCGAGATCTCCTCGATCAGCAGCTCTTCTTCGACGACTGCCTCATCGTCTTCTTCGACGACGTCTTGGTTCTCCATGGGTCAGAGCGTAGCTACAGTTGTCGACCCCGTGGATGCTGACCTGTTCCCCGAACTTGCGGTCGAGCGCGACCACCTGTCGTTCGCTCGACGGTGCCGCGATTCCATGATCCAGCGGTTCCGCGCTGTCGATCCCTCGGCCTCGGCCGACGAGATCACCTCGGAGTACGTCGAGGTGACCGTCGCCGAAGCCTTGGAAGACCTGCACAGCCCGGGTGCCGGTGACTTCTTCGGACGGATCACCGACGAGCACGCCGATCGTTGGTACATCGGCCGGCGGCACATCGAGGACGACACTCACGACCCGGTCGTGGTCGACTGGCGGGCGCCGATCGCCGCGCCGTTCTATCGGGCGACGGGTGTCGATCCGCTGGGGCTCAGCCACCGCCGCCGGTTCACGATGGTGGACGGAGATCTCTCCGCGTATCTCGACGAGCAGTTGGACGACCCCGACTCGGTCACGGCCACCGGCGTGCCGGACCCGGTGCTCGCCGAGATCGGGGCAGCGCGCACCGGTGCAATGCGTGAGATCGTGGCCACGATCCAAGCCGAGCAAGACGTAGTGATTCGTGCGTCGCTGGATCAATGTCTGGTGGTGCAGGGTGGCCCGGGCACTGGCAAGACTGCCGTCGGGCTGCACCGTGCAGCGTTCCTGTTGTTCGAACACCGTCGTCGTCTGGCCCGCAACGGCGTGCTGGTGGTCGGACCGAACCCCGTGTTCCTCGACTACATCGCCAATGTCTTGCCGTCACTCGGCGAACGCCTGGTGCAGCAACGAACCGCACTCGACATCTGTGTACCGAAGGTCGATGTAACGGCTACCGACGATGATGCGACGCGGCGCTGGAAGGGCGCACCTGAAATGCTCGACCGTCTTGCCGACGCCAGCGTCCGCCACGTCGTGCGCCCCACAGAAGACCTGCGGATGCCGGTCGGGGCACGAACGCTGTCCATAACCGCCGGCGAGTTCTCCGGTTGGGTCGACGAGGCGATCGATGGAGTGACCCCGGTCAACCGACGACGCGACGGTCTGAAGGGTTTGGTGCAGCGCGAGTTGCTGCGCCGTACTGACCGCGACGACGTGTGGGAGCGCTCACCCGAACTGCGTGCGGCGGTGGCGAAGGCATGGCCGATCCAACAGCCGGTGCGGATGGTCGACAAGCTGTTGCCGGGGCCATCCGGCAAGCGTCGGACGTGGTCGGTGGCCGATCAGTTCCTCGTCGACGAGGCCAACTCGATGCTCAACGGCACGCCCTTCACGTTCGGCCATGTGGTCGTCGATGAAGCGCAGGATCATTCGGCCGTGTCGCTGCGGGTGATCGGCCGGCGCAGCCCGCAAGGCTCGATGACGATTCTCGGCGACCTTGCGCAATCAACCACACCGGCCGGGCAGCAGGACTGGACCGAAGCGTTGTCTTACATCCGCGCCACCGCAGCCGAGGTTGCTGTGCTGACCATTGGATATCGCGTGCCCGGCCCGATCCTCGACGCAGCCAATCGCCTGCTGCCATACACCGAGGTGTCGAGCGAGCCGAGCCGCAGTGTTCGTCTCGAAGGCAGCGCGCCGGTGGTGCGACTGGTCAAGCCTGATGAGTTACTCGACGCTGTGGCGACAGAAGTCGCAGCGGTGCGACACAGGCACCACAACACCGGCCTGGTGGCGCCCGCGGCATTGCACGAAGCGATCGGTGAGTCGCTGGCGACTCACGGCCTGAACCGCGTCGACCACGTGCACGATCTCGCCTACACGGACGTGCCGGTGTTCACCGCCGAGGCCGTGAAGGGCCTCGAGTTCGACGGCGTGGTGGTGGTCAACGCACACCAGATCTTCGACGGTTCGGCACTGGGCGCGCGGTTGCTGTATGTGGCGATGACTCGTGCCGTGCAGGTGTTGCATCTGGTCGCCGACGCCCCACCTCCACCGCAGCTGGAGTTGAGCCCGGCCGCAGGCTGAGATGAATGGAATGGCTGCCGGCTGTAGCTCGACGTGATGGCTACCGCGGTCTCGGTTGCCAACCCGCTCCATCAGGCATTCGGCGCCACCAAGAAGATCTGGGCGCCAAACTCCGACATCGGGGCTGCTGTGGTCCATGGACTGGCACCCAGATCTCGGAGCGGAGCCACTCGTCTCCGTGACCTTGGGATCTGGGCGCCACTGATTGATCCTCAGCAGGTGGAACCGGCGAGCGTGGCACCCAGATCTTCGGGCCGTCGGCCAGCAACCTACCCGTCGCCGAACTGCCGCTCGACGCTCGTTGTTCTGCGCTGGCTTGAGGGTTTGCACCGCCGCGCCGGGGCGGGCAGTGGGAGCGGGTCGAGTTTCATCGGAGTGTCTTCAGCCCACCCGTGGTGTCCGGAAACACTCGGATGGACAAGAACTCGATCCGGACTGCCGATCGGCTCGTTCGGACAACAAGTTCCTTCCCGCGTCGACGGGCTCACGCACGCGACCGGCGCGGCCCACGCAGACACCTCCGACGGAGAACGAGCCAGCCGCATTCGCGCCGCGAGTGCGGCTTCGATCACCACTGACGCATCGTTCGACGCGGTCAGTTCGGTGAGCGATGCAAGCAGTGCACCCATTTCGGGAGGGAGGACTTCGCTTGTCACAGGGTGCTTTCAGAGAGTTACGACGACCGTATTCATCACGAGAGCCCATGTGGATCACCTGTAACCCACGGATGTTGTGCGGAACCGCCGTGCCGCTATGGTCGGCGACACGCGAGTACGACAGCTGGGGGTTTTACTGTGAGGACCAAGGCCGCGATCCTGTGGGAGCGACACACGCCGTGGAGCGTCGAGGAGATCGAACTCGATCCGCCGAAGGCCGGCGAGGTGCTGGTCAAGTTGGCCGCCAGCGGCCTGTGCCACAGTGACGAGCACGTGGTCACCGGGGACTTGGCCGGTGTCACCGGCGAGCCGCCGTGCGTCGGCGGCCACGAGGGCGCTGGGGTGATCCAAGAAGTTGGCCCTGGTGTGGCGTCGTTGCAGGTCGGCGATCACGTCGTGTTCAGCTTTCTCCCTGCATGTGGTCGCTGCCCGAGCTGCGCCTCCGGCCACTCGAACCTGTGTGATCTCGGCGGGGTCACGGCAACCGGCATGCAGCTTTCGGATGGCACCACGCGCCATCACGCCCGAGGCCAGGATCTGCGGCTTGCCATCGGTGGCCTCGGCACGTTTGCGCATCACACGGTTGTCAACGAGGCCAGCTGCGTGAGGATCGAGAAGGAGTGGCCGCTCGACCGGGCGTGCCTGCTCGGTTGCGGCGTGGTCACCGGGTGGGGTTCGGCGGTGTATGCGGCGCAGGTGGAACCCGGCGACATGGTCGCGGTTGTCGGCGCCGGCGGCATCGGCGCCAACGCAATTCAGGGTGCCAGACTTGCCGGGGCGCGGGTCATCGCAGCGATCGACCCGATCGAGTTCAAGCGCGAGAAGGCAGTGGACTTCGGCGCGACACACACGTACGAATCGATCAACGACGCGCTCGGTGACTTGGCCACCAGTACGTGGAATCGCGGCTTCAACAAAGTCATCATGACCATGGGTGTCGGAAATGGCGAGGTGCTCGGGCAAGCGTTCTGGCTGGCCAGCAAGGGCAGCAAGATCGTCATCACGAACATCCATCCCGTCTCGGAGCAATCGATCACGATTCCGGCCATCTTGTTGACGTTGCAGGAGAAGCAACTGATCGGGTCGTTGTTCGGCTCGGCCAACATGCGCAAAGACATTCCGATGCTGATGGAGCTGTACACCCAGGGGCAGCTCGATCTCGATGGCCTGGTCACCCGTACCTATCCCCTCGAAGGCATCAACGACGGCTACGCCGACATGAATGCCGGCAAGAACATCCGCGGCGTGCTGGTGTACGAGTGATCGATGGCTGACGCCGCTGCCCTGGTCGAGCGTGTGCTGGGGCCGTGGTCGGACGCGAGCGCGAAGTCGAGTTGGTCGTAGCGGCACTAGCCGCCGATACGCCGTGTGTTGCTGGAGGGACCTCCTGGCACCAGCAGGAGCACGCTGCTACGTGCCGTTGCCGACGAACTGGGCTTGGGTTTCGAGTTCGTCGAGGGTAATGCCGAACTCACCCCAGCTCGCCTGGTCGGCCATTTCGACCCGGCCAGAGTCTTGGCCGACGGGTACGACCCCGACGTGTTCGTCGACGGTCCGCTGGTGTCTGCGATGCGCGACGGCTCCCTGCTGTACATCGAGGAGATCAATCGCATCCCCGAAGAAGCACTCAACGTGCTGATCACGGTGATGAGCGAGCGCGAGCTGCACGTGCCGCGGCTGGGCAGGGTGGTCGCCAAGCCGGGGTTCCGGTTGGTTGCGGCGATTAACCCGTTCGACGTGATCGGCACAGCACGGATCAGCAGCGCCGTGTACGACCGTGTCTGCATGCTGTCGGTCGACTATCAATCGGCTGTCCACGAAGAGGCAATCGTCGCCAGTCTCGTGCCGGCACCCGACCCCCGCCTGGCTGGCGAAGGTGGTCAAGGTCGTCCGGCTGTCGCGCACGCACCCCGACGTGCGCATCGGCTCATCGGTGCGTGGGGCAATCGATATCGCGGCAGCTGCGTCGCTCTGTCCGGCAGGCTTCGGTTGCGCGAGGGGCTGTCGCGGAGTGCCGAATCGATCGTGACCGAGCTGTGGTACGAAGTGTTCGCCGAGAGCGAGTCGGAGTTGTCGGGAAAGCGGTAGCCCGCTCGGGGCGACGCACCACAGCCGCTAGCGCGCGAAGGTATCGACGCCGATGCGGCGCGCCACGTCGCGACGAGAGCTTGCCCGCCATCCACGGTTCAAACCAGATTTCGACCGAGGTCGGCGAACTCGACGAGGCAGCGGTGGCAGCCGGCTTGGTCGACGACCCCGACGAGATGCTCGGGCTGCTCGCCGATCTTGCCGGTGCGACCGATCAACACATGCGCGACGCGACGCGGCGGTTGTCGGCGCAGTTGTTCCTGGATCTCGCTCGTCGCGGCCCATCCACCCGACGAGGGATCAGCAAGATCATCGAACAGTCCTGCGAGGAAGCGTTCTGGTTGGCGAACGAATGCAACGCGCGGATCGCGACGGTGTCGGGACCGTCTCAGATTGTCGACTCGCTGGCGGCCGTGCTGGAGCGCTGATCAGCACTCGACTGTTGCATCGGGCACGATCGCGGTCTCGGGCGCATTCGACAGCGGGGCGGTGTCGCCGGTGGCCGGCGCAGTCGTATCGCTGGGCTCGGTGCTCGACGGCGCGACCGAGGTGATGGCCGGCGGCACCGGTGATTTGACGGTGGTTGTGGTGGCACCGGGACGTGGGAGCGTCGAGCTGGTGGTCGTGGTCTCGAACGCTTGCTCGGGTGCATCGGCGAGCGGCGCCAGGCCCCTGAAGATGTTGAGGATGGCTTGCATGTTCTCGGAGTTCTTGTGCCAGACCAGCACGGCGTTGCCGCTGATGTTCTTCCCGGTTGCCTCGACCTGATAGGTACGAATGGCCGACGCGGTGACCTTGCGGACGACACCAACGAACTCGATCATCTTGTCGATCGTCATTCCGGTGTCGATGACTAGATCGTCGCGGTAGGAGGCATACAGGCTGCTGATGATCTTCGGCTTCAAGACGCCCTGCTTCAGCGCAGCGGTGAGCGTGCGCCGGAGAAAGTCTTGCTGACGGGCAATGCGGCCGAGGTCGGACGACGGGTCTTCGTGCCACTCGCCGTTCTCGTCCTGGTATTCGAAGTGGCGCGACCGCACGTACCTCAGCGCCTCGTCGCCATCAAAGCTGTGACATCCTGCCGCGAGGACCTCGAGCCCGGTGGCAGCGTCGCGCACGGGGTACTGCAGGGGCACGCTCACCCCGCCGATCGCTCTCACGAGGCGTTCGAACGCGCAGAAGTCGATCTGTATGAAATGATCGATGGGCACGCCGAACTCTGCTTGGATCGTGTCGATCAACAGCTGCGGCTCGTCGCGGCGGTACGCACCGTTGATTCGTTGCGTTCCGTGACCTGGAATCTTCACCCACAGATCGCGGGGAAATGACAAGACCGCTGATCGCTTCGTCACTGGGTCGAGACGGATCACCATAATGGTGTCGCTGCGTTCGCCGGCGCGAGCACCCTTGTCTTGTAACACGACGCAGCCGGCATCGTTCGAGTTGTCGGCGCCTGTGATGAGGAAGTTCATCGCCGTAGGGTCGGCCTCGGGAAAGGTCTCGTCCGAGCCGGTGTCGTCGGGCAGGGTCTGGCCGGGCGCGGCCGTGACGGTGATCTCTTCACCCACACCGCCCTGCTGGTTCGAACCCGTGTTGATCGCGACCTTGCGACCCTTCTCGCCGGCGTTCTTGCCGATCAGCAGACCAACGGAGCCGGCGAGGCACAGCACGACGATGACGCAATTGACCACGAGCACCAGGCGCTGCCCGGCGGAGTGGTGGCCATGGAACGGGTGGGGCTCTGTCGGTTCCGTTTCGGCCATGGGTTGTTCAGGCTAGCTGGGCGGTTTGCGAGATGGGGGAGCGCCCTTGTGCGACCTTGACTATGGTCGGGTGCGTGCCAACGTCACGGCCTTCGTGGATCACTCGACTCGATGACCTGCATCTGCTGACGCCGTTGCGAATCTTGGCGATTGTTGTCGTCGCCGTTGTGATCGCGATCGTGTTGCGTTCGGTCGTCTCCCGGCTGTTGAGCCGAACCATCGGCTTACCCGGCACTGACCGCACCCGAGTCGACGCACGGCAGCGAGCGCTGGCCTCTGCGCTGCGATCTGCTGTGGTCGGCGTCGTCTGGGGCACGGCGGTCATCACGATCATCAGCGAACTCGGTGTCAACATCGGCGGCGTCATCGCCACAGCCACGGTGATCGGCGGTGCAGTTGCCTTTGGAGCGCAGACGTTGATCCGTGACGTGATCGCCGGCCTGTTCGTGCTCGCCGAGGATCAGTACGGCGTCGGCGACAGTGTCGATCTCGGCTATGCCACCGGCGTGGTCGAGCGGATCACGCTTCGCAGCGTGCGCCTACGCGACGGCGAGGGCAAGGTCTGGCACGTCGCCCACGGCAACGTCATGAGCGTCGCCAACCTGTCGAAATCGTCGACCGTTCTGCTCGACCTCGAACTCGATCGCGACAGCGATCTCGGTGTGGTCGAGGAGATCGCCACGCGCCTGGGTGTGCAACTTCGCGAGCATCCGTCGGCGGGCCCGGTGTTGACGGGCGATGCCACGGTTGTCGGGGTCACCGATGTGCTCGACGACAGGTTGGTGTACCGAGTCACGGCGCCGACGTTGCCGGGGGTGCGCGATCAGGTCCGCCGGGTGTGGCGAGTTCTCGCCCTGGAGGCATTCCGTGAGGGCGCGCTGCGCGCCCCGCCAGGCCCGCCGACGGTGGCGTACATCGTCGCGGCTCCGCCAGGCGAGCCAGACACGCGTTAGTCGGTGACGACCACAGTTGTGCCTATGCCGGCAAATGCCCACATGTATTCGGCGTCGGCAGTCGCCTGTCGAACGCAGCCGCCCGACAGTGCCTGCCCGAGTTGTGCCTCGGATTGGATGGGCACCCCGTCTTGCTCGGGGATCTCGTGGAAGCCGATGTTGTCGCCCTTGGGGCCCTTCGCAAACCGAACCATGAACCTCATGCAGATGTTCGGGTGATCGATGTTGCAGGTAAAGCCGCTGCGCGAGAACACCTGGTACGTGCCAGGGTCCGGTTGGCCGAATCGTCCCGACACGCGATAGGTGCGCGCCGTCACGTTGTTGCCATCGACGATCCAGACCCGCATCCGGTTCTTGGAGTACACGACTCGACGGCCGGCTCCCGAAGCAAAGGGGACGCCGGTGTCGGGCGGTGCCGGAACCACTGTCGTTGTTGGCGCCTCGGTGGGCGGTGGCGGCAGTGTCGGGCTCTCCTGGATGCTGCTGCCGCGGGTAGCCGGCGCCGGAGCCTCGGCGGCGGCGATGTTGGTGGCGATCGGTACGTCGACGGGGCCACCATCCCCGGCGACGGTCGTGGTGGTTTCGACGGGCGGGGTCGCCGAGACTGCTGCGGGCAGCGCCGCGGCAGTCACCCAAAGCGCCCCGGTGCCCACGAGCAGCGCTGCAACCCGAACCCTCGACTTCACGTTGAGCAGGCTAGTGGGCGACCTTCGCATCCGTCGAGGGGGCCAATCGCACGGCGGTGAGCAAGGTTTCGCTGCTCGACAGCGTGAATTGGGCGATTCCGCCGGCTTCTGCAAGGTCGCTGCGGCACGCCTCGATGGCCGCCAGCGCGGTGGTTGGTCCGTCGACGATCAATTCGTCGACGGTGGCTCGCTGGCTGAGCTTGGCCTCGGTCTTGGCACGACGTACCGCGCCGAGCACCTCGCTGACAGGTCCGAGCATCGAAACATCACCGATCGATGTCAGCGGCCGGGCTTCCGGCCAGGTCGTGCCGTGCACCGACCCGTCGCGCCACCAACTCCACACTTCCTCGGTGACAAATGGCAGAAATGGAGCGAACAGACGATGAACGATGTCGAGCGCCTGACGTAGCGCGGCCCGAGCACTGTGTGCCGCCGTGTCGCCCTGGGTGCCGTAGGCGCGGCCCTTGACCAGCTCGACGTAATCGTCGCAGAACCACCAAAAGAATGCTTCGGTGCGCTCCAAGGCCCTGGCGTAGTCGAAGTCGTCGAAAGCCCGGGTCGCGTCGTCGATGACCTCGGCGAGACGGGCGAGCATGGCACGGTCGATCGCCGCAGTCGGGGCAGCGTCGGCAGGTGGTTCACCGAAGCCGAGCACGAACTTGGTGGCATTGAGCAGCTTCGTACCGAGCTTCCGCCCGATTTTCATCTGTCCCTCGTCAAACGCGGTGTCGACACCGGGTCGCCCGCACGCGGCCCAGTAGCGCACGGCGTCGGTGCCGAAGTCCTGCAGGAGGTTGATCGGCGTGACGACGTTGCCCTTGCTCTTCGACATCTTCTTGCGGTCGGGATCGAGGATCCAGCCCGAGATTGTCGCGTTGGTCCACGGCAGACACCCGTGCTCGTGATGGCTGCGCACCACGCTGCCGAACAGCCAGGTGCGGATGATGTCGTGGGCCTGGGGACGCATGTCCATGGGGAACACCCGTGCGAACAGGTCGGGATCGTCGACCCAGCCCCCGGCGATCTGCGGAGTGAGCGACGACGTCGCCCAGGTATCCATCACGTCGGGATCGCCGATGAAGCCACCCGGCTTGCCGCGCTGATCGTCGGTGAAACCTGCAGGGCAGCCGACCGACGGATCGACCGGCAGGTCCGCGTTGTCGGGCGTGAAGATCTGGTCGTACAACGGATTGCCTTCGTCGTCGAGGCGGTACCACAGCGGGATCGGCACGCCGAAGAAGCGCTGCCGGCTGATCAGCCAGTCGCCGTTCAGACCGCCGACCCAGTTCTGGTAACGGTTGTGCATGTAAGCCGGATGCCAGGTCAATTGCTCGCCACGTCGGAGTAGCTCATCTCGGAGTGCATCGTCGCGGCCGCCGTTGCGGATGTACCACTGGCGGGTGGCGACGATCTCGAGTGGCCGCGAACCCCGCTCGTAGAACTTCACGGGGTGGCTGACAGGGCGTGGCTCGCCGAGCATCTCGCCCGACTCGGTGAGCAGTTCGACGATCTTGCGTTGCGCCTGCTTCGGGCCAAGACCGGCAACCTGCGAGTACGCGGCCTGACCGGAAGGTGACGTGATCCACTCTGGTGTGTCGGCGGCCATTCGACCGTCGAAGCCGATCAGTGCACGCGACGCCAGGTTGAGTTCGCGCCACCACGTGACGTCGGTGGTATCGCCGAAGGTACAGATCATGGCGATCCCGGTGCCTTTGTCGGGGTCGGCCAGGTGATGGGCGAGCACCGGCACCTCGACCTCGAACAGCGGCGTTAACACGGTTGTACCGAACAGCGGTTGATAGCGAGGATCGTTCGGGTGAGCCACCATCGCCACGCAACTCGCGAGCAACTCGGGTCGAGTCGTGTCGATCAGCAGATCCCCGTTGCCGTCACTGCGATGGAACGCGACCTTGTGGTAGGCGCCGGGAACGTCGCGGTCTTCCATTTCGGCCTGCGCAACGGCGGTGCGTTCGTCAATGTCGTACAGCGTTGGCGCGTCTTGCTGGTACGCCTCGCCGCGGGCCAAGTTGTGCAGGAACGCCAACTGGCTGGCCCGCTGAGCGCGTTCTCCGATGGTGGTGTAGAGAAACGACCAGTCGATGGAGATGCCCAGCCGGCGCACGAGCTGTTCGAACACATCCTCGTCGTGTCGAATCACCTCGTGGCAGAGACTGACGAAGTTGGGTCGGCTGACCGGAATCGCGCGGTGGTCCTTCGGGACGTCGCCGTTGTACGGCGCGACGAATTCGGGGTCGAACGGAAGCGATGGATCACAGCGAACACCGGTGACGTTCTGCACCCGACGCTCCGTGGCCAGACCGTTGTCATCCCATCCCATGGGGTAGAACACGGCCTTGCCGCGCATGCGTTGGAAGCGGGCGATGGTGTCGGTGTGGGTGTAGCTGAACACGTGGCCGATGTGCAGCGCGCCGCTGGCGGTGAGCGGCGGAGTGTCGATGGCGAAGACCTGCTCACGGCTGGCAGTACGGTCGAAGCGGTAGGTGTCATCGACCTCCCATCGCTGCATCCAGCGGGCATCGACGCCGTCGAGCGACGGCTTGTCTGGGATGTTCGTCGTGTCGTCAGGCATTGTTCGCCAAGGTTACCGATCACCCTGCCGGTGCGGAGCCCTCGATTCATCGTTGTATGTGTCCACATTAGTAGTAATGTGCACACATGGAGATCGGTGTGCGCGAACTGAAACAGCACCTGTCCGAGTATCTCGATCGCGCCGAGCGGGGCCAGATCATCACCATCACCGACCGCGGCCGCCCCAAGGTTCTCCTCGTGCCGCTCCCGGGTGGCGGCGATCGGCTTGCCGAAGGGATTGCCGAGGGTTGGATCACTCCCGCTGCGCATCCACGGCCGCGTGGCGCTCCCCGGCGGTTTCGATCGGCGGAACCCATCATCGACATCCTCGATCGTGACCGCGGCCACTGACTGCACCGATGACGACCTACGTCGACTCCAGCGCGCTCCTCAAGAACTACTTCGCTGAGCCCGACTCGTCCGTGGCCGAACGCTTGCTGAGCGGCGACTCCACTCTGGTGACCAGCTGGGTGACGTTTGTAGAAGTTCGACGCAATCTCGCTCGTGCGTTGCGGGGCGCCGAGCTTCGAGAGGCAAAGGAGCAATTCATCACGGACCTCGACTCGATGGCACTGGTCGCCGTCGACGAGACCGTGTGTCGCGCCGCGGCAGCCATCGGCGAGCACCTCGGCGTCCGATCGCTCGACGCGATTCAGCTGGCCAGCGCGCAGCGTTTGGCGATTCCCTCGCTGCCGTTCATCACCTTCGATCTCCGACAGGCGCAGGCAGCTCGTTCACTCGGCTTCGCCGTGCTCGGAAGCTGAGCGCACCGTCAGGGTCGTTGCCGCAGGGCGGCGCTCACTCGCTCGGCCCAGTCGATCGACTCGGTCGACACGCCCTGGGCGCGCAGGTCGGCGCGCTGTGCGGCAAGGGTGACAGCAGCGTCGGCCGCGCCGATCTCGGTGAGCCATCCCTCGATCTCGACGCGCAGATGCGATGCCAATGCCGGGCTGTACCCGCCGGTGCCAACGGCGACGGTCACCGCACCGTCGCGAGCGACGGCTGGAAGTGTGAAGGTGCAGTTGGCAGGGTCATCGGCGGAGTTCACCCAGATTCCTCGCGCCGTGGCGTCGGCGGCTACGGCAGCATTGACCACCGGGTCGTCGGTGGCCGTGATCACCAGCCGGACGGAGTCGAGGTCGCCGGTTTCGTAGGCGCGGCGCTCGACACGTACCGGCATGTCAGCGATGTCTCCAACGGCCGAGAGGGCGACCACGGTGACATCGGCGTGCGCGTTGACCAGGCCTTCGATCTTGCGCAGGGCCACCCGGCCGCCACCGACCACCAGCACAGGCACGCCGGTGAGATCGAGCATGATCGGGTAGTCGAACGCCACGTCCGCAGGCTAGCAACGATGAATTGCACAAATCTTGATCGAATTAGTCGTAATTAGGTAGGATGCCGGGGTGAGCCTGCTCCAAGCCCCCGACAATGTCGAGCAGTTGCACCCCTCGGAGGTGTTGCGGTGGGCGTTTGACACCTATGGAGTCGCCAACGTGGCCGTCACCTCGAGCTTCGAAGATGCCGTGCTCGTGCATCTCGCAGCCACGGCGAACCCGGCCGCCGACATCGTGTTGCTCGATACCCAGTATCTCTTCGCCGAGACGTGGTGGCTGGTCGAGGAGATGCAGAATCGCTTCGACATCAAGCTGCGCGTCGTCACGCCGCTTCCCGAGATACAGCGCGACAACTTGTGGCAGACCGACGTCGAGGCCTGTTGTGCCGTGCGCAAGGTCGAGCCACTGAACCGTTCGCTCGACGGCAAGGCCGCCTGGGTCACCGGGGTTCGCCGAGTCGATGGCCCGACTCGTGCCAACGCGCCCGTGGTGAGCTTCGACATCAGTCGCAACCTCGTCAAGGTCAACCCGCTCGCAACCTGGACCGACGACGACATGGCGCTGTATGCCGAGATCAACCAGTTGCCCATCAACCCGCTCAGTGCCCGCGGCTATCCCTCGATCGGCTGCTGGCCGTGCACCCGCCCCGTCGCCGAGGGTGAGGATCGCCGTGGCGGTCGATGGGCCGGCAACAGCAAGACCGAGTGTGGGTTGCACGTATGAATGCGACGGCGAGCCCGCACCTCGAGTCGCTGGCCGATGAAGCGGTCACGATCATCCGCGAGGTGGCGACCGAGTGCGAGAATCCAGTGCTGCTGTTCAGCGGCGGCAAAGACTCGGCAGTGTTGCTGCACCTCGCTGTGCTGGCGTTTGCTCCGGCACGGTTGCCATTCCCGGTCATGCACGTCGACACCGGGCACAACTTCGCTGAAGTCATCGAGTACCGCGACGAGTTCGTTCAGCGGGTCGGGGCCAGGCTGGTGATCGCCAGCGTGCAGGACTCCATCGACACCGGTCGCGTCGTGGAGGACCCGGGTCCTCGGGCCAGCCGCAACCGCTTGCAGTCGGTGACGTTGCTCGACGCCATCACCCAACACGGCTTCGACGCTGCGTTCGGTGGCGGGCGTCGCGATGAAGACAAGGCCCGCGCCAAAGAGCGCATCCTGTCGTTTCGCGATCGCCATGGTCGATGGGATCCTCGCAACCAGCGGCCCGAACCGTGGGACGTACTGAACGCTCGCATCCGCAAAGGCGAGCAACTTCGTGCGTTCCCGCTGAGCAATTGGACCGAGCTCGACATCTGGCAGTTCATCGCCGCCGAGCAGATCGCATTGCCGAGCATCTACTACTCGCATCAGCGCGAGGTTGTTTCCCGCGACGGCATGTTGTTGGCGGTCGGTGGACCGGTCGTGCTCGAGCCGGGCGAGCAGTCGTCGGTCGAGACCGTGCGGTATCGCACGGTCGGCGACGCCAGTTGCACCGGCGCGGTGCGCTCCACGGCGACCACCATCGATGACGTGATCGCCGAGGTGTCTGCGGCCCGCATCACCGAGCGCGGTGCGACTCGAGCCGACGACACCTTCAGTGAATCTGCAATGGAAGACCGCAAACGAGAGGGCTACTTCTGATGACCTCAGTTCCCACACTTCGTGTCGCTCCGCCAACTGTTGCAGCGTTGCGAATCGCGACTGCAGGTAGCGTCGACGACGGCAAGAGCACGCTGATCGGTCGGCTGTTGCACGACACCAAGACGGTGTTCGAGGATCAGCTCGCCGCGGTCGAAAAGGCCAGCCGGCGCTATGGCGACGGCGAGCGCAACCTCGCACTGTTGACCGACGGCCTGCGTGCCGAGCGCGAACAAGGGATCACCATCGATGTGGCCCATCGCTACTTCGCCACGCCACAGCGCAGCTTCATCGTCGCCGACACCCCCGGCCACGCGCAGTACACGCGCAACATGGTCACCGGTGCATCGACCGCCGATGTCGCCATCGTGCTGGTCGACGCCCGCCACGGTGTGCTCGAGCAGACCCGCCGCCACGCGTTCATCGCCTCGCTGCTCGGCGTCAAGGCCATTGCGCTGGCCGTCAACAAGATGGATTTGGTCGACTGGGACGAGGGCGAGTTCGACTCGGTGGCGAAGGATCTGGCCGGGTACGTCGAGGCGCTGCCGACGCCCTGCCCGGTGGTCGCCTTTCCGATCAGTGCGTTGCATGGCGACAACGTCGTGACCCTGTCGGCGAATACGCCGTGGTACGAGGGACCAGCGTTGTTGGAGTGGCTCGAGACATTCGACTCGACGAGCCTCGCCGAGGTGCCCGCGCGGCTCGACGTGCAGCGCGTCATCCGTCCGCAGGGTTCCGATTTCCGCGGCTTAGCCGGCAGGTTGGCAGGTGGCGGCTTGCGTGTCGGCGACCCCGTCACCGTGCTTCCGAGCGGTCGCAGCAGCACTGTGTCGAGCATCCAGCGTTTCGGTCGCGAGATTCCTGTCGCCGAAGCGGGCCAGGCCATCACGGTGTCGTTGGCCGACAAGGTCGATGTTGCTCGTGGCGATGTCTTGGCGGTCGGTGTCGCGCTGTCGACAGAGCTGGTGTCGGGTCACGTGTGCTGGATGATCGATCAACCGTTGCGCGCGGGCTCGCGGTACTGGTTCAAGCACGGCACGCGGGTCGGTCGCGCTGTGGTCGATGCGGTCGAGTATCGCCACGACCTCCACACGCTCGAGCCGGTCCAAGCTGACCAGATCGAGCTCAACGATCTGGCGATGGTCCGTCTGTCGCTCAGCGAGTCGATCGTGGCCTCGCCGTACGAGATCAGTCGCGAGGGCGGCCGACTGATCCTGGTCGACGAAGCGACCAACACCACCGCCGGGGCCATGATGATCACGGTCGCTGCATGATCTCTCTGGTCGGCGCCGGCCCAGGTGATCCCGAGCTGCTGACCATTCGCGGGTTGCGCAGGCTGCAAGCCGCAGACGTGGTCGTGCACGATGCGCTGGTCGGCACCGGAGTGCTCGCGCTCGCCCGACCCGCTGCCGAACTCATCGATGTCGGTAAGCGGCCCGGCGCGCCCGTACCGCAGGAACTGATCAACGAGTTGCTGATTCAACTGGGGCGAAGTGGTCGCAACATCGTGCGGCTGAAGGGCGGCGATCCGTTCGTCTTCGGTCGCGGTGGCGAGGAAGCGCTCGCCTTGATCGGCGCCGGTCTCGACTTCGAAGTCGTGCCGGGCGTTTCGTCGGTCATCGCTGCGCCGGCCGCGGCGGGCATCCCCGTGACTCACCGCGGCATCAGCGCAATGTTCACGGTGGTCACTGGCCACCGCCAGCGTGGTGAGACCGCCGTCAACTGGCGCGCACTGGCCGAAGCCGGCGGAACGATTGTCGTGTTGATGGGCGTTGCCCAGCGCGGCACGATTGCCGCTGCTCTGATCGAGGGCGGGCTGCCCGCCGACACACCTGTTGCTGCGATCCGTTACGCCACGTCGAGTCAACAACACGTCGTGCGGTGCGCGCTGTCCGAACTGGCCGACGCCGTTGTCGAATCACCCGCCACGATCGTCATCGGCGCGGTCGCCGCATTCGACCTCACCGGCGAATTCATCCGGGGGCTCGCGGTCGCCGACACGTAGGCTGGCGGGCCATGCTGCACCTGTACGACACCGCCACCCGAGAGGTACGCGAGCTTGCATTGCGCGAGCCCGGCACGGTCAGCATCTACCTGTGCGGGCCGACGGTCTATGGGCCTCCACACCTCGGCCACGGCAGGGCGACCTTGGTCTACGACGTGCTGCGCCGCTATCTCGAATGGACCGGGCTGCACGTGCACCTGGTCAGCAACGTCACCGACATCGACGACGCCATCATCAATCGAGCCAACAACGAGAACCGGCCGTGGAAGGACATCACGACGAAATGCGAGTCGGTGTGGTTCGAGGCGATGGACAAGTTGGGCGTGCAGCGGCCCACCGACGTGCCGCACGCCACCGAGTACGTCGAGCAGATGGTGACCATGATCGGCGAACTGGTGGAGATCGGCCGCGGGTACACGACCGACGACGGCGTGTACCTCAACGTCGAGTCGGTCGAGGACTACGGCCTGCTCGTCAATCAACACCTCTCCGACATGATCGAAGGTGGCGGTGATCGCGAGGTGTTCGGCGCCGAGAACAAGCGTCATCCTGCCGATTTCGT
>JANPBZ010000131.1:0-6238 GCA_031430695.1 Ilumatobacteraceae bacterium
CGATAAGGCTGACCACCATCGGCGGCGCGAAGTGTCAAGCGGCTACCGGAGTCACTGTCGCCCAGCTACCGGAGTCGCTTCCCGAAACTGTCACCCACGTAACGGAGTCACACTGTCAAGCATGAACCGGAATCGCACAGAGTTGATGGGCAATGTTGATGGGCACAATCCCGCCCCAAAATTGATGGGCAATCCGATGGGCAGGATGGGCAACCTGCAGCCGACCGACGGCGACCGCAGTACCCCTGACTAGGCCTTATATGGAGCGGACGACGGGATTCGAACCCGCGACCCTCACCTTGGCAAACGTGAAGAGAACCGTCCGTACAGTCCGTCCAGTCCCCTGACGTGGTCTTCTGTCCGCCTATTCGTCCGTCTGGTCCGTCCAGTCCGCCTGGACCGTATACCGGTCTACCATCGCCCCGGCCAACGAAACCGGCTGCCCGCCAACGAGCACGCCGGTACGATGGCCTGATGGATCGCATCACCATCAACCCGCGACAAATGGGTGGCGTGCCGTGCATCCGCGGGCTGCGCATCCCCGTGGCCACAGTTGTCGGGATGATGGCTGACGGCATGACACCGGACGAGATCATCGCCGAACTTCCGCCGTTGGAACTCGACGACGTTTCGGCCGCGTTGCGCTTCGCTGCCGATGCCGTCGCTGATCGCGAGATACCGCTTCAACCCACCGCGTGAAGTTCCTCGTCGACCAGAACCGCTCACCGCGACTTGCTCAACTGCTGCGCGGGGCAGGCCACGACGCTGTCCACACCCTCGAACGTGGGCTCGAGCAGGCAGACGATGACGTACTCCTCGACGTGGCACGCGACGAACAGCGGATCGTCATCTCTGGTGACACCGACTTCGGAGCACTCCTCGCACTTGCACGACAGAAATCACCCTCGGTCATCTTGTTCCGAAGCCGCCACCACAGAACCGCAGAACAACAGGCCGAGGTCATTCTCGAACACCTCGACGACCTCGCCGGTGACCTGACCGCCGGCGCGGTGGCCGTGATCACCGACGAACGCATCCGCGTCAGACGACTGCCGCTACTCCACGACGAATGATCGCTCCCGAGCCTTTGCCCAGGAGGTGGACTACCCGCATAGCCGGCGTTGGAGGGCACTGTAGGGTGCGGTGGGCTGCGCGGTCGGTCGCATAGCGACGCCGCTGACCTGTGCGGCCGACGGTGGTGGCGAGATGGCGCCCGTCCGGGCACTATGCGTGGGTGCTCGGCCCAAAGGTGGAGGTGACCCTCGGCCAGCCCGCTCCGGCGTCGAGCCGCTGTTCGCCGGCTACGGGCTCCCAGTCGGCTCGCTCGATGGACGGTCGTTGAGTGACGCTGCTGTAACGTGCCCATGCGATGCTGCGTCCTCGGGGCGGGCTCGACGCCAGAGGAGGCAGACATGGGTGTGTTCAACGGGATGTTTCCGATCCAGGCCGGCAAGGAGGAGGACGCTCGAGCGTTCGCGGCGGAGGCCATTGGGGCTCGGCGGGCCGAGTTCGAGGCGCAGCTCGCGAGCGGCGACATCACCCGGGAGACCTGGGCGTTGCAGGAGACCCCCATGGGGAGCTTCATGCTCGTTTGGTTCGAAGGCGATGTGGAGAAGACGTTCACCAACCTCGCCACTGACGACTCCGAGTTCACGACGTGGTTCCGTGGTCGGGTCCTCGATGTGACCGGCGTCGACCTCGGCGCACCGTCGGACGACCCGCCTCCTACGGTCCTCGTCGACTCGCACGCCTGACCCTGCGACGCGGTCGTGCCACCGCTCGACGAGGACACGCCCGAACTGCCTGATCGGTCCGTGGCACGCGTGACAGCATCGGAGTGGTGGTCGCGCGTAGGCCGCCTCGGCGCTCGTCGTGCGAGGCCTGCTGCACGCCAATCGCGATCGGCGTCGTGTACGCCGAAACCGGCCGGGTCGCTGGCGCCTACGGCATGTCCGACGACGTGGCGATCGCGTGGGCCAATGGGGCAATGCGGAGATGGGCGGAGTAAACGGCCACCCAGTCCACATCCTCCCAGGCGATGACCAGAGCACCGGCGATGGCACTGCAGCCGCTGGCCGTGAAGTGGTCGATGCAGGCGACGCGTAGGTGCGGTGAATCTTGGTGGCGCGCAGCACCGGCGCAGCGGGCCCGTCGACATAACCCTCGGTGAGCCTGACCAGCGCGGAAGATGCGCGACCTTCCGGATGAGGCGTCAACCCGCGTCGTCACGTGTCATCCGATCCGCCGAATGATGAGATGTGGGATCCTCAGGTCAGTGGCCCAGATCCTCCGGTGTCGAGGGCCGCAGACTCCCACAACCCGACTAGTAGGAGAGCTTCGCGGTGGTCTCCCGCAGGCGTTTCGCCAACGCTTCCAACATCCGCAGCAAGATCGCGGGTTTGTCCCCGGCGACTGCCAGGAAATTCCGTCGCGACAGCTCCACTGAAGTCATTTCGGTGGTGGTCGTCACTGTTGCGGAGCGGGGACCTGGATCGAGGAGCCCGATCTCTCCGAAGAACTCTCCAGGACCGAGTTGAGCGATGGTGCGGCCATGTCGACGGACATCGACCGTTCCCTCGACGATGATGTAGCAGACTTCGGCTTTCGTACCTTCGGGAACCACGATGCAGTCGGAGGGCCAGCGACGGCTGGTGCAGCCACGTGCAATCTCTTGTAATTGGCGTTTCGACAGCCCGGCGAACAGTGGTACACCAGCGAGGACCTCCATGCGCAACTTGATCGCCAACTTCACGCTGTGGGCGCGTGTCGGTCCCCCGCCTGGCATGGGTTTCTGGACGGGATAGCCACCACTAGCGAAAGTCACGGCACCACTTCCTTCGACGACGACGGAGGCGACCATACCACTGCGTCGCTGACGCAATCGCTGAACTCTCGAAAGGGCGAAACGCTCCGCCGAAGCGCAGAGAACGAGTAACGGAATGTTGCGAACGATCTCGACGTACGTGGTGCACAACGAACGGAGCACCGCGTTGCGCGACAGTCGGCCGATCCCGATGGGCGTGCCGAGCACTGTCGCCAGCACCAATCCAGCGACCGCCACTCTCATTGTGTTTAGGAACCCTGGACGAGCGCGTCACGAACCCGCGATGCGTGAACTACACCGACCGCAAGGCCGTCGCCGCGGCGTTGAAGCCCGGTTCTACGAGACGCGCCCAGATGCGCCTACTTGAGACTGAGCGCTGACGCGTCGCCTCGTGCGTAGCGTCGGTGAGGTCCTGGTCGGGGTTGCTCGAAGGCGGATTCCATTGGTGAGCGCAACAGGCGTGGTGGGCTGGTTGTTGGCCAGTTACTAACGCTTTGCGCGGCTGGGGCGTCGCCGACGGCGGTAGTAATGCGCGTGTGCTTTGCGCTCTTCGGTGCTGCTCGCGTCGTGTGCTCGTTCGAAGTGGATGATGGCTTGGTTGGTCCCGGTGATGTCCGTATGGTCGAGCGTGTGCCCTGCCGGGATGTTGAGCGCGAGGGATCGGGCCCGTCTGCCGGCTTGGAGCAGTGCGGTGACGGCGGCCGCGACGCGGGCGGCGAGGTCGCCGAACACGCGCCCGAACTGCCGCTTTGGGTGATGGGGGTCAGATCACGCCGAACCCGGTGGTCGCTTCAACCTCGCTGAGCCTCGCGCGCCCGTGCGGGTCACCGGGCGAAGTGCGTCTACATTGAGCCGATGCGACCTCCGCCGGATCTGGCGATCCTCGACGGGTTGCTCGATGCCTCGGTGCGGCAGCTGATCGAGCATCGCTTCTGGGAGCCGGTCGAGGCGAGCGCCCGAATCGAGGTCCTGCGCTACGACGAGCGCTTCCTCTCGAATCCCACCGCGCACCCTTCGATGTTCGCCGATCACGGCGTGGTCCACGTGCGCGACATCGCCGCTTCGTTCATCGAGTTGGCGGTCACTGCGAACAGCTCGCTCCTGCCGGCGAGGCCATCAGACCGCCAAACCTTCCTGATCGCGTACGGGCTACTTATTACATACCTGCACGACACCGGCATGTTCGACCAGACACCCGAAGGTCGACGGGTGCATGCGCTCTTCGGCGCTCAGCTGGCATTCAGCAAGGAGATGGGCGAGGTGATCGATCTGCTCGTCCACGGCTCGGGGCCGGTGATCGAACGTCTGCGGAAGGTCGATGCGGAGGCGCCGTTCTCAGCGCCCCTCGACGTGGTGTTGCGCGAGGTCATGTCGCTGACCGCTGCGCACAGCAAATCGACCGTTCCGGCCGCCGTACTCGACGACCCCGCGGCGCTCCGGCGGCTGATGATGCGCTCGGTGTTCACCGACCTCGAGGCGCACAAGAGATCCGGGCGAACTCCCGATGCCGGCGAGGGGCCAATCGAGTTGTCAGTCAATGTCGACCACTACGACGACCCGATGACTGAGGCGTACGGGTGGTTGGTGTCGGGAGCGACGGCGCACGAGCTGCTCGTCGACGACGTGATCGACGCCGTGCGCGTGCTTCGAGCGGCCGACGCCCTCCGCCAGCGCGGCACGTCGCTGCGCACGGCCGCCGGCTACGAGATGTTCATCGCTGCCGCGACCGGAAGCGCGGTGTATGCGCTGCGCAATGCGGCCAACACCGCACTCGTGCTGATGCGGTCCGACGACGAGAAGAGCGCCGGCGAGGCCAACGTCCGTGTCGCCGTGGTCACTGAGAACGGGAACCTGCGCTTCGCATTCCACCGGGGCGCCTTCACCGGCGCCGAAGCCTGCGAGCGGGCAGAGCGGGCCACCGCCGTGGTGGTCGCCGACATCCAGGCCGATGTGCTGCCCACATTCGCCGCGGCCCGGCACGCCACCGGCCTTCCGCGCCCCACTCGTCGGGCGGGGGAGATGCTCGTGGAGCTCGAGCGTCCGGCCGACCGCCCGGCGTTCGCCGACGAGGTTGCGGCCTACCTGTTATCGATGCATCCAGAGCTCGATGGTCGGGTCGTCGTCGTGGCCGATGTCGAAGGCGCCGACCCAATCGAACGCGAGCGCTACCACCGAGCTCCTCGCGTGGCGCCGGGCTCGGCTCGAGCCGTCGAGATCATCGAGGGGCTCGGCGCGCACGGTTTACGAGTCGACGCGGTCGACGCGGTCGCCGCCTTCGAGGACGTGCGCGTCGCCCAGTTGGGGGCTGGCGAGGTGTTGGCCGTAGCCGGGTCGCCGTCCGCCTTCGTGTACGCGGCAACCGGGACCGGCCTCGTCGTGCGCCCGCTCGGCGGCTACGCGACACAGCCTGTGGGCGCGTGGATGCCGGTCGGTGTCACCGGTGTCATCCGGCGGGCGGGACGCAACAGCGACATCGTCGCCGAGCAGGCGATCGAGGTGGTGCTGATCCCGGGCGAGCTCTATGCGCGGGAGTGGTTCCGCCCGTACGAGCCGCACGAGATCGCCGGCGTGCTCCGCGGGGAGCGGCCGTGACAGAGCCTCTGCCAGTCGTCACCCGAGTCGCGACTCTCCACCGTGTCGACCTGTTCGCTGGTATCCCCGGTCGGTTGCTCGTCGCGGTCGCCGCGATGAGCGAAGAAGTGCGCGTCGACGCCGGGTCGACAATTATCGAGGAGGGCGCCGTTGAAGACCACCTCTTCGTGGTCGTCGAGGGGCGAGTGCGAGTCCACCGCGATGATACGACGCTCGTCGAGCTGGGGCCGGGGTCAATCGTCGGCGAGCTGGCCGTGCTTGTGCCCGAACCCAGGTCGGCCACTGTTACAGCGCTCGACGCGACGCTTCTTCTCACGGTCCGCAAGCCGGTGCTCGACGAGCTCCTCCTCGACTGGCCGGAGCTGGCGAACGGGGTGATCGCCTCGCTCGTGGCAAAATTGCGGGCCGCGGCAGCGCATACCGCGCCTCATGAGGGTGGGTAGCTTGCCGGCCAGCGACAAAACGCACGAGCAAACCATACGCGGCGTCGTGCTCCTGCTAATCGCCCAGGCAGTTGCGTTCGGAATGACATCGGCGTTGCTGCTGGTGCCGGCCAATGCAATCTTCCTCGATGCCTATGGGTCGTCGTGGCTCCCGGCGACCTACGTGGCGATTGCGGCTGTCGGCATTCCGATGTCGGCCGCGATGGCGCAGGCTGTCCGGCGGTTCCCGCTGTTCGCAGTGGCAGCAGTGGTGCTGGGCGCGTTCGCCGCGGTGTTCTTCTGCTCATGGCTCGTATTGGTGGCCGGCGGCAGCTGGATCTCGGCCGTGCTGCTGGTGTCGTTCCCGATCCTCATCCAGATCGGCTTCGTGTTCATCGGC
>JANPBZ010000132.1:0-1687 GCA_031430695.1 Ilumatobacteraceae bacterium
CGCCTCGTCGAAGATCTCCTTCACCTTGCGCGCGGTGACGACGAGAACGTCGCCACCGCCGCGTTCGAGGCGGTCGACCTCGATGACATCGTGTTGCGCGAGGCGCGCCGCCTCCGTGAGCGAGGACGAGTCACGGTCGACCTGCAGGGCGTCACGGCCGCACAAACCTTCGGCAACCCACACCAACTCGCACGAGCGGTCCGCAATCTGTTTGATAACGCCGAACGACACGCCGTATCGACGGTCGCTGTGGGCCTCGACGAGGCCGGAGGTCGTGTCCTGCTCACCGTCAGCGACGACGGCAACGGAATCTCAGCCGGCGATCGTGCAGTCATCTTCGAGCGCTTCACCCGCCTCGACGACGCCAGAGCACGCGACACCGGCGGCACGGGGCTCGGACTCGCCATCGTTCGCGACATCATCGAACGCCACCACGGCACTGTTGGTCTGGACGACGGTACCGAAACCCGCTTCGTCGTCGAACTACCACTCGTCCCCTAACGTCTACCGGCGGTCTTTCAGCGTGGCGTCAGGTCACATTTCGTACCCTTCAGTCACCACCCACGAGGAGATGTCCGATGAAACACAGAACACGAATCGTCATCGCAGCAGCCGTGACCGTCGCAGGACTCGCCACCGCAGGAGTCGCAGCGGTCAGCGCCGGCACGAACGACGACACGGACACACCGATCACCGGCACCGACCTCCAGCGAGCGAGCGCCGCAGCTCTCACGTCTACCGGCCAAGGGCGAGTGACCGGCACCGAAGTCGGAGACGAGGAGAGCTACTACGAAGTCGAGGTCACGCTCGACAACGGAACAGAACTCGACGTGCAACTCGACAAGGACTTCCAAGTCGTCGACTCGAAGGCTGACACGGAGGACAACGACTCCGACCAGAACGAACAGGGCTGACTCCATGGACTAGCGGCCCTTGCAGCGCAGGGACGCGCGTCATTCCGGGTGCTGCCCTCCAAGCGGAGATCTGCTATCGCCCAGCTACCGCAATCGGCGACACTGCATCGCGCTAGCGAGACTGCACGTTTGCGCGACTATCTCGCAGGCTGGCTCGAAGGGCAGCGTCACCAGATTCGGGCGTCCACGCTGCGCAGCTACGAGATTGCGGACCGGCTGACGACCGAGCCGTCGGCGATCGCTCGGCGGCCCAAGTGGTTGCACACCTCGAACCTGCCGTGACCCCCGTTGACAGCCAGCAGACGAACCTCGATCTCCGTGCCGAGATCGACCATCGCCGCGAACCGCCCCGCCACGCGGCGGATGTCGCCCAGCTGCACGTTCGCCAGTTCGGCGACGATCGACACTGCCCTGGCCAGCGTCGCCGTTCCGTGCAGGATCGGTGCTGGGAGTCCTGATCGGTGGGCCGCAGTGACGTCGGTGTGGATCGGGTTCCAGATGCGAGCGCATGCCGAGTACACATGCGCATCGATGGGGCGGACGAACGAGCGACGAGTTGCGAGCGGAGTGACGGTGGGTGCCTTGGCAAGCGGCGGCGTCGAACCGGTCTCGATCGAGACCGGTTCGCCGATCAGATCGACACCGAGGAACAGCGAGGTGAACACGGTGCGCCACACCACCTCGCCATCGTTCGCTGTCGCCACGAACAACACGTCCTGTGTGGCACCGGCAGGCCGCCTGCCGACACCCACCACCTGCGCGCTCAGGTGGAT
>JANPBZ010000133.1:0-4227 GCA_031430695.1 Ilumatobacteraceae bacterium
CCCGGCCGGCGTACCGGTGGTCGCCACGGCCAACGACAAAGCAGTGGAGATGCTCGGTTCGGGTTCGCTGGGCGAGACGACGGCCCAGGTGTCTCTCGGCACGTACATCGCAGCGATGGTCCACGGGCGCGAGAACCACAAGTCTCCGCAACACTTCTGGACGAACTTCGCCTGCATACCGCACCGCTATCTCTACGAGAGCAGTGGGGTGCGCCGTGGGATGTGGACGCTCACCTGGTTCTTGGATCTCCTTGGTGAGGAGGTCGCCGAACGCGCCACATCGTTGGGGCTGTCACGGGAGGACTACATCGAGCGCGAAGCAGCACAGGTCACGGCGGGCAGCGACGGATTGATGACGGTGCTCGACTGGCTGGCACCGACTGACAAGCCCTTTCGCAAAGGCATGATGCTCGGCTTCGACGCTCGCCACTCCCGAGGTCACGTCTACCGGTCGATTCTCGAATCGATCGCGTTGACCATGAAGTACCACGTAGATGCGATGTGCGACGAGCTCGGTATCACGCTCGAGGAGATCGTTCTGTCGGGCGGGGGTTCCAACAGCCCCCTGTTCATGGGCATCTTCGCCGACGTGTTCGGCATTCCGGCGTCGCGCAGCGTCGACGGCGGCGCCGGCCTCGGTGCCGCCATGTGCGCCGCCGTCGCCGCCGGCCTGCACCCCGATATCGAAACGGCGGCAGCCCGGATGGCGAAGCCACGCGAGTCGTTCGCTCCGGATGCAGCCAACGGCGCGGTCTACCGGCGCATGAGCCAAACCGTGTATCACGACATCCGCAGCCACACCGATGCGCTCTTCGAGCGTTCCTATCCCATCTTCCACTGAACGACTGCTCTAGAAAAGGCCCGCCACCATGCCCCTCACGCGTGACGCCATCGTCGAACACTTGCAGCAGATCCTGGGAAGCGACTCTGTCTTCACCGATACGCCTCTCCTGCAGCAGCGCAGCATCGACAACTTCCGCAAGCTGCAGAACATCTTCGACGTGTTCACGATGCCGCTGCCTGCCGCTGTGGCGGTGGTGCACAGCACGCGGGACGTCGCTGCCGTGCTCGCATTCGCCGACGGACATGGTGTGAACGTGGTGGCCCGCACGGGGGGTACCGCCACCGAGGGAGGTCTCGAGACTCCCGTCGAGAATTCGATCGTGCTCGACGGCTCGCACATGAACGAGATCATCAAGATCGACGCCTACAACATGCAGGCCACAGCGCAATGTGGCGTTCCGCTCCAGGTGCTCGAAGACCGCGCTCGCGAGCTGGGTCTGACGACCGGCCATTCACCACAGTCGAAGCCGGTGGCCCAGATGGGCGGCCTCGTCGCCACTCGCAGCATCGGCCAGTTCTCCACACTGTACGGCGGTATCGAAGACATGGTGGTCGGTGTCGAAGTGGTCTTCCCGGGTGGCCAGGTGTGTCGAATCAAGAACGTGCCGCGCCGCGCCGCGGGTCCCGACATCCGCCACATCGTCATCGGCAATGAAGGAGCCCTGTGCTTCATCACGGAGGTGACAGTGAAGCTGTTCCCCTACATGCCGGAGAACAACACCTTTCTCGGCTGGACCCTGAAGGAGATGAAGACCGGCTTCGAAGTATTACGTGAGGTGATGGTGGCAGGCTACAAGCCGTCCGTCGCCCGGCTGTACGACCAGGAGGACGGCCAACTGCACTTCTCCGACTTTGCAGCACCCGACGACTGCGTGCTGCTGTTCATGGCCGAGGGGGCGGCCGGCATCGCCAAGGCAACGGCCGCGGGCATCGCCGAGATCGTCGCCCGCCACCCGGAGTGCTCCCCGGTCGACAGTCAACTGATCGCCGAGTGGTTCGACGACCTCGTGTGGGGCGTCGACAAGATCAGCCGCGAAGACGAGCGCATCCGCACCACGCGCAACGTGAACCGCACCACCGAGATCTCCGCCGACTGGAGTTCGATCAACGACATCTACGTGAGCGCGCTCGGACGGATCCGACGCGAGATCCCCGGCATCACGCTGCTTGGCGGGCACTCGTCGCACAGCTACATCAACGGCACCAACATGTACTTCAACTACTTCTATGACCTCATCGACTGCGCCCCGGAGGACGAGACCGCGAAGTACTACCTGCCCATCATCTCGATCATCTGCGAGGAGACACTTCGGTATGGCGGCTCGATCGTCCACCACCACGGCATCGGCAAAGCCCGAGCCCCGTGGGTGACGCAAGAGTACGGGTCGTCGTACCCGATGCTCGAGACGCTCAAGAGCGCCTTCGACCCGAACGGCATCATGAACATGGGCACCATCATCCCCCGTTGATGGTCAACGCGAACACGATGCCGTCCCGCCGGGGACCACCGCGTCGATCGACAGCGCGATCGTCAGGCGGATGCGGCCGGGCTGCTCGACGAAGATCCGGATCCAGCCCTCATCGGTGGGCGCTATGCACGCGGCCCCTGCCGACACGCTGTACAGATCGGTGAACCTGAACTTCAACGTCGACCATCCGGCGCGCGTCGCATCGATGGTGAGCTCGTCCGGTTGCACGTCGACGACGGTGGCGCCGTTTTCGACGAGTGGCGATGCGTCGGCAACCGCGTAGACCTGCCAGTCGTCGTTCTTCCAGACCTCGCGCAAGTAGGTCGGCCTGCTCTGGATGACGGCAGCTTCGTCGAGGGACATGTCTCTGAGCCGTCCCAGTGGTAGGGCCACGATCGAGACCGCGTGCTCGAGCAACCAACCGTGATAGGTGTCGGCATCGAGCCGCCCCGTGTAGAACTCAGGATTCAGGGCACGATCGAGCTGAGTGTTCCAACCACGCGCAATCCCATCGATCCGCAGCGCCAACGAATCGGCCTGCGCGAATGTCTGGGTCGGCACCACCTCGACTCGCAGTGGTTGCGGGAGCGTGTCGAGATATGACACCAGCGAGTCGTAGTAGCTCGCGCTCGCCGTGCGGTCTGCCGGCATGAACGCCATCGAGATGTACGCCCCGTTCCAGATCAGGCTGACAGCGACGATCGCCGGAACCATCGTGCGACGATGCCGTCCGAGCGTGAGCGTGGCGGCCGGACCGGCGACGAGCCAGCCCAACCGCACCACGTTTCCGCCGAGCGGCGACTGCACCACGAACGACCCGAGGACAACAGCGCCGTACACGATCACCATCCAACGAACGAGGGGGACGGCTCGGCCACACCAACCCGCTCCGAGCACCGCTGCCGTCAGCAGAACAAGGCTGCCAGCGGTGAACGGGAACCAGCCACCCTCGGGAAACAAGACGATGAGCGTGCCGATCGGAACGACGGCTGCAAGGACCGCGATCACGAGCAACCGCTGCGGCGCCGAGCGAGCGAACCATGCTGCGGCCAGGATCACGACCAACGACAGCGCTCCCAACGGTGACGACAACCCGCACAGCGCGGCGCAGCCGGCGAGGAGCCACGGGCGTTGACGCTGCAGTAGGAGCAGCGCCAACGCACCGAACATCACGGCAGGCAAGAACGTCAGTCGGCCACCCCAGAGGTTCACACCACACCCGCATGCGAACAGCACCACCCCAACGACCGGATCAGGAAGCCCGGGCTTGGTGCTGCGCCAACGTTCGATCAGCAGGGCGAAGCACCATGTCGCTACCAGGACCGAGACCATTGACACCGGGACGACGCCGAACAGTCCTCCGAGCACTGGCGACACCACGCCAAAGCCCGGCAGCGGATGACCGCCGAACCACAGGTTGTTCCACAGGTACACACCGCGACTCGCCAGTTGTGCCCGGAAGTGACCACTGGCGAAGTCCTGCGACGGCGGGTTGACCAGCAGATACATCAGGCAGATCCCACCGGCACACGCCATGCCGATGAGGCGGACCCGTCGTGAGTCCGCCCCATCGGTTGGCAATGTGAGCGCCGGCACGAATCCAACACCGGCGACATCATCGTCAGCAGGCATCAGTCATCCGTCGTCGTGACTGTGACGACGTTCGAGGCCGGGTGCCTCGACCACGATGAACTCGTTGTCGTCTGCCAATGTTGGGTTGCGCCCCCGGTTGGGGAAGTTGTTGTCGCAGCCGAACAACAACTTGTCATCCGAGAGCACGTGCAGCGCCTCGATGGACTCGCACGTCACCTGGAACGGATTGCCGAGACCGATGTCGCCCTCGTGGAGTGGAGGCAGCGACACCAGATCGGGATCCGGGATTGCCGCCAGTTCGACGACAAGGGTCTTTGTCGTC
>JANPBZ010000134.1:0-79766 GCA_031430695.1 Ilumatobacteraceae bacterium
CTGCGACCCACGGTGACACTGTAATTCCGTTATGGCACGGAAGTGGCACGAAGTGGCACGACGACCGATTTCGGGAGGCTCGCTCGGAGGGTGCATCCACTCTGAGCTGGTCTTTCAATGGAGCGGGTGACGGGAATCGAACCCGCGTTCTCAGCTTGGGAAGCTGATGTTCTGCCTCTGAACTACACCCGCGAAGGTGGCACAGAGGTTAGCGTCGGCACGTGATTCTTTCCGACCGGACACTGCGGGAACAGATCGCCGAAGGGCGCATCATCATCGAGCCGTTCGACGACTCGTTCGTGCAGCCATCGTCGATCGACGTGCGCATCAGCAACCTGTTTCGGGTGTTCCGCAACTACACCGCGAGGGTCATCGACGTGAAGCACGACATGGCGACGCTGACCGAGCCGGTCGAGATCGAGCCCGATGGTGTGTTCATGTTGCATCCCGGCGAGTTCGTGCTCGGCAGCACGCTCGAGCGCATCGGCGTCCCCGACGATCTGGTCGGTCGAATCGAGGGCAAGTCGAGTCTGGGCCGGCTCGGGCTGATCATCCACTCGACTGCGGGGTTCATCGATGCCGGCTTCGATGGCCACATCACCCTGGAACTCACCAACATCGCCACGCTCCCCATCACCCTGTATCCGGGGATGAAGATCGGCCAGGTCAGCTTCATGCAGATGACGACCCCGGCCGACGAGCCCTATGGCAGCGGGGCCCGGGGCTCGAAGTACCAGGGCCAGCGCGGCCCGACTCCGAGCCGGTACTTCGAGAACTTCGGCCGCTGACCCACCAGCCTCGTTGGGCGCGAATGTGGCTCTACCAGGGATGATACCGCGCCCACCGGGCCTCGTTGGGCGCGGAATAGGACGGCGCAGTTCCGGAAACGCGCCCACGGGGTCTGGCAGCGCGGGCGGGCGGGCGGCGGGCGGGCGCGAGCTAGACGAACCAGCCGGTGAGGTCGACGACGTGGAACGCAGGGGACGTGGCGAAGGCGCAGATGTCGGCGCCGCTGACGGTTCGGGTTGGAGTGATTGCCTGGTTGGCCACCACATCGGCGGCGACGAAGTTGAGCGCCGACGACTGGTACGGAGTGACGTAGGCGGGCTCGAGGCACGGCCCGATCTGGCCCCAACCAGAGAGCCTCGCGGGGCGACCGCGATCATCGACACCATCAACGCCTTCACGGACGGTGGGACGGCGGTTGTGGCCACGGGGCGTTTGACGGCCGGATACCGAGCGGCCCGACATCCATCGCCACCCGACCGAACACCGACCCGACGAGGTCGGCCAGTTGGTTGCTGATGAGACGATTGATACTGGCAGTGTCCGTGCCGGCCGCGCATTCGGTGCTGGTCTCGGCGTGGGCAACGAGCGGTGACGTGACGACGAGCCCGGCAGCCACGACCGCCGTGGTCAGCAAGCATGCCGCGCGTCCACCCATCGACCAAGGACAAGTGAACTTCGCTGCTCTGATACGTCGGTCGAAGATCGTGGCCACATAGGGTTCGCACCCATGACCGATCCGGTTCAACTCGCCCTCGTCGGTCTCGGCCGGATGGGCTCCGTGCACGCACGCGCCCTCGCCACGCTGGAAGACATCGATGTGGTAGCGGTGGCCGACCCCAGTGCCGATGCTCGCGCTGCCGCATCGTTGTTGTTCCCGACTGCCCGCCTACTGGCCGAGCCCGCCGATGCGTTCGAGCTCGTCGATGTCGAGGCGTGCCTGCTGGCCACACCAACGCCACTGCATCCCGGTCAGGTGAGCGCCGCACTCGCCGCCGGTCTGCACGTGCTGTGCGAGAAGCCGCTGTCACTCGACCCAGCAGAGTCGCTCGAGCTCGAGCTGGCGGCCACCCGTGCTGACCGCGTGCTGCAGCTCGGCTTCTGGCGTCGCTACGCACCGCCGTGGCGAGCTGCCAAAGATGCGCTCGAGCAGGGCCGGATCGGAGACGCGCTCTATCTGCGGCTCTCGCAATGGGATGCTGATCCGCCGCCGGCATCGTTCTGCGACCCAGCGATCAGCGGCGGCCTGGCCATCGATTGCGGTGTGCACGAGTACGACCTGGCGGAATGGTTCACCGGTCGGCGCGTGGTGCGGGTACGCGCCTATGCGGCGCCCATCGTCGACGAGTCGTTGGGTGCAGTTGGCGACGTCGACAATCTCGTCGCTGTGCTCGAACTCGACGGCGGTGCAGTCGCCACCGTCGACCTGTCGCGCAATTGTCGTTATGGCGACGACGTGCGCACTGAGATCCTCGGTTCGAGGGGAGCGTTGCTGATCGATCTGCTCCCAGCCGGTCGAGTTCGCCTGGGCACCGCCGATGGAATGATCGACCTCGACGATGTCAGCGTCGAGGACGTCACCGGGGCAGGGGTTGCCAACCAAGCTGTCGCGTTCGCCGCGGCAATTCGCGGCACCGGCCCTGCCGGGCCGGGTGCGATTGCCAGCGCTCGAGCCACCCTGATCGGTCACGCCGTGCAGAGGTCGATGCGCACTGGCGAGACCATCGACATCGAAGCGGTCGGAGCCCCGTAGCTAGCCGAGCGTGCTGAGCGGGGTGCTCTGGTTGGCGAGATTGCGTTCGCCGGCTTCGATGGCGTCGAGCAGGTGGATGGCGATATCGGCGACCTTCACCTCGGTCTCCTCGACACCCGCAGCCTTCACCCCGTCATCGAGCATGATGTAGCAGAACGGGCAGGCGGTGGCGACGCGCGACGCTCCCGTCGAGATCGCCTCGCGAGCACGCTCGTCGTTGACCTTGGTGCCGATCGACTCCTCCATCCACATCCGTGCGCCGCCGGCGCCGCAGCACATGCCGGTGGTTCCGTTGCGCGGCATCTCGACGACCTCGATGCCTTTGATCGAACCGACGACCTTACGCGGTGCCAGGTAGACGTCGTTGTGGCGACCGAGATAGCACGAGTCGTGATAGGTGATCCGCTCCTCCAGCGTGGCCTGCGACACGTCGAGCTTGCCGGACTCGATCAGCGACTCGAGCAGCTGGGTGTGGTGGATCACCTCGTAGTGACCACCCAGCTGTGGATACTCGTTCTTCAACGTGTTGAAGCAATGCGGGCATTGGGCGATGATCTTGCGCACACCCATGCCGTTGAGCATCTCGACGTTGGGCATGGCCAGCATCTGGAACAGGTACTCGTTGCCGCTGCGGCGAGCCGAGTCGCCGGTGCACATCTCACTGGGCCCGAGGATGGCCACGTCGATGCCGGCGCGGCGCAGCAACTTGGCCATCGCCTGGGTGACCTTTTTGTTCTTGTCATCGAACGACCCGGCGCAACCGACCCAGTAGAGGTACTCGGCCGTGATCGGCTGACCGGGATCGACGACGGTGACGCCGTGGAGGTTCTTTGCCCAGTCGCCACGCTCACCCTGGTTCATGCCCCACGGGTTGCCCTGATTCTCCATGGCTCGGTAGGCGTTGCCGAGTTCGGCAGGGAAGTTGCTCTCCATCAGCGACAGATAGCGACGCATGTCGAGGATCTTGTCGAGAATCTCGATGTTGACCGGGCACACCTCGTCGCATGCCCGGCAACTCGTACAACTCCAGATCTCTTCGGCGGTGATCCGCTCGAACAGCGAATTCGAGGAAATGGTGATCTCGGCATCGGTGCCCAATGGTGGGCTGACATGACCGTGTGCCGCGCTGGCGGCCATGACCTCGCCGGTCTTCAACACGATCTCACGCGGATCGAGCGGCTTGCCGGTGGCATGCGCCGGGCACACGCTGGTACAGCGACCGCACATCGTGCAGGCGTCGGTATCGAGCAACTGCTTCCAGGTGAAGTCCTCGACGACCGATGCACCGAACGTTTCGAGCGACGTCTCGGCGAGATTTGGCATCGCCTTCATCGCACCTTTCGGACGATCGCGGTCGCGCAGGTACATGTTGAGCGGCGAGGTGAACATGTGCCGCAGCATGGTGATGGGCAGCAGCGCCAGGAACATCACGAACCCCACCACGTGCAGCGACCACATGATCTGATGCCAGAGCGTGAGGGTGTCGGGTCCCATTCCGTCGAAGAACTGGCTCAACGGGTAGCCGATGAAGCTCCACTTCTCGTAACTCGGTTGGTCGATCTCGGCGATGCGAAAAGCCTCGGCGAAGAACCCTGACACGCCGATCAAGAAGAACGTGCCGAGGATTGCCGCGTGCTCGGGCTTGGTCTTGATGCGGATGCGATAAGGGCGTTGCACGTACCGCCGAAGGATCGCCCAGACGATGCCCCCCATGAACACCAGGCCGGCGAAGTCAGCGAACATCGAGTACGCCAAGTACGTCCTGCCATGCAGGAACTTGGCGCCCTCCGGCATCTGATGATCGACCTCGAGCACGGTGGTCACGCCGAGCAGGGCGAGGAAGCCAAAGTAGATCATCGAGTGCATCAAGCCGGCCGCCGAGTCGCGCAACAGCGTGCGCATGTACACGCCCGCACGGAAGTCGGCGAGGCGACGCTTCACGTTCTTGGTCGTGGTCCGTCGACGATCGGGAGCACCTCGTTCCCAGTTGCGCACTCGATCCGCAAACACGATCGCACCCCAGACCAGCAGCACGGGGATCACCGTGTAGAACGCCACCTGCAATGCACCGGGAATGCCCTCGAACACCTCGCGCGACGGCGACTTGTCGTTGTGCCATTTGGTGATCTGCGGCAAGATGCCCGACACCAGCGTGAACACCCCCATGAAACAGCCGATCGCAATGACGAGCTGATGGGGTTTGATCCGCTTGCGGCGAGTGTCTGCGGCGGGCGGTGCAGGGTCAGAGTGTGTACTCATGGCAGGTCAGACCCTAGTTGGACACTGCCGTCGTTTGGGAATGGTCACCCTCGGGTAGACTCGTTGGCGATAGCGCGGTCGGACCATTCAATCTGCGGGCGGGATAACCCCAAGGAGGCACGATGAACGACGAACTGCAGCAATACAGCGGTCACCCGGTGATCGATCGGCACGGTACCGAGGTCGGAACCATCACTGACGTGGTGTACGACGAAATTACAGAAGAGCCCACGTGGGGCGTGGTCTCCGCAGGCGCTCTCCGCGCCAGGCATTACATCCCCCTGTCGCCTCCTGTCTACCTCGACACCGGCGGCGCCGTCGTCGTGCCGTATGACAAGACCGACGTGATGCGCGCCCCCAAGGTGCATCGCAATCACGTCGTGACGCCGATGCTGCGCCGCGAGCTGGAGCATCACTACTCACTCGTCGACTGACAGTACGGCTGTCAATCCAAGGGGAAGTGCGTAGTTTCGATGCACACACCCTTCATCGAAACTACGCACTTCGCCCAAGGGAGTTCTGCGATCAGCCGTAGTACTGGCGGTCGAGGTCGCGGATGCGGCCCGCGAGCGAGGCCAACAACTTGTGGGCCATTGACGGCACGTCGTCGAGCACTGCCATGAAGTGGCGCTGGCTGAGCAGCAGCAGCGTGCAATCCGATTCGCAGATCACTGTCGCGGTGCGCGGGCCGTGGTCGAGCAGCGAGAGTTCGCCGACAACGGTGCCCGGGCCGAGGGATGCGACCTTCTTGCCATTGCGCTTGACCATGACCGAGCCTTCGAGCACGACGAACGCTTCGCGGCCGGTCTGGCCCTGGTCGACGATCAGAGAGCCGGCAGGCATGATGACTTCGTCACCTGCCTTGGCGATCTTTTCGAGGTCCTTCTGCGAACACGCCGAGAACAACGAAACCTTACGAAGATGGTCGAGGTACGCCTTTTTGCTTGCCATATGCGCAGAGCATAGACATCCAGCGTGCGTGCCTCGTACTGTGCTGCCTCAGCCGCCGGCCTGGGCCGCAACTTTTGCAGCCGCAGCGGCGATCAATGTGGCGTCGCCGAGGTAATCGGCAGCGGTCACGTGCAACCCTGAGTCGAAGTCGTACTGCCGTGGCGCGCCCGTGGGAATGTTGAGCTCGGCGATGTCGTCGGCCGACACGCCTTCGAGATGCATCACCAGAGCGCGCAGCGAGTTGCCATGGGCGGTGATCAACACGGTTTGCCCGCCGAGCAGCTGCGGCGCAACGACATCGTGCCAATAGGGCAGCACGCGAGCGACGACATCTTTCAAGCATTCGCTTGCCGGCAGCACATCGGGTGGCAACAAGCGATAACGGGGATCGTTGAGCGGATGCTCGGGGCTATCGGTGTCGACGGGTGGCGGTGGCACGTCGTAGCTGCGCCGCCACAACTTGGTCTGTTCGGCACCGTGACGCTCGGTGGTCTCTTTCTTGTCGAGTCCCTGCAGTGCGCCGTAGTGGCGTTCGTTGAGCCGCCAATGGCGTTGGACGGGAAGCCACACCTGTCCCATCACCTCGAGCGCCAGGTGGCACGTCACCACGGCCCGGGCGAGCACCGAGGTGTGCGCAACATCGAAACGCAGGCCGGCGTCGGCCATCGTTCGGCCGGCAGCCGAGCCCTCGGCCAACCCCTTCTCGTTCAATGGAACGTCGTGCCATCCGGTGAACAGGTTGAGCTGGTTCCACGTGCTTTCGCCGTGGCGGAGGATGACGAGTGTGCCGGTCACCAGGCCCATCGTAGGTGGGGATAACCCCCGGGTGCAGATGCCAGGCTGCCGGATTCCGTCTCCGTCGCTCGGGCCTCACAGTGAGAAGCATGATCGAACGACTTGCTTCCGCCTCCGTGCGTCACCGCTATCGCACTATTGCCGTCTGGATCGCCGCGCTCGTCGGCATCATCATCCTCGGTGGAATGGTCACATCGAGCGCCGACATCAAACGACCGCCTCGACGGCACCGATTCGCAACGCGCCTACGACCTCGCCGAGGCGCACATGCCGTCGGTCTCGGGTCTCAGAACCGCCGTCGTCTTCAAGACCGACGATCTCGCGTCCACCGCTGCCGTCATCGATGAGATCCGTGCCTTGCCGCGCATCGACCACGTCGACAGCCCAGTCGGCCGATCCTTGTGTTGTCGCAGTACGTCGAGGAGCGTTATGCAACCGAGCTACTTGCCAGCGACAGCCAGGGCATCGGCTACCTGTTGAAGGAGCGGGTCGCCGACGTCGGCGACTTCGTCGATGCCTTCCAGCGAGTCGCCGCCGGCGGCACCGTGCTGGACCCAGAGGTCGTCGCCCAACTGCTTGCCCGTCGGCGACGGGTCCGTTCGACGACCTCACGCCACGCGAACGCGAGGTGTTGGGGCTGATG
Organism: Ilumatobacteraceae bacterium; assembly: GCA_031430695.1. Classification (GTDB taxonomy): domain Bacteria; phylum Actinomycetota; class Acidimicrobiia; order Acidimicrobiales; family Ilumatobacteraceae; genus JAENVT01. The sequence goes on from JANPBZ010000134.1 coordinate 7,188, forward strand.
GCGGAAGGCCGCTCGAATGTCGGCATCGCCCGCCATATGGTCGTGTCAGACGGAGCCGTCGAGAAGCACATCTCGTCGATCTTTTCCAAACTTGGGCTGGCGACGTCGGATACCGAGCACCGTCGGGTGCTCGCCGTGCTGAAGTACCTGCAACACGGCTGAGGCGGGAGCGGTCGCCCGCGGCGCATTCGCGGTTCGATCGTGCCGTTTTTGCCGTACGATCGCTGTCGTGGACGCGACTTTCACCCCGGCCGACCTCGTTGCCGTCGTGCGTCCGTTCGGTCAATGGCCCGGAGGTCTGCTCCCGGCGCTGCACGCGCTGCAGCACGACTTCGGCTACATCGATCACGAAGCGATCCCGGTGCTCGCCGACGTGTTCAACCTTTCCGTCGCCGAGGTACATGGTGTCATCAGTTTCTACAAGGACTTCCGCTCGGTTGCTCCGAAAGGCCCGCTCGTGCAGGTGTGTAGGGCTGAAGCTTGTCAGGCCCGCGGAGGCAATGGCCTGCTCGCCAAGGCCGTCGAATTGTCGGCCGACGCCGACGTCGAGGTCGACGAGGTTTTCTGTCTCGGCAACTGCGCGCTCGGCCCGTCAGTTGCGGTCGATGGCCGCGTCTTCGGCAGGGTCGATGAGGCAGCGATCACGACGATCGTCAACGGGGCGGCCAGCGCCGCCGCGGCTCCGTTGACGATCGATTCGAATGGTGAGGGCACGGTCGTGTTTGTTCCATGCGACACCGCTGCCCGCGCTGCCGGCGCCGACGAGGTCGCCGCAGCCCTGGTGGCGCATCCCGGTGTGCGCCTGGTGCGCAATGGATCCCGCGGCATGTTGTGGCTCGAACCGATGATCGAGGTCCAAACGACCCAGGGTCGTGTCGCCTACGGACCCGTCGCCGCGAGCGAGGTGTCGTCGCTGCTCGATGCCGGCTTGCTCGATGGCGGTGATCACGCGCTGCGTCTCGGTCTCACCGACCAACTGCCGTGGATGGTCCGCCAGCAGCGCATCACCTTCCAACGCGTCGGCGTGGTCGATCCTCGTTCGACAGACGACTACGAGGCGCATGGAGGACTCGCCGGTCTGCGCCGCGCACTGGCCATGCAACCGGCCGAGGTGGTCACCGAGGTCACCGACAGCGGCTTACGCGGGCGCGGCGGCGCGGCGTTTCCGACGGGCATCAAGTGGCGAACCGTGCTCGATGCGGCGGGCCCGACGAAGTACATCGTGTGCAACGCCGACGAGGGCGACAGCGGCACCTTCGCCGACCGCATGTTGATGGAGGGCGACCCGTTCATGCTGCTCGAAGGCATGACGATCGCCGGCTGGGCAGTGGGCGCCAACGACGGCTACATCTACGTCCGCAGCGAGTACCCCGATGCCATCGAGGCGCTGTACGCAGCCATCGCCGCGGCAGAGTCGAAGGGCTGGCTGGGCGCCAACGTGCTCGACAGCGGGTTCGCCTTCCGCATCCACGTTCGTGTTGGCGCCGGTGCCTACATCTGTGGCGAGGAAACAGCGATGCTGGAAAGCCTCGAGGGCAAGCGGGGTATCGTGCGCGCCAAACCGCCGTTGCCCGCGCTGCAGGGTCTGTTCGCAAAACCAACCGTGGTCAACAACGTGCTGAGCCTGGCCACCGTGCCGGCCATCCTCGCCGATGGGGCGGCGGCGTATGCCGCCTTGGGCATCGGTCGCAGCCTCGGCACCCAGGTGTTTCAGCTTGCCGGTAACATCGCCCGCGGCGGCATCGTCGAGACCGCGTTCGGCATCACGCTCGGCGAACTGATCGAAGACCTCGGTGGCGGAACCGAGAGCGGTCGTCCGGTGCGCGCCGCGCAGGTCGGCGGGCCGTTGGGCTCCTACCTGCCGAGCGATCGATTCGACCTGCCCATGGATTACGAGGCGTTTGCCGCTGCTGACGCGCTGTTGGGCCACGGAGGCATCGTGGTGTTCGACGACACGGTCGACATGGCAGCGCAGGCTCGCTTCGCGATGGAGTTCTGTGCCGTCGAGTCGTGCGGCAAGTGCACGCCGTGCCGGATTGGCAGCACACGAGGTATGGAACTGATCGACAAGATCGTTTCCGGCGACGGAGGCTCCGATGGCCGCATCTCGAACATCGCCACGCTCGTCGACCTGTGCGAGGTGATGGCCGATGGTTCGCTGTGTGCGATGGGTGGCCTCACGCCGTTGCCCGTTCGTAGCGCATTGGCACACTTCACCGACGACTTCAACCTCGCAGTAGGAGCGACCGTATGACGCTGAGCCTTTCCGTACTCACCGGCGTATCGGAGTTTGCATTCACCGGCGATCACGATCTCGGTACGCCGGCGCCCGATCGTCAGCTACGCAAACCCGCCCCGGCGACGGTGCGGATCACGATCGACGACCAGACCATCATGGTGCCCGAGGGCACCTCGGTCATGCGCGCTGCCGCACTCGCAGGCGTCGACATTCCCAAGCTGTGTGCCACCGACAGCCTCGAGCCGTTCGGTTCGTGCCGTCTGTGCCTGGTTGAGATCGATGGCCGCAAGGGCGCGCCCGCGTCGTGCACGACACCTGCGGTCAGTGGCATGCAGGTCACCACGCAATCACCCAAACTCGAGCGCCTGCGCCGCGGCGTGATGGAGCTGTACATCAGCGATCACCCGCTCGACTGTCTCACCTGCGCGGCAAACGGTGACTGCGAGTTGCAAGACATGGCCGGCGCGGTGGGTCTGCGCGACGTGCGGTACGGCTATGCGGGCGACAACCACCTCGGCCTCGACAAAGACACCTCGAACCCGTACTTCACCTTTGATTCGGCGAAGTGCATCGTCTGCTCGCGCTGCGTTCGCGCCTGCGAGGAGGTACAGGGCACGTTCGCCCTCACCATCGAGGGCCGCGGTTTCGGCTCGCGCGTAGCCGCCGGCGCCAACGGGTCCTTTCTCGACTCACCGTGCGTGTCGTGCGGTGCGTGCGTGCAGGTCTGCCCAACGGCGACGCTCACCGAGAACACCGTCATCGAGCTGGGGCAACCGCGCCGCACCGTGCTCACCACCTGCGCGTACTGCGGTGTCGGTTGCTCGTTCAAGGCCGAGATGCAGGGCGAGCAAGTCGTGCGCATGGTGCCGTACAAGGACGGCGGCGCCAACGAGGGTCACTCGTGCGTGAAGGGCCGCTTCGCCTGGGGCTACGCCAGTCACCCCGATCGCATGCTCGAGCCGATGATCCGCGAGAACATCGACGATCCGTGGAAGATCGTGTCGTGGGATGAAGCCATCGCCTACACCGCGGCCAAGTTGCTCGACATCCAGGCTCGCCACGGCAACGATGCCATTGGTGGCATCACCTCGTCGCGTTGCACCAACGAGGAAGTGTTCGTGGTGCAGAAGATGGTTCGTACCGCGTTCGGCAACAACAACGTCGACACATGTGCCCGTGTCTGTCACTCGCCCACCGGGTTCGGGCTGAAGACGGCGTTCGGCACATCGGCGGGCACACAGGACTTCAAGTCGGTCGAGCAGACCGACGTCATCTTGCTGATCGGTGCCAACCCCACCGATGCGCACCCGGTGTTCGCGTCGCGCATGAAGAAGCGGCTGCGCGACGGCGCCAAGTTGATCGTGGTCGACCCGCGTCGCATCGACCTCGTGCGCAGCGCGCACGTCGAGGCGCAGCACTTCCTGCAGCTCCGCCCCGGCACCAACGTGGCCATCGTCAACGCGCTCGCCCACGTGATCGTCACCGAAGACCTCGTCGACCATCGCTTCGTCGTCGAGCGCTGCGAGCCGGTCGACTTCTCGCACTGGGCCGAGTTCGTCTCGCTTCCGGAGAACAGCCCCGAGGAAACGGAACTGCACACGGGTGTGCCCGCCGCCGAGCTTCGTGCGGCCGCACGTCTGTATGCCACCGGCGGCAACGGGGCGATCTACTACGGCCTGGGCGTCACCGAGCACAGCCAGGGCAGCACGATGGTCATGGGCATGGCCAACCTCGCCATGGCCACCGGCAATCTCGGCCGCGACGGCGTGGGCGTCAACCCGCTGCGCGGGCAGAACAACGTGCAGGGTTCCTGCGACATGGGTTCGTTCCCGCACGAACTGTCGGGGTATCGCCACGTCAGCGACGACGGCACGCGGGCGATGTTCGAGACCTTGTGGGGACGTCCCATCCAGTCCGAGCCGGGCCTGCGCATCCCCAACATGTTCGATGCGGCCATCGACGGTCACTTCAAGGGCCTGTTCGTGCAGGGTGAAGACATCGCCCAGAGCGATCCCAACACGGTGCACGTGACGACCGCGCTGCGATCGCTCGAGCTGTTGGTGGTGCAGGACCTGTTCGTCAACGAGACCGCCAAACTCGCCCATGTGTTCTTACCGGGCACGTCATTCCTGGAGAAGGACGGCACGTTCACCAACGCCGAGCGACGTATCAACCGCGTTCGACCCGTGATGCGGTCACGTTCGGGCAAGCAGGAATGGGAAGTGGCCTGCGAGCTCTCTGCCGCGCTCGGCGCCCCCATGCACTACGACCAGTCGAGTGAGATCATGGACGAGATCGCCCAGCTCACGCCGACGTTTGCGGGCGTGTCGTTCGCGATGCTCGACGAGGTGGGCAGCGTGCAGTGGCCGTGCAACGCCGACAAGCCGCTCGGTACGCCGATCATGCACGAGGGCACGTTCGTACGCGGTCTCGGCATGTTCACGGCCACCCCGTATGTGCCCACCGAAGAACGGTCCAACCGCCGATTTCCCCTGCTGCTGACCACCGGTCGCATCCTCAGCCAGTACAACGTCGGCGCCCAGACGCGCCGCACCGACAACGTGCTGTGGCACCCCGAGGATGTTCTCGAAATCCACTCGCACGACGCAGAGGAGCGCGGTATCGGCGACGGTGATGAGGTCACACTGGCCAGTCGCGTCGGCGCCACCACGTTGCACGCACTGGTGTCGGACCGCATGCCACAGGGCGTGGTGTACACCACGTTCCACCACCCGGTCAGCGGCGCCAACGTGGTGACCACCGAGTGGAGCGACTGGGCCACCAACTGCCCCGAGTACAAGGTCACCGCGGTCCAGGTCACGCCCGGTCACTCGGCCGCAACGGTGGAACTTGATCATCCAGAGCATCGCCTCAGCGCGTTGGTGCGCATGGCCAACCAGATCGCCCGCCAGTTCTCACACGAGCCGGCTGAAGCTGCCGCCGCCGCTGTTGCGGATCACCTCGACAAGTTCTGGGAACACGAGATGCGGGTAGATCTCGCCCGGGCGATCGAGGGTGGCAGTGTCACCGTCGATCCGATCGTCGTGCAAGCCGTCGAGCGGCTGGTCATCATCGTCTGACGCGCCCACGTCGCGTCAAGCCGGAGGAATCGGCGCCTTGCGCTGCTTCCAGTAGTAGTACATCGCCGCACCTGCTGCGGCAAGCACCAACGCGATCACAATGATTGTGTTTGCGCTGTCTCCGTCCGACTCGGCCTCGCTCGGTTGCGTGACGGTTGGCGCGAGGATGACGGCGGTGTCGGTGGGTGCGCCGGTGGTGGTGGTGCTGGCGGCGGCGGTGCTGGGTGCCGACGTCGGCGGCAGCGTGTTGGCGAGAGTGGTTGGTGCGGGGGTCGGCGCGACGGTGGTCGTGGGTGGGATTGTCGTGGTCTCGGCTGGTGGCGTGGCGGGTGCGACGCCCGCGACTTCGAGGGTAGGTGCTTCATTGTCGAGACCCGGATCGCCGATCCATCCAACCTCCTCGCCCGTGTTGTAGGTCTGCAGTATGGGGAAGGTCGCGGTTCCCAGATTTGTTCCCGAATGGAGGGTGATGTTGAAGGTCTCGTCCTCGGCGGGTGCGGCGCCTTCGTCCTTGGTGTAGCGGATGACGACCCGCTGTGACTCGCCGACAATCGTGCACGTCCACGTCGGCTTGCTCTCGCAGGCTAGGCCGGTCCACCCCTCGGGCAGTCGAATGGCGATGCGTTCGTTGTAGGTGGCCTCATCGCGCTCGTCTTCGACGAACAGCGTGAGTGCGATGTCGCTGTCGGCAGCGACGGTGGCCGGAGCATCTTTGAAATCGGCGCGAGCATCGACGCGCGCAGGCGCCCACATGCCAATAAGACCAATGAGGATTGCGGCCGAGAACACACGCCGGCGTCGGTGAGAAGACATATCTCAAGTTTGTCGTCCGAGGAACGCGAAAAGTTCCCGAGAACGACAGAAATCTACCTCGCTACCAGTCGGGCTAGACGGCTTCTTTCACCTTGCGTCCGACTTCGATGGCGTGGTCGGGGTAGCGATTGGGATCGCCCGGCACGCCGAGTGAAGCGCGGAACAGCGTGATCGCCTTGAAACAGGCCGCCTCGTGCAGGCCGGCGTTCATGATTCGATTCACCGAGGGAGTCAGGTCGATCGATTCTGTGCGGATGGCCTGGGCCACACCCTCACTGGTGGTGAGGTCTTCGGCAATCGCTGCGGCTGCTTTGGCGCGCTTGGTGGCTGGACGAGGCTTCGGTGTAGGCATGGCGATCCTTCGTGGTTGATGATGACGCCCAGTGTCGGACGTGCTGAGGACGGCATGAGAAGCAATCATTCTACCGCCGGTCCAGAGCCTTCGTCGCCGGCCGCGATTCGAGGTCAGCGGGCGATACCCTCGATCAGATCGGCGGCGCGTTGCGTGCCACCGCGCGAGCGGATGATGGCGGCATTTGCCGCCATTCTGGTTTGCAGGTGTTCGTCGGCGAGCAGGCGATCGACTGCCCCGATCAACTCTGCATCCTCGAACGCGTAGGTCGACAGTCGTACTCCGTAGCCGGTCTCGTGCACCCGCTGAGCGTTGTCGTACTGATCCCAGAACAGGGGCAGCAGTACCATCGGCTTGCCGAAGTGGAAGCTCTCGGTGGTCGTGTTGTTGCCGCCATGGGTGATGACCAGATCGACCGTCGGCAATACGTTGGTCTGTGGTACCTGCTGGGCGCCCCACATGTTGGGCGGCAGGTCGAGCGTGTCATGTAGCGGACCCTTCGACACGATGTAGCGATGTGGCGTTTGGCCGAGCACGTGGACCAGACGCTGCATCAGCTCGACGTCGGCGGAGCCGAGCGAGCCCAGCGACAGGTAGATGAGCGCGCCGCTATCAGACGAGGCGGCGCCGAGTTCGGAGGGCACCTCGAACGGTTCGTCGGTGGCACGCACCGACGAGTCGAGGCGATGCCAGGTCGCACCGAGTGGTCGTCGATCGGTGTAGTCGATGACCTCGGGGTAGGTGTACAGGTTCAGGTGGGCGCTCTCGTGGATGAACTCGAGATCAGCCAGCGGTTGTGCCCCGCATGACTGCACCCATTCGTTGTAGGCCTGCCACGTCGGTCGATGGGTGCGGTCGTACTCGGCACGGAACGCATCCCATTCACTGCGATCGTCGGCGGGCAGCCCGCTGTATGTGGGTGGGACATCGGGGCCCTTCATCTCCAACGGCTGGCAGCTGACGATGCGGACGAACGGCACACCTGCGGTCGTCAGGGCCGGAAAGCAGTTGACGTTGTCTTCGATGATCACGTCGGGACGTTGGCGCTCGATGATCTCCTTCAGATGTGGCTCGCAATACATGGCACCATCGATCAGTGCCTGCCACGTCGGCTGCATGAAGCCGCTGAGTTGGTCGAACGTCGAGGTGCGGAATACCGGCTTGGTGTCACGAATGAAGTCGGTCCAGAACTGCCCGGCTGCTTGCTCGGGCGCATCGGGCGGCGGAGGGGGGGCGAGGTCGACGAGGTCCTCGACGAATCCCAGCGGCTCCAATCGGCCGGCCCACGATGCTTCGGCGGCGAACACCACCTTGTGACCGCGCTGCAGCAGGATGTTGCCGATTCCAATGCAATTGTTCGTCGGCCCGTAGGCGCTCTCTGGCATGAACAAGAAGGTGGCCATGGCTACCGTTCTAGCGTGACACCAGGCGCCTCGATCGAACTGGCTGCGCGGTTGCTCGGTCGGGAGTGTTCCGTCGAACGTCCGATCACGGTGGATCAGACCAACTTCAGTGTGGTGGTCGACGAGTCGGTGGTTGTCAAATGGCTGCGCCCACCGGTGCCCGTTCCACATCCGGGTGTGCAACTCATTCGCCATCTCACTGCGGCCGGATTCGACGAGATGCCGCCCCTCGTTGGCGTCGACCAGCGCGACGGAGCGGTGGCTGCGATCGTCACGTCGTACCTGCCGGGGGCCGTGGATGGGTGGGATTGGTATGTCGACGACGTCGAGGCCTGGCTTGCCGACCGGTTGCCGTTGAGCGGCGTTGTCGACTTCGCTCGTCGAATGGGCGCCATGACGGCGCGTTTGCATTCCGCGCTCGCCGATCTGCAGCCGATGATGGTCGAGGTTGCTGGCGCCGCCGAGCAGGCGATGGCTGATCTACGGCTGGCGAAGGAGCGGCTCGACGGCTTGGAGTGGCTGGACGAGCGATCGGTTGCCACCGCATTGCAGCCTCTGCGCGACGCCGGTCACGTTGCAGGCCATCGCATTCACGGCGACCTTCACGCCGGCCAGTTCCTGCGCGCCGGGGACACGATGGTCGTCACCGATTTCGATGGCAACCCACTGCAGGATCCGGCCGAGCGGGCACGAACGCAATCACCGCTACGCGACGTGGCCTCGATGGTGCAATCGATCGCCCATGTCGGTGCTGTGGTGGTGAAGCGACGTCGGCCCGACCGGGCCGACGACGTCGACCGGTTCACCGTGGCTGCGACTGCCGCCGCTCTTGATGCCTACGTCGCTGAACACAGCATCGATGAGGATCTCCTGCTGGCCTTTCGTGTGGCCCAGGAGCTGCACGAGTACGCCTACTCGATTCACCACCTGCCGCACTGGCGCTACGTCGCCGATTCCGCTCTTCCAAGGTTGCTCGGCGGGTAAGTTCGACATCGTGGACCCGGCAGCCTTCCTGGCCGATCTCGAAGCCAAGCCGGTCACGCTGCTGGCGTTGCTCGACCAGCTGCCCTCGTGGCCCGAGCTCGGCAGCGGCCCGATCGTGCTCACGGGCATGGGGTCGTCGCGGTTCGCAGCCGATGTTGCTGCTCGCCGGCTCCGTCGCCATGGCATCGTCGCCGTCGCCGAGTTGGCCTCGGTGGAGACCACGCTGCCGCCGTCGTCGGATCTCACAGTCATCGGGATCACCGCCTCGGGCCGAAGCGCCGAGACCATCGCGCTGCTGGAAGCCCACGCCGGCATCAGCCGCACGATCGCCCTGACCAACAATGCTTCCGTGTCGCTGGCGACCGATCACACCGTGTTGCTGCACGCAGGCGTCGAGGCGGGCGGCATTGCCTGCCGCACGTACCTGCACACGCTGGTTGCGCTCCTGGTCTTGGAGCAACGTCTGGCCGGTGTCGATCTGCGGTTGGGCGAACGACTGCGCCGTGCCGCCGCCGCGATCGCGTACCTGCTCGATCGACGCGATGGTTGGATGCCCCTGTTGCTGGAGTCGATCGAGGGGACGGAGGGGTTGTGGCTGCTGGCCCCGGCGGAGCGGCTCGGCTCCGCGCTGCAGGGTGCGCTGATGGTACGCGAGGGTCCGCGCCGGGCGGCCGACGGTTGCGAAACCGGCGACTGGAATCACGTCGACGTCTACCTGACCAAATCGCTCGACTATCGAGCCCTGCTGTTCACCGGTTCGCGATTCGACGCCGATGCGTTGAAATGGATGACCGATCGCGGTAGCCACGTCGCCACGGTTGGAGCAGAACCGGCCGGAGCGTCGGCCAGTGTTCGATATCCCGGTGACGATGATCCGATCGTGGCCTTGATGACGGAGGTCCTGGTTGCCGAGTTGTTGGCAGCGCACTGGTGGCGAGCGTCGACCGCCTGACAGCATGACAGGAAGTAGCTATCGCAGTGCCGTGGTGGTAATGATCGAGGCGTGCTCGGCACATACGACTATCCGGTGAGTCACCGAGTTTTCGAGCTCGTGGCCGTCGGAACGTTCATCGGCTTCGCCGCCGCGCTCACTCGGCGCGTCGCGGTCGAGGTCGCCGACCGCATGTCGTTGCCGATTGCGATTCTGCTCGTCGTGCTGATCGTGGCCGCGTACGCGGTCGCCGACCTGGCATCGGGAATTGTCCACTTCCTGCTCGACAACTTCGGCTCGCCCGATACGCCGGTGATCGGCCAGAAGTTCGTCAAGCCCTTCCGCGATCATCACGTCGACCCGATGGCCATGACCCAGGGCGATTTCATCGCGGTCAACGCCGACAACGTGTTCGTCTGCCTGCCCGTGATCGTTCCGTCGTTCTTCTTCCTCGATACCTCGCAGCATCCATATGGCGGTGTGTTCATCGTCGGCCTCGTCTCCGGCGTGATCATGACCAACCAGCTACACAAATGGGCACACATGCCGACGGTGCCGCGGCTCGTTGCCGCGGCGCAGCGACATGGTGTGGTGCTGTCGAAGGAGCATCACTCCGTGCACCACTCGGGGGCCTACGACCGCAACTACTGCATCACGTGGGGTCATCTCGATCTGCTGTTGAACCGCTTCGTCGCGCACCGCAACTGACGTCAGGCAAGAGGGAGGCGAACGCAGGCATCCAGTCCGCCGTCGTTGCGGTTGACCAGGTCCACTTCGCCGCCACTGGCCTCGGCCAATTGCCGAACGATGGCCAGCCCCAGCCCAGAACCTTCGTGGCCTGCGCTTGAGGCCCTCCAGAATCGATCAAAGGCGTGCTGCAGTTGGTCGGTGGGCATGCCTGGACCGCGATCGGTCACGTGCACTTCCGCCCAACCGTTGTCACCGACCGCCGACACGGTGATCTCGTTGCCCGGTCCGCCGGCATTGAGCGCGTTGTCGATGTAGTTGTCGACGATCTGTTCGAGTGCGCCGGGCACGGCTCGCGCCGTGAGGGTGGCAATTCCGCCGGCGGTCAACCTGACTCCTCGCTCATCGGCAAGTGGCGCCCAGATCGCGGCGCGTTCGGTGACGATGTCGGCAACATCGATGGTCTCGGTCGCCATGGTTCCCTGATCCGCCCGGGCCAGCATCAACAGTCCCTCGACGAGGCGCTGCAACCGTTCCGTCTCCTCGCTGGCAGCCTCGATGTCGCCGCGCGCCGCAGCCGGGTCGGTCTCGATATTGACGGCGGCGCGTTCGAGTTGCAGTCGCAACGCCGTCAGCGGGGTTCGCAATTGGTGCGAGGCATCGCCGGCGAACGACCGTTGCCGCTCGACCAGCGTCGAGATCTTCTCCGTCATGGTGTTGAACGATGCGGCAAGACCGCGGATCTCCGGCGCGCCTTCGTCGATCACCGCCCTGCTGTCGAAGTTGCCTCCGGCAACTTGCTCGGTCGCGCGCTGCAGGCGGCGCAATGGCCGAACAATGGTCGCGGCCATCAACGCGGCAGCCAGCGCGGCTGCGCCGAGGGAGATCAGGCCGACCGCGACGATCCCGCGAAGCTTGTCGGATACCCGGTCGTCGACACTTGCGGCCGAATACGTGAGTCGAACGACACCGACCGGCAAGGCGCCCGACAGGACCGGCACGGCGACATAGATGATGTCGCCGCCGAGGGTATCCGAGGGCCTCCGCCCCGAGCTGGGGCTTCCGCTGAGCGCCGCAGCGATCTCGGGTCGCGTCGAGAAGTCGTCACCGCGGCGCGCTTCATCTCCCGAGACGGCAACCGCGATGCCCAACTCGTCGGTGACCACCACGCGAGCGCCGGTCCTCGTTCGATAGATGTCGACGGTGCTCTGCAGAGCGTCCTGACTCTGTTCGCCTGAAGCGAACCCCTCACCCGACAGGGCATCATCGGATGAACCGGCCAGGATGAAGGCGTCGCGCTGAATCGAAGCCAGCACGCGTTCGGTCTCGACGGTGCGCAGATAGCGACCCAACGGGATGTCCTGTGCAGCAAGAATGACGATCGTGACGCCGACGAAGGCAGCGATCAACCGCCATCTCACGACGGAGCTTCCAACCGAAAGCCGACACCTCGAACCGCCTCGATCCATCCGTGGTGGCCGAGTTTCTTGCGCAGTGAGGCGACGTGGGCATCGACTGTTTTGGTGGGCCCGTACCAATGGGCGTCCCACACAGTCTCGAGAATCTCCGTCCGAGTATGCACCGCCCCGACATCGTTGGCCAGAAAGGCCAACAGATCGAACTCCTTGGCGGTCAGCGCGATCTCGTCGCCATTGATTCGAACTCGTCGTGTGCGTCGGTCGAGCTCCATCGCTCCGACCGTTTGCGGCGCGCTCATGTCGCGATCCTCGGCATTCGGAGGGCCGTCGTTGGTTCGCCGGGCCACAGCCCCGATTCGGGCGACGAGCTCGCGCAGGCTGAACGGCTTGGTGACGTAGTCGTCGGCGCCCAGCTCGAGGCCCAGCACTCGGTCGAACTCCTCGCTGCGAGCGGTGAGCATGATGATTGGCCTGCGCGAGCGTTGCCGCAGCTGACGGCACACATCGCGTCCGTCCATGTCGGGCAGGCCGAGATCGAGAAGCACCATCTCGTGGTCGGGCTCGGCCAGTGCGCCCGCCCCCGTCGTGACATGCACGACCGTGTGACCCGCAGCGGTCAGTCCTTCGACCAACGTGTCGGCGATGGCCTTGTCATCTTCGACCAACAGCAGCTTCACATGGTCATTGTGACAAGTCCGCCAACGCCCGCGGCTCTTCTTGGACAAATCTTGGATATTCGCAGCCCGTCCCTTGGGAGGTGCCTCCGTACCGTGCGGTGCATGCGATCCGCGTGATCGCTACGACGGAAAGGTCTGAACCATGAAGGCACGAATTGCAACAATGATCTCAATCGCCGGAGTGCTGGTGGCCGGCTCGGCTGCAGCGCTGGTGAACACCCAGGTGCTCAGCGGCAGCGCGTCGCCCTCCCCACTCGTTGTCGATGCTGCATCGCCGACGCAGCCCTCGATCGCCACCACGTTGTCGGCGACAACGCCGACCATCACGGCTGTCCCTCTGGTTGAGGCGGCAGCGACACCGGCTCCCGCCGCTGTGGCCACCCAGGCGGTCTATGCGATCGGTACATCCGGCACCGTGACACTCGATACCGTCGGCGATGTTCTGACGATCGTCGATGTCACGCCTGCCCCGGGCTGGACCATCACCGATTCGGAGCGAGAAGACGCAACGAACGTCGAGATCAAGTTCCAGTCCGGCAGCATCGAGGTCGAGTTCCACGCCAACTTGCTGTTCGGCGTCGTGACCACCTCGGTCGAGTCCGACGATCAGTCGGCATCCAGTAATTCGACGAGCAACTCCGTGGATGACCGCGGCGGTCGCGACGACCATGGTGACGACGATGACTGAGCCGATGCTGCCAACTGCGGCCGAGCGACTCGCCGCACTTCGCGCACCGTCGAAGAAGCGCAGCAGACCGGCCAACACGTCGAAGATCCTGTCGGCCGGCTTATCAACGACAGCCATGTTCGGCCTGGTCACGGCGATGGGTTGGTCGAGCGGCGCCGGCAGCGTGCAGGCCACGTCAGCACCGGTCGCGCCGATCATCCAAGGCGCTGCGGCGGCGGCGGCGCCCACTGTCGCAGCACCTACCGCCGTCGTGTCAGCAGCTCCGGTCGAGCCCACTGTCGCCCCGTTGGTGCCAGTGGCGCCCGCGCAGCCGGCGGTTCCGGCGCCGGCAGCCCCGGTCGTGGTTCCCGTCGTCATTCCGGTGGCTGTTCCCGTTGCCCAACCGCGGGTGCAGGCGGCAGCGTCGAACACCACTACGAGCGCCTCAGGCTGAACCGTGAGCCTCGATGTTCACGTCGGGTCGTGGCGAGCGATGGGATGCACTGTCGACGTTGTCGTCGTCGGCGGGTCACCCGGCTTGCTGTATCTGGCGAGAACGTCGATCGATCACCTCGAACGACGCTGGAGTCGCTTGCTGCCAGAGAGCGACAACAGCCGTCTGAACCGCGGCGCCCGGGCCACCGTTCCCCACGACCCGGCGACGCCGGTCCTCGTTCAGTCCATGGTCGATGGTTGGCGGGCAACCACGGGCGCGTTCGACCCCACGTTGCTCGCGCCGTTGGTCGGCCTTGGATACAGCGCGAGTTGGCATGATCCGACTTCGGTCACGTCGTTGCCCCCGGGTTCACTGCCCCGCGGCGATCTCGCTGCGATCTCGATCGACCGCCAGCGCAACATGGTCAGCGTCCCGCCTGGGATGTGCCTCGACGCAGGTGGCATTGGCAAGGGGCTGGCAGCGGATCTCGTGGTCGGCTATCTGATCGATGCCGGGGCCGCCGGTGCGTCGGTGTCGATCGGCGGCGATGTGGCCGTACGCGGCAACGCGCCACAGCCCGGCGGTTGGTTGATCGGTGTTGTCGACCCGATGAACATCGAGATCGAGACGGGTCAACTGACGATGGTCGAAGGCGGTGTCGCCACCTCGGGCACATTGCGTCGACGGTGGGAAACTGACGACGGTGAATCGGTACATCATCTCCTCGATCCGACGACCGGAAGGCCCGTACTGCACGATCGCGAGATCGTGGCCGTCACCGTCATCGCCGGCACGGCGGCGTGGGCGGAAGTGTGGACCAAGGCCGTGATGGTGCTGGGCGCGGGCATGCTTGCCGCACTCGACGAACTCGGGCTCGGCGCCCAGGTGACCTATGCCGGCGCGGCGACGGTGACCAACCAGTCGTGGTCGGCCTTCGCCGTCTCACGCCAGCAGCGGGGCGACCTCGCCGGCGATGAAGTCGACATGGTCGAGGTCCGATAGGTCGAGGACCTGCAAATAGACCCGGTCGGCGCCGACGTCGGTGTACTTGCGAATGGCTGCAGCGGTCTCTTCGGCCGATCCAGCCGCGCCGTTCGCGCGAAGCTCGGCCGGCTCGCGCCCGATTGCTGCCGCACGACGAACGACGTCGGCCTCGGTTCCACCTGCACACACCACGAGCGCAACCGAGTAGCTCATCGGGCGCTGTCGGTTGATCGCCGCGCATGCAACCTCGACACGTTGTTTGCGTTCGGTGAACGTCTCGACCGAAGCAAATGCGACGTTGCACTCGGTCGCGTATCGGGCGGTCAAGGCCGGCGTACGCGTCTTGCCACCACCACCGATGATGATCGGTATCGGTTGCTGGACTGGCTTGGGCAAGCCCGGCGAGTCGGTCACGCTGTGCACCGAGCCGGCGTAGCTGAAGGTCTCGCCGGTCGGCGTGCCCCACAGACCATCGATGATCGCCAGCTGATCGGTGAGGCTGTTGAACCGCGCTGCCGCGTCGGGGAAGTCGAAGCCATAGGCCGTGTGCTCGGCTTCGTACCAACCGGCGCCGATGCCCAGCTCGACGCGCCCGCCACTCATCTGATCCACCTGGGCGACACTGATCGCCAGCAGACCGGGACCGCGGAACGTGACCGGCGAGACCAGGGTTCCGAGGCGGATGGTCGAGGTCTCACGGGCAAGCCCGCCCAGCGTGACCCAGGCATCGGTGGGCCCCGGCAGACCGCTCGACCCACCCATCACCAGGTAGTGGTCACTGCGGAAGAAACCTCCGAAACCGAGCGCTTCGGCACGCTGGGCCACCGCCAGCAACGTGTCGTACGAGGCGCCCTGCTGAGGCTCGGTGAAGATGGACAGGTCGGCGAGCTGCATCAGCGGACAGTAGCGGCCTCGGCCGTCGGCTGTCAGGCGATGATCGACTGGTACACGAGCTGCTTGAGTTGGCTGCGGATGGGGTGGGTGCTGCTGGGAAGCAGTTGGGTGAAGAACTGCACGGTGAGGTCCTGCGCCGGGTCGATCCAGAACGCCGTGCTGGCCGCGCCGCCCCATGCGTACTCGCCGGCGCTTCCCGGCACACGGGCCTTGACGGGGTCGATGGTCACGCTGACTCCCAGCCCGAAGCCAACACCATCGAACGTCGTCTCGGCGAACAACGGCCGGCCGAACGCACTGAGGTCGACGCCGCCCGGCAAGTGGTTGCTGGCCATGTACTTCACGGTGCCCGGAGCCAGGATGCGCACTCCATCGAGCTCGCCGCCGTGCAGCAACATCTGGGTGAAACGGTGGTAGTCGTGAGCAGTGCTCACCAGCCCACCGCCGCCGCCGTGCGCCTTCGGTTCGCGCAGCGTGTCGCGGTCCATGGCTTCCATGCGCACCGCCTTGCGCGTCTGCGGATCCGCGCCGTACAACGTGGCGAGGCGAGGAGCGTGCTCTTCGTCGACGAACCAGGTGGTCTCGTGCATGCCCAGTGGCTCCAACAGCCGGGTGCGCATGAGCTGATCGAGGCGTTGGCCGGTGATGACTTCCAACACCCGGCCGAGCACGTCGAGACCGACCGAGTAGTTCCACTCGGTGCCAGGTTGGAACAGCAGTGGCAGCGCCGCCCACCTGTCGACGATTGCCTCGAGATCGAGGTCGCGGGGCATACCCCATTCGAAACCGGCCTTGCGATACATGGCGTCGACCGGATGGGCGAACATGAACCCGTAGGTCAGCCCGCTGGTGTGCGCGAACAGATGCCACAAGCGCATCTTCTCGACGACCGGATCCAAGATCGGTGACGTCGAGCTACCCGCCCGCCACACCCGCTGATGCCTGAACGCTGGGATGTATCGGTACACCGGGTCGTTCAACTCGAAGGCACCCTCTTCCCACAGCTGTAATGCCAGCACGGCGGTGATGGGCTTGGTCATCGAGAAGATGCGCCACAAGGTGTCGGTCTCGACCGCGGCCGCGGCCTCGATGTCGCGATGGCCGTAGGACGACAGGTGCACGATCTTGCCGCGCCGGCTGACGCTGATCAGCCAGCCCGGCAGCCTCCCATCGTCGACGTACTTGCGGAAGTGGGTGTCGATGCGGGCGAGTCGCTCGGCCGAGATCCCGACATCGGTTGGGTCGCCTTCGATCTCAAGTGTTGCCATCGGGATCGACGATACGACGATCACCGACTGGTGCGTGGTGTCGGGCGCTACGGATCAGGTACCTTCGGCCGCCCGGCCGAACCAGGCGCAGCAGTCGAGATTCGTCGCAACCACACCGCCACCGGTCCTGCCGGATCCTCGACGTACCACGACTCCCATCCACCTGGGACGAAGCCTTCGGCGCGCTCGACCACCCACGTCGCGGCCTCGGCTGCGAGGGTCGCCAGCGGCGCCATTGCCACCACCTCAGCAGCGCCGGGTCGTGGTGCCAGGCGGGCAAGGGTGGTCCACAGGTTGGTGGTCATCAGCATTGGCCATGCGCTCGGCCAGTCGAGTTCGGGCAGATGGCTGCCGCGCCGGTTGTTGCAGCGGCGATGAGCAAGGCGCAGGTTGGCCATGTCGGGCGAGCCACCCCTCGACCGCGGCACGAGATGGTCGATGGTTGCCTGCCAGGGTCCGATCGCTGCGGCGTCGATGGCATCGCCGCACAACCAGCACCACCAACCATCACGCTCGGCGAGACGGGAGAGTTGCATCGCTCAGGCCGGCGGCGCGGTAGGGGGCCATGTCGATGTCTGGGTAGCGCACTTCCATGTTGGCGATGGTCTGGTCGGTCCAGTAAGGGTGGCCGGGTGCTGGGATGTCGAGCAGAGTGCGTGTGCCAGGTTCGACGTTGGTGACGAACTCGATCATCTCGGGACGGTTCCCGAGGTGTCCGAACGCGTGCTTGTTGGTCCAGTTGGCGTCGGCTGCCTTGTAGTCGGCGAGGACCGTGAAGCGTGACGCATTCGCTCCAGTCATCGACGTTGCCCTGTGGAACACTTCGGTCGAATACACCAGCGTGGTGCCGGCCTTGCCGCAGGCCAGCACTTCGCGGTCGCGTAGATCGCCTGGCTCGGTTCGTCGCTGACCGAGGGGAATATGGGCCGAGTACCGCTTCGGCACCGCAGCCGTTGCCCCGTTGTCCTCGTCGACATCGCACAGGTAGGTGAAGGTCGTGACCTGCATCCAACGTCGCTTCTCGCTCGGCACCACCAATGTGTGGTTGCCGAAGTCGCGGTGATGGTGCTGGTCGTAGTTGACGTTGCCTGCGTACTTGGCCCAGAGTTCGCCCTTGTACAACCTGACGTCGTCGACGCCCAGGATTTGACGCACGATCGCCAAGATGCGCGGGTGGGCGACCAATCGGTTGAGGTCAGGCGAGATCCACGGAAAGTTGATGAGGCCCGAGAACGGAGTGCTGGTCAGTTCGGCGAACGCTTCCGGCTCGGCGAAGTAGTCCGTTGGCGAAGGAACGTTCTGCCAAACGCCTGCCTGCAGGGTGGCCACTTCGTCCGCATTCAGCACGTCGGGCACCAGCACGAATCCGTCGGTGTGGAAGCAGTCCAGCTGTTGCTCGGTCAGCACCTGCGCATTGTCGCACTTCCCGGGGTCCGACCACCCGGCATCCCCACCCCTCCCGAATCGTCAGTGACGAAACCAGCCCGGCGACATTCCTGGATCTGGGCGCCAAACTCGTGCGCTCGTGCTGGCATTTGGGATGTAGTGGCGCCCAGATCGCCGGACCCGCCGCGACCCGAGTTTCGTCACTGACGATTCGGAAGGGGTCTGGTTGGCAAGTACTCGTCCGCCCTCGGAGCCCAACCTTCCAAACTTGAGTCATATCGACTCAAGTTTTCGTCGGTCGATGTTGCGCGGCCCTACCGTGGAGCCGTAAACTTGCGTCACGTTCACTCAAGTTTGAGCCGTCCACCCCCAATTGTTTGCATCGAAGGAGTCACCCCCATGGCCAAGGCAGTCGGAATCGACCTCGGCACCACCAACTCTGTCGTCGCCGTACTCGAAGGTGGCGACCCGGTCGTCATCCCCAACTCCGAGGGCGCCCGCACCACCCCATCGGTCGTGGCATTCTCGAAAGCCGGTGAGGTGCTGGTCGGCGAAGTTGCCAAGCGCCAGGCGATCACCAACTCCGACCGCACGTTCCGCAGCATCAAGCGGCACATGGGCGAGTCGTGGAAGAGCCCCGACATCGACGGCAAGCAGTACACGCCGCAAGAGATCAGCGCTCGCACCCTGATGAAGCTGAAGCGCGACGCCGAGGCGTACCTCGGCGACACCGTCACCCAGGCCGTCATCACCGTGCCTGCCTACTTCGACGACGCCCAGCGCACCGCCACCAAGGAAGCCGGCGCGATCGCCGGCCTCGAGGTGCTGCGAATCATCAACGAGCCGACCGCAGCTGCGCTCGCCTACGGCCTCGACAAGGGCGCCGAGGACGAGAAGGTCCTGGTGTTCGACCTCGGCGGCGGCACCTTCGACGTGTCGGTGCTCGAGATCGGCGACGGCGTGTTCGAGGTCAAGAGCACCCACGGCGACACCCACCTCGGTGGAGACGACTGGGATCAGCGGATCATCGATTGGCTCGTGCAGCAGTTCAAGTCGGCGCATGGCGTCGATCTGGCTGCCGACCGCATGGCCGGGCAGCGCCTGAAGGAGGCTGCAGAGAAGGCCAAGATCGAGCTCAGCCAGGTGCAACAGACGCAGATCAACCTGCCGTTCATCACCGCGACCGCCGAAGGACCACTGCACCTCGACGAGTCGCTGACACGCGCCAAGTTCCAAGAGATGACGGCTGACCTCATGGAGCGTTGCCGCATCCCGTTCGAGCAGGCATTGAAAGATGCCGGCATCAGCAAGGGCGAGCTCAACCACGTCATCCTGGTCGGCGGGTCCACGCGCATGCCGGCTGTTGTCGATCTGGTGGTCAGCCTCGCCGGCAAGGAGCCCAACAAGAGCGTCAACCCCGACGAAGTGGTCGCGGTCGGTGCGGCGGTTCAGGCCGGTGTTCTGCGCGGCGACGTCAAGGACGTGTTGCTGCTCGACGTCACCCCATTGAGCCTCGGCATCGAGACCAAGGGCGGCGTGATGTCCAAGTTGATCGAGCGCAACACCACCATCCCGACCAAGCGCACCGAGGTGTTCACGACGGCCGACGACATGCAGCCAAGCGTGGAGATCCACGTGCTGCAGGGCGAGCGGGAGATGGCCGGGTACAACAAGACGCTCGGCAAGTTCCAGCTGGTCGATCTGCCGCCGGCTCCCCGCGGAGTACCGCAGATCGAGGTCACGTTCGACATCGACGCCAACGGCATCGTGCACGTCAGCGCCAAGGATCGCGCCACGGGCAAAGAACAGTCGATGACCATCACCGGTCAATCGACACTCGACAAGAAGGACATCGACCAGATGATCCGCGATGCCGAGGCACATGCCGAAGACGACCGCAAGCGTCGCGAAGAGGCCGAGATTCGCAACAACGCCGACTCGCTCGTGTACCAGATGGAGAAAGTCCTTCGCGACAATGCCGACAAGGTGGACGACGCCGAGAAGGCCACGGTCGAAGGTCCGTTGGCCGAACTGAAGACCGCGCTCGCCGGCAACGACATGGACACGATCCGTTCAGCACACGAGAAGCTGATGACAGCCAGCCAGGCATTCAGTCAGAAGCTGTACGAGTCGGCTGCTCGCGACGAGAACGCTGCCGGAACATCGGCATCGGGCCAGACGGGCGAGTCGAGTAGCGACGATGACATCGTCGACGCGGAGATCGTGGACGAAGCGTGAGCGACGTCGGTCCCTCTCAGTCAGCGACGGATCCCGTCACCGGAGTAGAACCGGCGGAGGCCCCCGTCGATGAAATCGAATCCATCGTTCTGACCGACCTGGAAGTTGTCACCGCCGAGCGCGATGAGTGGATGGATCGCGCTCAGCGAATAGCAGCCGATTTCGAGAACTATCGACGTCGGTTGTCGACGCAGCGCTCCGACGACATCGACCGGGCGACCGGGCGTTTGGCCGAGGCCATGCTGCCTGTGCTCGACGCCTGCGAGGCCGCGTTCTTGCAGCATCCCGCGGAGATCGAGCCGCTCTTCAACCTGATGCTCAGCGAATTGAAGAAGCAAGGCCTCGAGTCGATGAACCTGCATGAGCAGCCGTTCGACCCTCATCTTGCCGACGCCGTCTTGCACGAGCCGGGCGAGGGCGAGCCGGTCGTCAGCGAAGTGCTGCGCTCCGGCTACATGTGGAACGGGAAGGTCCTGCGACCGGCAATGGTCAAGGTCCGCGGCTGACACGCCCGAGTGGCTAGGCACGACGTAGAGGAGGTGATGAGCGGTGGCAGCACAGCGTGAGTGGTATGAGAAGGACTACTACAAGGTGCTCGGTGTCAGCGACGACGCCACCCCGAAAGACATCACCAAGGCCTATCGAAAGCTGGCCCGCGGCAGCCATCCCGATACCCATCCAGGCGACGACGCGGCCGAGGAGCGCTTCAAGGAGGTCAGCGGGGCCTATGACGTGCTGGGCGACGAAGCCAAGCGCAAGGAGTACGACGAGGTCCGCAAGCTCGGCCCGATCGGCGGGTTCCAAGGCGGCGGTCCCGGCGGGCAGGCGGGCTACAACTTCAACGTCGGCAGCGACGGTCTCGGCGACATCTTGGGGCAGATGTTCGGCCGCGGGCGGCGCGGCGGTGGACCTTCTGCGGCCGCCGGCCCACAGCGCGGCGCCGATGTGGAGGCGACACTCAATCTCGATTTCGCCGATGCGGTGAAAGGCCTCACCACCACCTTGTACCTCACCAGCGACGCGCAGTGCAGCACCTGCCACGGCAGCGGCGCCAAACCCGGTACACAGCCCACGGTCTGTTCGCAGTGCGGTGGGCGTGGCGTCGTCGACGACAATCAGGGGCTGTTCTCGTTCTCGTCGCCGTGCCGTGCCTGCGGTGGCCGTGGTGTGGTGGTCACCGACCCATGTCCGACGTGTCGGGGGTCCGGCAGCGAACGCCGCCCGCGCGAAGTGCAGGCGCGGATTCCAGCCGGTGTTGCCGATGGGCAGAAGATCCGCCTGAAGGGCCGCGGAGCGCCAGGTCGAAACGGCGGTCCGCCGGGCGACCTGATCGTCGAGTGCCACGTTGCCGGCCACCGCCTGTTCGGACGCGACGGCAACAACCTCACGGTCAAGGTGCCGATCACGTTTGCCGAGGCGACGCTCGGTGGCGACGTCGACGTGCCAACGCTCGATGGCCCGCGGGTCATGCTGCGATTGCGGCCCGGCACACCCTCTGGCTCGCGTCATCGAGTGAAGGGCAAGGGCATCGTGACCAACAAAGCGACCGGCGACTTGATCGTGACGGTCGACGTCGAGGTGCCCACTCATCTCTCCGACGAACAACGCACGGCCGTCGAGGCACTCGCCGCGGCGACTACCGTTTCACCAAGGACTCGATTGGAGTCATGACCATGCGATCTCAACATCACGCCGTCTACGTCATCTCGGTTGCCGCCGAGTTAGCGGGCATGCATCCACAGACGTTGCGGATCTACGAACGACGCGGGCTGGTGCAGCCGGCGCGCACCCAAGGTGGCAACCGCCGCTACAGCGACGTCGACATCGAATGCCTGCGGCGCATCAGCGAACTGGCCGCTGAAGGTATGAATCTCGAGGGCATCCGTCGCGTGATGCAACTCGAGGTCGAGAACGAGCAGTTACGCGCCGAGAACGCCGAACTGCGTCAAGTGGCATCGTCGGCGTTGGCCGAAGCCGATCGCCGGCCGCCGCGTCGCGATCTCGTTCCGCTGCACCAGGAGGTCTCGGTGTTCGGCGGATCACGCCTCGGTCGCTCGAGCTAACACCGACGCGGCGATCGACGCGCGACGCGTCGGCTCGCCAGAGCCAGTCGAATGACCTTGTGAGTCACGTGTCCGTCGGAGCACTATTCAGCCATGCGCCGTGTGGTCCCGATGGTTGTCGCCCTGATTGCGTCTGGCACGGGTTGCGGCACTTCAGGCGAGATGTGTACGGAGACAGCTTCCGCGTGAGGTTCAGCGCGACCACGGCCGACGGTGAAGTTCCTGCGACCACGGGTGAGATAGAGATGGTCGAATGAGCCCTGAGGTGCCGGTGGCGCTCGTCGCGCTTGGTTCGTGTTGCTCTGCCCCGGCGAGTCCTTGCGCTCACGCGCTGGACGGGGCAATCTGGGCGCGTGCGGGTGGCGGCGTCGATGGCGTCGACATCCTGAGATGAGGAGACCACCATGACCAGCCTGAGTGACCGCCACAACACCGCCCTGTTGGTCGTGGACGTGCAGAACAACGTGGTGGCCAACGCCCACCAACGCGACGAGGTGATCGCGAACATCAACACGCTGGTCGCCAGAGCCCGCGCCCAGCAGGTGCCGGTGATCTGGGTCCAGCACGCCGATGACGATCTCCCCCACGGCAGCGATGGATGGCAGTACGTGCCCGAGCTGCAGCGCCTGGAATCCGAGCCGCTGGTGCACAAGCGGTACGGCGATTCCTTCGAGGACACCACCCTGGAGTCCGAACTCGCACAACGCGGCGTCGGTCGGCTCGTCGTCACCGGCGCACAGACCGACGCCTGCATCCGAGCGACGCTTCACGGTGCGTTCACTCGCGGCTACGACACGCTCCTCGTCAGTGACGCCCATACGACCGAGGACTTGTCCGAGTACGGCCTGCCACCGGCCGACAAGGTGATCGCTCACACCAACATGTACTGGACTTGGCAGGCGGGCCCTGGGCGTACCGCCAGCGTGGTCGAGACCTCTGATGTCAGCTTCGACGGAGACGAAGCTCAACAGTCACGGTAACAATCGCGCCCGACCAGTCGCCTGCTTGGGCGCGGGCCCGCCTACAGCGCGCGAACGTTCGTGGTCACAGCACTAGCCCGAGGACGATCACCGAGCTGAGTCGCTGTCAGCGCTGTATCGGCTGAGCACCTGCCATGCGGAGCGGATCACGTCGGCAACATTGGTGCGATCCAGTTGCATCGTCGGCAGCGGCAACGGCTCGCTTGTCACCTTGATGTTGGGCGTCGCCAGGTCATCGCCGGCGAACTCGTGCCATTCGGGGGTGTCGAACGGCGAAGGCGGTGGAGCAGGTGGAACAAGGCGCAGATGCCGATCGGTACGGGCCCGTGAACCGACCTTCGTGCGCCGAGTGTCGTCGACATCGCCGCATCGCCACGTTGCCAGCAACTCGGGTCGCGTCGCCAGCTCGGCGGCGAGTGCCAGAAGCGCCGCGACCCCGTGTTTGCACGGGTCATCCCAGTCGGGGCAGGTGCACGAGCAGAGCAGTTCCTCGCCGCGCGGGATCAGCCGTGCAACGTGTGCTCGCTCGGGCACCTGGCCGAGATCGTCGGGACGGGCCACGGTCTCGACGGTGATCGTGACGTGGTATGGCTCGGGTCGCCCGCCGACGACGGTTGCCAGCAGCACGCCCTCGGACAGTTCGAGCCGACCGACGGCGTTGTCGGCGAGGTAGGCCTTGCCTCGTCGAAACCGTTGCGGATCAGCAAGCCCGGCAGCCGTCACTGACAACAACGAGGCTGCAAGTCGGCCCGCCGGCGTCGGCTCGCGCCGCGCTGACACCGACGCCGGTGTTGGCGTGATGACGATGCTCACGTGCCACGCACCGCGTGGTGGTCGAGAACGATCAGATCGCGCAGTTCGTCGGTCGACAGTTCGCTGAGCCACGTCTCGCCGGTGGTTCCGACAACGGCATCGGCCAGGGCGCGTTTGTCGTTGATCATGGCGTCGACGCGTTCCTCGATCGTGCCTTGGCAGACGAGCTTGTGCACGAACACCGAGCGATGCTGACCGATGCGCCAGGCTCGGTCGGTGGCCTGGTCTTCGACGGCGGGGTTCCACCAGCGGTCGTAGTGAACGACACGCGATGCCGCGGTGAGGTTGAGGCCGGTGCCTCCGGCGCGCAACGACACCAGGAGCAGCGGTGATGTCGAGCCTGCTTGGAACTCGTCGACCATCCGGTTTCGTCCCGTTCTCGACACGCCACCGTGCAGGAACGGCGTCGGCAAGGCGAAGCGTTCGTTGAGATGGCGTTGCAGCAGCAGGCCCATCTCGCGGAACTGGGTGAACACCAGTGCCTGCTCGCCGGCGTCGAGCAGGTCGGTGATCAACTCGTCGAAGCGGGTCAGCTTGCCCGACCGACCACCGAGGCGCGACCCGTCGGCGAGCGCCTGTGCGGGATGGTTGCAGATCTGCTTAAGGCGGGTGAGCGCGGCGAGAACCAGCCCGCGACGGCGCATGCCGATGGCTTGCTGGGCGTCGTCGAGTAGCTGATCGACGACACCTTGGTACATGCCGGCCTGCTCGCGGGTCAGCGATGCCCACGCCAACTGCTCGACCTTGTCGGGCAGGTCGGGCACCAGCGACTTGTCGGCTTTGGTTCGACGAAGCAGGAACGGCGATGTCAATTGGCGGAGTGCCGCCGCCGCGGCGAGATCGCGATTGCGTTCGATCGGCGTGGCGAAACGTTGGCGGAACTGAGTGAGGTTGCCGAGCAGCCCGGGCGTGACCATCGACATGATCGACCACAGTTCGCTGAGCCGATTCTCGACTGGCGTGCCGGTGAGGGCGATGTGCTGGTGGGCCGGCAGTTTGCGCAATGCCTTGGCCGTTCGCGTCTCGGGGTTCTTCACTGCCTGGGCCTCGTCGAACACGATGGTCGCCCACGGCACTGCCGCGAGCGTGTCGATATCGCGGGCGGCGATGTGGTACGTGGTGATGATCAGGTCGTGTTGGGCGACGACGTTGGCGAACATGGTTGCGCCGCTGCGCCCGGTGCCGTGATGCACGGCGACACGCAGCAGCGGTGTGAATCGTGCTGCCTCGGCTTCCCAGTTGCGCACGACCGACAACGGGCAGATCACCAGGTGCGGCCCCGGCAGCGCCGCCAGGTGGGCGAGGGTGGTGGGGGTCTTGCCAAGCCCCATGTCGTCGGCAAGGCACCCCCCAAGACCCAGCTGATGCAAGAACTGCAGCCAGCCGAGGCCGCGTCGCTGGTATGGGCGAAGTGTCGCCATGAAGCCGGCCGGCTCGACGCCTTCGGCCAGCGTCGCGTCGGGCAGACCTTGCAGCAGATCGCCGAGCCAGCCGGTAGCAGCGATCGCCGGTAGGTTCTCGCTGAGGGCTGTGCCATCGGCGGCCACATCCGCGGTCGGCACCAGTTCCTCCGCTGCCAATTCGGCGGCCAGGCGGAGTAGTTCGAGCGTCGACAGTTCGGCATGGTCGCGTCGATGTTCGGCGAGATTGGCAAGGGCGCGGCGGGCCTCGGTGCGATCGAGCCGCACCCATCGGCCATTGACATTGATCAGGCCGGCGCCCGTTGCTGCAGCACGCTCCAGCAACGTCTCGTCAACCGGCGTGTCGTCGACAACGACGGTCCAGTCGATGATCGCTGCGGCGCTGAATCGACTTGTGCCCGAGGCGTCCTTCGGTTGGGCGACGCCTTTCGTGGTTGCCGAGCGGCGGGTGAGGCGTTCTGGTGTCAGCAGTTCGATGTCGACAGCCGCTAACGCATCGACTGCTTCGAGTGTTGCAGCGGCGCCATCGAGATCGATGCCGGACTGTGGGCGGGCGAGCCATCCCGAGAGCCACGGTGCCAGCATCTCGATGTCGACCCTGGCAGTGGCGATGCATTCGCCGAGCATCGGAAGGAACCGCTGTTCGCCGGCCAGGCTCAGTGCCGTCGGCCCACCGATGCCGACCTCTGCCGCGGCACACCATCGGCTGCGATCGTCGGGATCGACCAACTCCAACGCCAGCGGCCAGTCACCGAGCGGATCATCGGGCAGTGCCAGGCGCAGCCGAGCTCGCACCACCGGCTCGCCCTCGGCGCGACGGATGGCCTGATCGAGCATCGTCGCCAGGTCGTCGAGAGCCTCACCGAGATCGGGGTCGGCGCGGAACTCGCCGGCCGGGGCGCTGAGGGCCCGGGCCACGACGCGCGTGGCACGCGCCGTGACGCGGCGGGTATCGGTGATCGGCGCATGCCACCCAGCCCCGGCGAGCAGCAGCCGAGCCGTCTGATCGACGAACGAGTCGATGATCACCGTCGTCAGTTCCTCAGCGGTGAATCCCGGACTGGCCACAGCGACAACCGGTGGTTGCAGCGCAGCGAGTTCGGCTACTGGATCGGCCAGGTCGGAGCGCAATGGCCGCCAGCGGGCGAGCCACCACCCGAGTCCAGTGTCGGTGAGCTGCGGCAGCACGCGGCCAGCAGTGACCAGTCGAATTGCGACCGAGTACGCGGCACCGAGCCAGCCGACCGACGAACCGGCGTCGCTGCCGAGGGCGTCGAGTTGCCCGAGCGCGGCGAGTGATGCGACGGTGAGGCGCTGGCACATCACCTGTTGCTCGCCGCCTGGCAGCGCCATGCGCACGACGCGCATCGAGCCGGTGTGGGTGGTCGCAGGTGGCCGGCGGAATGTCGAACTGACAACCGCCTGAAGATTTCCGCCGTAGACGCCGCGACCTGGCTGCCACGCCACAACCTCGCCATCGAGCCAGGTCAGCTGCAACCCAGGAGTCAGCGCGGCGTCGGGACGGGAGGGCACAGGTCGAGTGTACGAGTGGGGTGTGCGTCGGTTAGGGCGTAGTGGTGCGTAAGACTGTGCCGAACATGTCGCATCTCTGGGATCCCCCCGATCCGGATCAAAGGCGCAAACGTGCTCGCGCCGGCCGTTCCAATCGCAGCGTCGGCATCGTGTTGCTCGTGCTCACGGCACTCGTCGGCGGCGGCGCTGTCTCGTACGTGTTCTCCCAATGGCAGTCGTCGCGAAATACTGCTGCAGCACTGCCGACGGCGGCTCCGACAACCGCATCGACATCGACATCGACGTCCACGACGAGCACAACGAGCACGACGATCGTCCCGACCACGACGACCACGATCGCTCCGACCACGACTGCTGTGCAGGTCGTCGGTGATCACATGGTGTTCGCCGATGGGTACCCGATCGGCCAGGTCACACCTGCTGGTTTCGCTCGCTATGAGGGCGACGCCGTATCGCAGCTGCGCCAGGGTGCTTTCGAGATGTCGTCGGTCGTCAACTTCATCGGATCGAAGTTCAGCGTGCAGATCCGTCCCCTCGACATCACCGAAGTCTCGGCATCGTGCCCGATTGCAGTCCAGCCGCGTGCGGCCGACAACGCCGAGCCATTGGGTCTGTGGGTAGAGGCACCGAACTGGCAGCTGCAGCCGCAGACCGCCACCCCGGTACCGCTCGCCGATCCGACCGTCATCGCCGTGGTGCAACTGATCACGGCCAACAACGCCGTGATGCCGGCGCCACCACCTCAACGCGGCAGTGCAGTGCTGGTCGACTTGATCGGCGATGGTGTTGCTGATCTGGTCGTGTCAGCGACGTACGGCGACGACTCCATCTACTACCGCCTCGTGGCGATTGCACCGGATAGCAACCCCGAGGCCGCCTCGACGGTGATGATCGAGTTCGGTGGCTCGTTTCGCGAGGACGGCTCGCGTGATCCGCAGTCGCGTGGCGAGTTGCGAGTCGACGGCGTGATCGAGTTGACCGGCACAGCGCCGTACGAGTTGTTGATCCGCCGCACGACAGCCGACACCAAAGGTGTCGTCGTCCGCGATCTCGCCGGCGCGGAACTGACGTCCTCGTCCTGCCCTCGCTGATCTAGCTGCGCGGTTCGGCGAGGATGGACTCGATCACCTGAGCGACTCCGTCGTCATCGTTCGATGCGGTGACGTGGGTAGCAGCAGCCCGTACGAGAGCGGCGGCGTTGGCGACAGCCACCGAGCGGCCGGCGAACTCGAACATGGCGAGGTCGTTGATCTCGTCGCCGAACACCAACACGTCGGCAGGATCGATGTCGAGATGGGCGCAGAGCCATCGCAGGCCGGCACCTTTGTCGGCGCCCGCTGGGCCGAGTTCGACGGCCTCGGTGCCCATGTGGCTCACGACCAGGTCGGTGCCGACGATCGGCGGGATGATGTCGAGCAGTTCGAGGGCGGAATGGTGATGATGGAACGCCAACAGCTTGATCGCCTCGGTGG
Source organism: Ilumatobacteraceae bacterium (assembly GCA_031430695.1). GTDB lineage: Bacteria > Actinomycetota > Acidimicrobiia > Acidimicrobiales > Ilumatobacteraceae > JAENVT01. The sequence goes on from JANPBZ010000134.1 coordinate 35,927, forward strand.
CTCCGTCGTGCCCGTTCAGCACGTCGTCGACGGTCTCGTTGCGGTGGTGCACCGGCATGCGCTCGGCGAAGCCGACTTCCTCGGTGAAGCCACGATCGGTGGCAAGGGCGAACCCGAACAGCGGGTCGTGAGCCCGAAGCCGCGCGATCGCGGCAACCGCCAGCGCACTGGGGAAGCCGATGGTGAACAGCGGCTCGCCGTCGGGCAACGAGCAGATCATCGAGCCGTTGGCCATGACGCCGTACCGCACCGCTGCGCCGACAGCGGTGACCTCCCGGGCGGCGACCATCGGTGGCCGGCCGGTGGCAAAGACCACGATCACGCCCGCCTCGTGGGCGGCGTGCAAGGCCGCGATGGTCCGTGCCGACACTTCTCCGCGGCTGTTCAGCAAGGTACCGTCGAGGTCCGTGGCAATCAGTCGCGGCAGCATGATCGACAGTCTGCACGGGCGTGTTGGCCGTTCGGCAATGTTGATAAGCTTCGACTCAGGATTTCTGTTGCGAGAGAGTTGAAACACGAGAGTTGAAAGAGGCAGACGTGGCGTTCGATCCCAAGAACTGGACCCTGAAGACGAATGAGGCGTTTGCGGCTGCGATCGACCAGGCCAAGGCGAGAGCCAACCCCGAGCTGACCCCCGATCATCTGATGGCCGCGATGATGCGCCAAGACGACACCATCGTGCCCGCGGTGCTGGCCAAATTGGGCCTCGCCCCGCTGATGATGCGCAACAAGGCCGACGAGGCCGTGCAGAAGTTACCGAAGGCCTACGGCGGTGCCGAGCCGCATGTGAACCGCGAGCTCAACAACATCGTCGAGCGTGCGGAGCAGTACCAGAAGGACCTCAAGGACGATTTCTTGTCGGTCGAGCACCTTCTGCTGGCCATGAACCAGCGACTCGGCATCGGTAGTGAAGAGCTACTGCAGGCCCTCAAGGAAGTACGCGGCAGCCACCGGGTCACCAGCCAGAGCCCCGAAGAGAACTTTGCGGCTCTCGAAAAGTACGGCCAGGACCTCACCCAGCGTGCCCGCGACGGCAAGATCGATCCGGTCATCGGCCGCGACGACGAGATCCGCCGAGTCATCCAAGTGCTCAGCCGGCGCACCAAGAACAACCCGGTGCTGATCGGCGAGCCAGGGGTCGGCAAGACCGCCATCGTCGATGGACTGGCCCAACGCATCGCCGACGGCGATGTACCCGAGGGTCTGAAGAGCAAGCGGCTGATCTCACTCGATATCGGCTCGATGCTGGCCGGCGCCAAGTATCGGGGCGAGTTCGAGGAGCGGCTGAAGGCGGTGTTGAAGGAGATCATCGACGCTGCCGGCGAGGTGATCACCTTCGTCGACGAACTGCACACGATTGTCGGCGCCGGCGCAGCCGAGGGTGCGATGGATGCCGGCAACATGATCAAGCCCATGCTGGCCCGCGGCGAGTTGAAGATGATCGGCGCGACCACGCTCGACGAGTACCGCAAGCACATCGAGAAGGACCCGGCGCTCGAGCGGCGCTTCCAGCAGGTCTACGTCGGCGAGCCCAGCGTCGAAGACACCATCGGCATCCTGCGCGGCCTGAAGGAGCGCTACGAGGTGCACCATGGCGTGCGCATCCAAGACTCGGCGCTGGTCAGTGCCGCCGTGTTGTCGAACCGCTATCTCACGAACCGCTTCCTGCCCGACAAGGCCATCGACCTGATCGACGAGGCGGCCAGCAAACTGCGCATCGAGATCGACTCGTTGCCCACCGAGATCGATGTCGTCCAGCGGCGCATCCTGCAGCTCGAGATCGAGCAGGTTGCGCTCAGCAAGGAGACCGACGCGGCCAGCAAGGACCGGCTCGACGCACTGGTCGACGAGCTCGCCACACTCAACGCCCAGGTGCACGAGATGAAGCAGCACTGGGAAGGCGAGAAGCAGGCGATCGATGTCATCCGCTCGCTGAAGGAAGAGTTGGGCCAGCTCGGCCAGCAGCTCGAGCGCGAAACCGATCTGGCCATTGCCGCAGAGATTCGGTACGGGCGCATGCCTGAGCTCGAGCGTCGCATCACCGAGGCCACCGAGCATCTCGACGATCTGCAAACGGGCAACCGCATGCTGAAAGAAGAGGTCGACGCCGAAGACATCGCCGAGGTGGTCAGCAAGTGGACGGGCGTCCCCGTCAGCCGGCTGATGGAAGGCGAGATGGCCAAGCTCGTGCATCTCGAGGAGATGTTGCATCAGCGAGTGATCGGCCAAGACGACGCGGTCACTGCGGTCGCGAATGCAATCCGACGTTCTCGTGCGGGCCTCAGCGACCCGAACCGACCGATTGGTTCGTTCATGTTCCTCGGGCCAACGGGCGTCGGCAAGACCGAGCTGGCGCGCGCAGTTGCCGAGTACCTGTTCGACGATGAACACGCCATGGTGCGCATCGACATGGGCGAGTACATGGAGAAGTTCTCGGTCAGCCGGTTGATCGGCGCGCCCCCCGGGTATGTCGGGTATGACGAAGGTGGCCAGCTCACCGAGGCGGTTCGCCGCCGTCCCTACAGCGTCGTGCTGCTCGACGAAATCGAGAAGGCCCACCCCGACGTGTTCAACGTGTTGCTGCAGGTGCTCGACGACGGTCGACTGACCGATGGTCAGGGCCGCACCGTCAACTTCACCAACGTCGTGCTGGTGATGACCAGCAATCTGCAGGGCGATCCGTCCTCGTTCTTCAAGCCCGAGTTCATCAATCGCGTCGACGACATCATTCGCTTCCGGGCGCTGACCGAAGCCGACCTGGCCCACATCGTCACGATCCAGTTGGCGCACCTGCGCAAGCGCATGGCCGAGCGACGTCTGACCCTGACGGTCACCGAGGCAGCGATGGCGCAACTTACCCACGACGGCTACGACCCCTCGTTCGGCGCCAGGCCCTTGAAGCGCGTGATCCAGCGCGAGATCAGCGATCCGGCTGCATTGCTGATTCTCGAAGGCAAGGCGGTCGACGGCGACACGATCATCGTCGATTCTGTCGACGGCCGCATCACGGTCAACGCCTAGTAGCTGTTCACCCAGGCGTTGCCTGATCGTTGGTCTGCGTTCGGATCGATGACATCTGCACCATTCATGCTGGCGTCATGAATAGCCCTCGACGCTGGTGGCAGCGATATCTGGAGTTGTTCGTGATGGAAGTGCGTCGACCCGATGGCTCGACGTACCTGGTCTCGATCGACCCGACCGGTTTCGGCGAGTGTTGGCTGCCGGTTGAGATCGGTGCCATTCAAGAGGGTGACGTTCCCGCAGCGGTTTGATCGCGGCGTGATCGGCTAGAGAAGGGGGTGATGATCACCTCTGATGGGCGGCGACTGATCGCCACCCGCGCTCTGCGCGGCTACGCCGATGGACTGGTTGCGGTATCGCTGGCGGGGTATCTCGGCGATCAGTTGGGATATAGCGCCACTCGCATTGGCGTGATCGTGACGGGCATGCTGCTGGGCTCAGCGGTGCTGACGATGTTCACCGGCACATGGGGATGGCGGTTCGAACGTCGACTGCTACTGCGAATCGGTGGACTGCTGATGATCGTCACGGGCGTGGTCTTCGCCACGTCGACGACGTTCGTCGTCTTGTTGGTCCTGGGTGTCGTCGGCACGATGAATCCGAGCGGCAGTGATGTCAACGTCGTGCAGCCGATCGAGCAATCGCTGCTCCCGCTGACCACGACCGAGGAACACCGCTCGCACGTGTTCGCCCGCTACACGTTCTTCGGTGGATCGCTGGCGGCGCTCGGGGCACTGTCTGCGGGGCTACCCGCTCGGTTTCATTGGCAAGCCGATTCGGTGTTCATCGTCTACGCCGTGGCCGGCGTCGCGATGCTCGGCGTCTATGCATCGATGTCGCCGTTGGTCGAGGCGGCCGCTCAGGCGACGACCCCGACGCCGCTCGGCCCATCGAAGCGCGTCGTCTATCGGCTGGCCGCGTTGTTCAGCATCGACGCCTTCGGGGGCGGGTTTGCCGTGCAGTCGCTGTTGGTGCTGTGGCTGCTGCGTCGCCATCACTTCTCGGTCGGCAAAGCGGGCGCGGTACTCGCCGTCATGCAAATTCTGGCTGCCGCTTCGGGCTTTGCGGCCGTGCGAATCGAACGTCGTCTCGGGCCTCTGCGGACGATGGCGTTCACTCATCTTCCCGGGCAGATCTTGCTGATTGCCGCCGCGCTCATGCCCAACGCCCCGCTGGCCGTGGCCTGTTTGATCGGCCGGAGTCTGCTGTCGAGCATGGACGTACCGGTGCGCAATGCGTACGTGATGTCGGTCGTGACTCCGGCCGAGCGGGCGGCGGCGGCCAGCGTGACCAACGTGCCGCGTAGCCTGGCCGCCGCGCTGCCCCCGATTGCCGCGGGTTGGATGCTCGATCGCTCGACGTTCGGCTGGCCCCTGATCGTCGCCGGTTCGCTGAAGATCATCTACGACGTGTTGCTGTTGCGGATGGCCAGAGACTCGCCTGACCGCTAGCGATTGCTGATTGCTGCGGCCAGCGGACCCGCCTGGTACCGCCGCCAGGTGATGGATTGCATGGCAGCGAGAATGACAGCGACTCCACCGACCGCCGCTGAGTCCGGCAGCGACGCGCCGACGAGCAACCACGCCGCGGCGACGACAACTGCCACGAAGCGTTCGGGGGCAAGCCGATGCACGACCCGCCATTGGATGTGGAGGCAACGATTCGGTCGGGTCGGCGACCATGTGCTTGGCCACGACCGCGTAGGCGATGATCCCCGTGACGATCGGGAAATGTCCGAACGTGAACAGGTCGCGGGCTGCTCGCCTGCGATGCGCGTCGCCGGCACGCTCGAGCGTGTGCTCGGCGACACGGGGAATGGATGCGAAGTACACCCACCAGACCACGCACGCCACCGATGTGGCAGCCGCCAGCCCTACCGGTGAGCGCGAAGCCAGATCAGCAACGCAGCCGCCCACAGTTGCTCGTACGGCACGTCGCGCCCGAGCTCGTCGGCGAGGTCCAGCCGCAGCTCGCCGAGTGCGAGATCCAGATCCGCAGGGATCGTCGCCTGTACCAGACGCGGACCCGTCGTTGCTTGCTCGGCCAGCCGACGAACGTCGGCGAGGCGTCTGCTGATGTCGCCGCGTTGAGCGAGCAGGAGTTCGAGGGCCTCGGTGGCGACGTCGTCCCATGTGACACGACGGCCCCGGCGAGCCTGTTGCAGGAGCTTGAGCCGACGAGCGTCGGCGTGCAACGCGTGGGGCACGAGGTGACCGCGAAGTCGACCACTGGACGTACCGCGACCGAGCGGCTCGACACGATGCTGGGATGGGTGCGTCAGCGATGCGCTACGCGGAGCGATTGGCGTCGCATCGATCTCAGCCGCACCGCGAGCGGGAGCCTTCTGCATGCGATCTGCGAACCGCTGTGCCAACTCGTGGCGCTTGGAAGTCATCACTAGACCAACTCGGGAATAGGAAAGCGCCAACCTCGCCGTTGGATCAGTTCGTAGGCGACGTGTCGATAGGCGGTGGCTGAACGCGCGCTGTAGTGATACGCGCCGACGGGCAAGCCGACGAGGTGGGCTTCGCCGAACTTGGCATCTTCTGGAATCTTGTTGCGAAACAACGGAACTTCATATCGGTCGGCGATGGCGCGGATCTGTTCCTCGGCGACGCGCCGGTAGACGCTGGTGCCCCAGATGCGCATCTTGATGATGCCGTACACCTCGGGGCGGCCGTCGGAATCAGCCGACGTACGAATGGTGTTCAGGATCGTCGGCAACTCGGTAACAGGTCCGGCCTCTGGCACCATCGGCACGACCACCCCCGATGAACCGCTGAGTGCCGCGGCGACGACACCCGACTGATGGCCGGGAGTATCGACGAGCACGACGTCCCACTCGAGGCGAGCGCTGTCGAGGATGTCGATCAACCGGCTGCGCACCCATGGGTCGGTGAGCTGTCGTCCCGCGTGCGCCATCGACACTTCGTCAGCGGGAAGGACGTCGAGGTTGGGGTGCACCTGACGAACCAACGCCTCCTCGAGCATGGCATGGCCGAGGAGAACGGCGCCGACGTCGGCGACATCGCGCACCGAGCGCCGCGGAGCAGCCTCCCCGATGAACACCGACTGGCCGGTCTGCTGATCGAGATCGATGACGAGGACTTTCGCGCCGCACGTCGACAGGGCGTAGGCGAGGTTGAAGGTGAGCGACGTTTTGCCTGCGCCACCTTTGGTGTGGGCAACCGTGATGACCTCGCCCAATGGCGCGAACGGGGTCGGGGGTGGCAGATCGCTCATCCGACCACCAGTGTCACAGATTGCACCAACAAACCCATGAGCAGGATCTTAGCTCACGATTTCAAATATGCATATATGCAAATACTTCTCGCAGGGTTGAAATTGTCAAGGTCTCGGCAAGAATGCCGATGAAATCCCTGGTGAGAATGAAGATTCACGTCAGAGGGCTGGGCTCGAGACGTGTGGTTCGGTGGACGAACGCACAACTCGATCGCTGCACGGGTGCCGGCGCCAACTCGGCGCGCCCCCATTCGGACTCACTATATTCCTGTCGGCGGCCGGGCCTGTTCACACATGGCTGACGACAGACCCTCCTCAAACAACGCCTCCCGCTGGTCGGGTCTGCGACGAAGCGCTCTCGCGACCGCGCTCGTCAGTGGATCTGTTGTGTTCGGCACCGGCCTGTTCGTTCCCTCGGTCGCTGCGGCTCCACTCTGCGCTTCACCGCCACTGACGGGCAACACGACTGCCACCGGTGTGATCAACACCTACTACCCCGGTCAGACCTCGATCACAGCTGGCACGTCGAACACGACGGTGACGGTCGGAACGAGTCGCGGCTCGGCGACTCCGATCGCGGTTGGCGATCTTGTGATGGTGATGCAGATGCAGGGCGCAGAGATCAACGCGACCAACACCAACGCGTACGGCGACGGTGTCACGTCCGCGACGGCGTCAGGGTTCTTGAACAATGCCTCGTTCATCGCCGGGCAGTACGAGTATGCGACCGTGCGCTCGGTGGCCGGAGCAGTGGTCGGGCTCGATGGTTCGGGTACGAACGGCGGACTCATCAACAACTACGTCAACGCCAGCGAGTCGGCGACTCAGGGTCAGCAGCGGTTCCAGGTCGTGCGCGTGCCGCAGTACTCGTCGGCCACATTGAGCGTGGCGACGCCGCCTGCTGCCGTGGCGTGGGACGGCTCGAGCGGCGGCATCGTCGTGCTCGATGTCGCCAGCGATCTCAACCTCAACGGCGCGACGATCAACGTCACCGGCCAAGGCTTCCGTGGCGGTCTGCAGCGGAGTCGAAGCGGCACCGGCGGGTTGGCCAACACCGACTACCGAACGACCACCGCGCAAGCAGCGAATGGTCAAAAGGCGGAAGGCATCGCCGGAACCACGAAGTGGACCACCGGTTCGGCCGACACCGTCGGCGACGGATATCCGAACGGCGACTTCGGCCGCGGCGCACCCGGCAATGCCGGCGGTGGTGGGACCGACGGCGACCCGGCTTCCAACAGCGAGAACTCCGGCGGCGGTGGCGGAGGCAACGGCGGTGCCGGCGGCGTCGGAGGCAACACCTGGTCGTCGAACCTCGCACGCGGCGGGCATGGCGGTGCTGTGGTGCCCGGGACCGCGAGCCGAGTGTTCCTCGGCGGTGGCGGTGGCGCCGGCAGCGACAACAACGCAGTCCTTTCGTCAAGTGGTGGCGCAGGCGGAGGCATGGTGCTGGTGCGCGCCGGCAGCCTGTCGGGCACGGGCACGATCAACGCCGACGGCGCAGCCGGAAACGTGAGCGGTCAAGACGGCAGCGGTGGCGGCGGGGCAGGCGGCTCGATCGTCGTGCTCACTTCCTTGACCGGAGCGGCAAGCGGTATCAGCGGCCTGACGGCTCGTGCCCGAGGTGGTGCCGGCGGCAACGAGACCCACGCCGATCAACATGGCCCGGGTGGCGGCGGTGGCGGCGGGCGAGTGATCACTGCGGCTGCTACCGCATCGACCGTTGTCACAGCTGGAGCCAACGGCACCCACGTCCCGACGAGCAGTGCCTACGGTGCAACGAGCGGTAGCGCTGGTGCGTCGTCGGCGACTGCGGTCGTCGGCGATGCCCCAGGCACCAACACCGGCTCGCAATGCATCGATGCAAGTGTCACCAAATCGACCAACCCCACCCCCGTGATCCCTGGCCAGACAGTGACCTATACCGTGGTGGCCACCAACGACGGCCCGTACCCTCGAACGGGCACGGCGCCAATCGTGGTGACCGACACGTTGCCCGCCGGGCTCACCTCGGCGACATGGACGTGCAGCGCCTCGGCCGGATCCAACTGCACCGCCAGCGGCAGCGGATCGTTGAGTACGACCGCCAACCTCGAGGTCGGTGACTCGGCGACATACACGATCACCGCGACCCTGGCGTCGACATTCACGGGGACCCTCTCCAACACCGCCACCGTCGCCGGGCCGGCGACGATTCCTGAGCTCAACGCCACGAACAACTCGGCGACATCGGCCGTCCTGGCCGAACCACGCGCCAACCTTGGCATCACCAAGACGGACGGAGTCGCTGCTGAGGTACCCGGCACCAATGCCGTCTACACGATCGTGGCGTCGAACGCCGGTCCCTCCACGGCAACCAACGCACTGATCACCGATTCACTGCCGGCGGGCACGATCTCGGGTTCGTGGACGTGCGCAGCCGGCAGCGGGGGCACATGCGGTGCGGCAAGCGGCACGATGCCGATGTCGACGACTGCGACCCTCTCGCCGAGCGGCACGGTGACGTATACCGTCACCGTCGCTGTGTCGTCGACCGCCACCGGTTCGCTGGCCAACACGGTCACGATCGCCGCCCCGGCCGGAACCGTCGAGACCAACTCGGCCAACAACGTCGCGACCGACACCGACAACTTGACGCCGACGGCCGACCTGTCGATCTCGAAGACCGACGGTCTCACCACCATTGATGCCGGCACCGGCCTCACCTACACCATCGCCCTCTCGAATGCCGGCCCATCGGCGATCACCGGAGCGACGGTCACCGATACCTTCCCTGCCAGCCTGACCGGCGCAACGTGGACGTGTGCCGCGTCGGCTGGGTCGAGTTGCCCGGCATCGGGCTCCGGCAGCATCTCCGCATCCGTGAATGTTCTTGCTGCCGGCTCGGTGACGTTCACGGTGACCGCCACGGTGGTCTCCACTGCGACCGGCACGTTGTCGAACACGGCGACCGTTGCATTGCCCGGTGGGGCGACTGACCCGACCGCGGCCAACAACACAGCCACCGACACCACGACCATCACCCGCCGAGCCGATGTCTCGATCACCAAGACCGACGGGGCCGCCACGGAGGTGCCGGGAACGTCGGTGACCTACACGATCGTGGCGGCGAACGCCGGACCGTCTGCGGCGATCGGCACGAGCGTCACCGATACGTTGCCGGCCAGCCTCACGGGCGCGACCTGGACCTGCACAGCCACCGCTGGGTCGACCTGCCCGGCATCGGGCAGCGGCAACATCAGCACCACGGTCGACCTACTGCCCAGTGGTAGCGCAACGTTCACCCTGACCGCCACGATCGCGTCGACCGCCACCGGGTCGCTGGCCAACACCGCCACCGTCGCAGTCGCCGCCGGAGTCACGGACCCCGCCGCTGGTAACAACTCGGCGACCGACACCGACACGCTGACACCGACCGCCGACCTGTCGATCACCAAGACCGACGGTGTCACCGGCGAGGTGCCGGGAACGGCGGTGACGTACACGATCGTCGCCTCCAACGCCGGCCCGTCAACCGCCACCGCCGCAACCGCGACGGACACGCTGCCGGCCGTGTTGTCGGGTGGCACATGGACATGCTCGGCGTCCGTCGGCTCGACGTGTCCCGCATCGGGCAGCGGCAACATCAACGCCAGCGTCACGCTGGCTCCGGGCGGTACGGCGACGTTCACACTCACTGCCACGATCTCGAGCAGCGCCACCGGCAGCCTGGCCAACACGGCGACCATCGCCGCCCCGGCCTCGGTGACCGACCCGACACCTGGCAACAACTCGGCCACCGATGTCGACACCCTGACTCCCACCGGTGATCTGTCGATCACCAAGACCGACGGAGTCGCCACCGCGATCCCCGGGCAAAGCGTGACGTACACGATCGTCGCGACCAATGCCGGCCCGTCGGTGATCACCGCAGCGACCGTCGCCGACACGTTCCCCGCGTCGATCGCCGGCGCGACCTGGACATGCTCGGCCTCCGCCGGTTCGAGCTGCCCGGCATCGGGCAGCGGCAACATCAACGCCAACGTCAATCTGGCAGTCGCCGGCACGGCGACGTTCACCGTGACGGCACCCATCTCGCCGACGGCCACCGGCTCGTTGGTCAACACCGCAACGATCGCCGCGCCCGCCGGAAGCAGTGATCCGAGCGGCGCCAACAACTCGGCGACCGACACCGACACGTTGACACCGACGGCCGATCTGTCGATCACCAAGACCGACGGTGCAGCCACCGAGGTGCCAGGCACGCCCGTGACGTACACAATCGTCGCCTCGAACGCCGGGCCCTCCGCGGCGTCGGGCTCGAACGTCGCCGACACCTTCCCCGCCGCACTCACTGGTGCAACGTGGACGTGCTCGGCAGGCGGCGGAGCGACGTGCCCGGCGTCGGGTAGCGGCAACATCAGTGCGACGGTCGACCTGCCGGTGGGTGGTACGGCGTCGTTCACGGTCAACGGCACCGTCGCCGCGGGCGCAACGGGCTCGCTGACCAACACGGCGACCGTGTCGGTCGGCGCAGGCATCACGGATCCTGCGCCGGGCAACAATGCCGCGACTGACACCGACACCCTGACGCCGACGGCAGATCTGCTGATCACCAAGACCGATGGGGCCACCACCGAGGTGCCCGGGACATCGGTGACCTACACGATCGTGGCCTCCAACGCCGGCCCTTCGACGATCACCGCGGCAACCGTCACCGATACGATGCCGGCCTCGCTGAGCGGCGTGACCTGGACGTGTTCGGCTTCGGCGGGCTCGTCGTGCCCGGCCTCTGGCTCGGGCTCGATCAGTGCTTCCGTCACCTTGGTCTCCGGTGGAGCGGCGACGTTCACGGTCACCGGCGCCATTTCGGCGACTGCCACGGGATCGCTGGCCAACACGGCCACGGTGGCGCTGCCCGGAGGTGCCACCGACCCTACACCGGCCAACAACTCGGCCACCGACACCGACACACTGACGCCGACCGCTGATCTGTCGATCACCAAGACCGACGGATCGGCAACCGAAGTACCGGGCACAGCGGTGACCTACACGATCGTGGCCAGCAATGCGGGCCCGTCCGCCGTCACTGCCGCGACGGTCGCCGACACGATGCCCGCCGCGCTCACCGGGGTGACCTGGACGTGCTCCGCCAGCAGCGGTGCCGCCTGCCCGGCGAGCGGCAGTGGCGACATCAACGCCTCGGTCGACCTGCCCGTGGGTGGTTCGGCGACGTTCACCGTCTCGGCAACGATCTCCGCGTCGGCGACGGGCAACCTCGTCAACACCGCAACGGTCGCGGCGCCGGGTGGGGTCACGGATCCGACGCCGGCGAACAACTCGGCGACCGATGCCGACTCGCTGATCCCGACCGCTGATCTGTCGATCACCAAGACCGATGGTGTTGTGACGGAAGTGCCGGGCACCGCGGTGGCGTACACGATCGTGGCGACCAATGGGGGTCCGTCGGCGGTCAGCGCGGCGACGATCGCCGACACCATGCCTGCTGCATTGACCGGGGTGACGTGGACGTGCGCCGGTGCCTCGGGTGGGACCTGCCCGGCGAGCGGCAGCGGCAACATCAACGTCAGCGTCGATCTGCCAGTCGGCGCCTCGGTGACGTTCACCGTCTCGGCGACGATCTCCACCTCGGCGACCGGCACGCTGGTCAATACGGCCACGATCGCGCCGCCTGCCGGCGTCACTGATCCGACGCCGGCGAACAACTCGGCGACCGATACCGACACCTTGAACCCCACGGCTGACCTGTCGATCACCAAGACCGATGGGTCTGCGACCGAGGTGCCGGGCACTGCGGTGACGTATACGATCGTGGCCGGCAACTCGGGTCCGTCGGCCGTGATCGCGGCGACGGTTGCCGACACGATTCCCGCAACGCTCAACGGCGCGACATGGACCTGCGTGCCGGCCGGTGGTGGGTCGTGTGCAGCCAGCAGCGGCAGTGGCAACATCAGCACGACCGTCGATCTGCCGGTCGGCGCGACTGCGACGTTCACGATCTCGGCCACCGTGGTGGCAACGACCACGGGCAACCTGGTCAATACGGCATCGATCACTGCGCCGGGCGGGGTCACCGATCCGACGCCTGCCAACAACTCGGCGACCGACACCGATACCTTGAATCCGACGGCCGATCTCTCGATCAGCAAGACCGACGGAGTCGCCTCGGTCATTCCCGGCCAAAGCACGACGTACACCGTCGTGGTCGGCAATGCCGGCCCGTCGACCGCGGTGAACGCACCCGTCGCCGATGCACTTCCTGCTGGTGCGACTTCCGGTTCGTGGACGTGTGCCGCGTCTGTCGGCGCAAGCTGCGGTGCTGCATCGGGATCGATGCCGATCGCGACCACCGTCACCATCGCCGCCGGCGCGACTGCGACGTACAACGTGGTCGTCGCGGTCTCGTCGACTGCTACAGGCTCGTTGACCAATACCTCGACGGTGCAGGCACCGGCCGGAGTGACCGACCCCGTGTCGGCCGACAACTCGGCCACCGACATCGACTCGCTGACCCCGACCGCCGATGTGTCGATCTCAAAGACCGATGGCCTCACCACCGTGGTGCCCGGCGCCAACGTCACCTACACCGTGGTCGCCTCCAATCCCGGTCCTTCGACCGTGACCGGTGCGACAGTCAGCGACACGATTCCCGCGGCGTTGAGCGGCGCAACCTGGACGTGCTCGGCCAGCGGCGGGTCGACATGTCCGGCCACCGGCAGCGGCGATCTCGCCGCGTCGGTCACCCTTGCTCCGGGCGGGTCGACAACGTTCACGATCTCGGCCACTGTCGTTGCCTCGGCCACCGGCACGATCTCCAACACAGCGACGATCACGTTGCCGGGCACAGTCACCGACCCGACGCCCGCCAACAACTCGGCCACTGACCTCACCACCGTGACACCGCAGACCGACCTGACCATCACCAAGACCGACGGGACTCCGACAGCGGTGCCGGGCCAGTCGACCACCTACACGATCGTGGTCACCAACACGGGACCATCCAGCGTCACCGGTGCGGCTGTGACCGACACGATGCCCGCAGGCGTGACGACGATGAACTGGTCGTGTGCCGGTTCGGGTGGCGGAAGCTGCCCGGCGGCGGGCAGCGGTTCGATCAGCGACAACGTCGACCTGCCGGTCGGTGCGTCGGTCACGTACACCGTCACGGTCGCAGTGGCCGCAGGCGCGACGGGAACGTTGACCAACACTGCCACCGTCGCCGCACCGCTCGGTGTCACCGATACGAACGCAGCGAACAACACCGCGACCGATGTCGACACGCTGACGCCACGTGCCGATCTGGCGGTCACCAAGACCGATGGCGTCGCCTCGGTGATCCCCGGGCAATCGACGACCTACACGGTCACAGTGACCAACGCTGGCCCATCGGATGCCCCGAACACCGTTGTCACTGACGCCACGCCCGTCGATGCCTCGTTCACGTCGTGGAGCTGCTCGCCGAGCGCCGGCGCCGCCTGCTCGACGGCATCGGGAAGCGGGTCGATCAACACCTCCGTCGATCTGCCGCTCGGCACGATCGTCACGTTCGTCGTCGACGCCGCGATTGACGCCGCGGCCACTGGCACGCTCGGCAACACGGCGACGGCCGCCCCGGCGCCGGGCATCACCGACCCTGTTGTCGGCAACAACTCGGCCACCGATACTGACACGCTCACACCGACCGCTGACCTGGCGATCACCAAGACGAACCTTCTCAGCACGGTGGTGCCGGGCGATCCGATCAGCTACACCGTCACGGCCTCGAACTCCGGCCCGTCGTCGGTCGTCGGTGCATCGGTCGTCGATGCGTTGCCGGCCTCGTTGACGGCGGCAACGTGGACCTGCGCGGCGTCGGGTGGCGGCTCGTGCACATCGTCGGGTTCCGGTTCGATCAACGAAACCGTGAACCTGCCGGTCGGAGCGACAGTGATCTACACGGTCGACGGAGTCGTCGCCTCGGCAGCGATCGGCAGCATCGACAACACCGCAACCGTGGGAGTGCCGGTCGGGGTGACCGATCCGGTCGTCGGCAACAACTCGGCCACCGATAGCGATCCGTTGACCCCCGAAGTCGACCTGTCGATCACCAAGACCGACGGCCTTGCCATTGCCGACCCGCTCGATGCCGTGACCTACACGATCGTGGTGTCCAACGACGGGCCTTCGTCGGTGTCCGACGCGCAGGTCGTCGACCTGATTCCGGCGGCTCTGCTCGGGGCGACGTGGACCTGTGCATCGGGCGTCGGGGGCAACTGCGACCTGGCCGGCCCGGTCGCCGGCGACATCAACACCACCGTCGATCTGGCCGTCAACGGCTCCGTGCAGTTCACCGTCACCGCCACGATCGCCGGGTCGACGATCGGCACGGTCATCAACACTGCCACCGTGTCGGCTCCGTCCGGTGTGAGCGAGACCAACAGTGCCGACAACGCGGCGACCGATGCAACGGCCGTCACCTCGACCGCAGCCCTGTCGATCACCAAGACCGACGGACAAGCCACCGATGTGGCAGGCACTTCATCGACGTACACGATCACCGTCGCCAACTCCGGTCCATCGGCAGTGATCAACGCGGCGGTGGCCGACGCGCTGCCGCCCGCATTGACCAATGCGACCTGGACGTGCACGGCCTCCGGTGCCGGCAACTGCGACGACGCCGGACCCACAGCGGGTGACATCAACTCCACCGTCGACCTGCCGTCGGGCGAGTCGGCAACCTTCACGGTCACCGCAACCGTCGATCCGAGCTTCACCGGGTTGCTGTCGAACACGGCCACCGTCACCGCGCCGCCCGGCACGATCGACGATCCGTCGAACAACAGCAGCACCGACGACACCACAGTCGTCGCCGAAGCCAACCTGACCGTCGCCAAGTCCGACGGCACAGTCACGGCGACTCCGGGGGCCGACACCACGTACACAGTGACCGTCGACAACGCCGGGCCTTCAGCCGTGGTCGGCGCGACCGTCGGCGACGTGTTGCCCGCCGGGGCGACGGCGATGAACTGGACATGCGCCGCCAGCGTTGGGTCGTCGTGCACCGCTTCGGGAAGTGGCTCGCTCGGTGACACCGTCGATCTCCTGCCCGGCGGCCAGGTGACCTACGTCGTCATCGTCGACATCGACGCTGCGGCCACAGGCCTGCTGACCAACACCGCCACTGCAACTGTTCCCCCGACCATGACCGAGACATCACCGCTCGACAACACCGCAACCGACATCGACAGCCTGGTTGCCGAGACAGACCTGGCGATCACCAAGACCGACAACACGCTCGCCGCGGTACCTGGCACCGCGATCACCTACACCATCGTCGCCACCAACAATGGGCCGTCCGACGCCATCGGAGCCACTGTCGCCGACACGTTCCCGGGCGAGTTGAACTCGATCAGTTGGACATGCGTCGGTCCGTGCACACCCGCTGGCAGCGGAGCGCTGAACGACGTCGTCGGCCTTCCTGTCGGCGCCACCGTCACGTACACCGTCACGGCGACCATCGCCGCATCGGCGGTTGGTGTGCTGAGCAACACCGCCACCGTGACCGCCGCGCCTGGCACCGTTGATCCGAACCCGGTCAACGATTCGGCCACCGATGTCGACACGCTCGCCGCTGTCGCCGATCTGTCGATCACCAAGACCGATGGAGCGGCCAATGAGGTGCCCGGCACCCCGGTCAGCTACACGATCGTCGTCTCGAACAATGGTCCATCCGATGTCGTCGGTGCGTCCGTGGTCGACACGTTCCCGCTCGACCTCGCCAACGCCACATGGAGTTGTGTGGCTGCAGGGGGGACCTGCCCGGTAGCGGGATCGGGCGACATCAACGCAGTGGTCATCCTGGCCGTCGGTGGCGCGGCGACGTTCGCGGTCACCGCTGATGTCGCCGCTTCGGCGACCGGCACGTTGACCAACACCGCAACGGTGACAGCACCTCCGGCCACCGATCCGAACGCGGGGAACAACTCGGCCACCGATGTCGACACCTTGTCGCCTGAAGTCGATCTGTCGGTCACCAAGACCGACAACGACCTGGTGGCCCAACCCGGTGACTCCGTGACCTACGAGATCGTGGTTTCCAATGCCGGACCATCCGCTGTGATCGGCGCACCGTTCACCGACATCGTGCCCTCCTCGCTCGTCGGAGTGTCGTGGACGTGCGCGGCATCGTCGGGCGCGTCGTGCCCAGCGGCGGGATCGGGCAATGCCATCAACACCACGCTCTCGCTGACACCTGGTGGGACAGCAACGTTCACCGTGACTGCCACGGTGGATGCACCGGCGACTGGCGTGATTGCCAATACGGCGACCATCGCTGCGCCCGTTGGCGTGGTCGAGACAGCATCCGGTGACAACACCGCGACCGACACGACGTCGGTGACGCCGACGGCAGACCTGATCATCACCAAGACGGACGGGCTGACGTCGATCGCTGCGGGCCAAGCAATCACATACACAATCGTCGTCACCAACGCTGGTCCGTCGACCATCACCGACGCACTCGTCACCGACGTACTGCCCTCAGCGTTGGTCGGTGCCACCTGGACATGTGCCGCGTCGGCCGGGTCGAGCTGCCTCGACGCGGCAGGCTCAGGCGACATCAGCGACCTTGTCACGTTGGCATCCACCGGTACGGCGACGTTCACGGTCTCCGCGACCGTCGCCGCGTCGACGCCGGCGGGCACGCTTTCTAACACCGCCGATGTGGCGATGCCGGTTGGCTCGGTCGACCCGACACCGGCCAACAACACGGCCACTGACACCACGACGATCGAGCGGCACGCCGACCTCGAGGTCACCAAGACCGATGGCGTGAGCTCGGCGACGCCGGGTCTGGCGATCCAGTACACGATCGTCGTCACCAACAACGGGCCATCCAATGTGTCTGCGGCCACGGTCGTCGACACCATGCCGGCCACGTTGATCGGCGCCACCTGGACGTGCTCGGCTTCGGTCGGCTCGACGTGCCCGGCCTCCGGATCTGGCGATTTCGCCTCGCTCGTCGACCTGCTCGCCGGTGGCACGGCAACCTTCACCGTCGATGCCACCGTGGCCGCCTCGGCGCTCGGCACGCTGGTCAACACGGCCGGCGCGACCGTTCCGTCCGGCGTGACCGACCCGGTGCCCGGCAACAACTCGTCGACCGACACCGACACCCTCGACCCCGTTGCCGACCTGTCGATCACCAAGGACGACTTCTCGGCCACGGCGACGCCAGGCGCGCCAGTCACCTACACGGTTGTCGTATCGAATGCCGGGCCTTCCGACGTCATCGGCGCGACGGTTGCCGACGTGCTGCCGGCGACCTTGAGCGGGGTCACCTGGAGCTGCTCGGTCAGCGGTTCCGGCTCCTGCCCGGCCTCGGGCAGTGGCGACGTCAACAGCCTCGTCTCGCTGACCGTTGGCGCCACGGCGACATTCACGATCACCGGGACTCTGTCTGCAGCAGCCACTGCCAATCTGGTCAACACGGCCACCGTCACCGCCCCCGTCGGTGTCACCGATCCGGCACCGGCCGACAACAGTGCCACCGACGTCGACACATTGGCGCGAGTCGCCGATCTGTCGGTCACCAAGACCGACTTCGCCGCCACCGCGACACCGGGTACAGCGGTGAGCTACCAGATCGTCGCCACCAACAACGGGCCATCCGACATCACCGGTGCTGTGGTGACCGACACCCCACCGGCTGAGCTCACCGGTGTCACCTGGTCGTGCACCGCCACGGGCGGGGCATCGTGCAGCAACTCCAGTGGTGTCGGGGCAATCAACGAACTCGCCGATCTGCCAGTGGGCGCCTCGGTCACCTTCACCCTCACAGCGACGCTGAGCCCTGCAGCGACTGTCCCCGTCGCCAACACCGTCCAGATCGCTGTACCTGCTGGGGCGACGGATCCGAACCCAAGCAACAACACCGCTACCGACACCGACGCGATCGTGCCAGTGGCTGATCTGTCGATCACCAAGACGGTAGACCTGGCAGCGGCACTGCCCGACGACGTGCTGACGTACACCATCGTCGTCGCCAATGCCGGACCGTCCGACATCAGCGATTCGCTGGTCGACGACGTCGTGCCCGCCGACGTGGTCGGGGCGACGTGGACGTGTGCGGCGCAGGCCGGCGGCAACTGCGATCTCACCGGTCCTGTCAGCGGCGACATCGCGGGCACCGTCGACCTGGTGGTCGGTGGCAGTGTGTCGTTCACGGTGACCGGCACGGTCGCGTCGACGGCGACCGGCACGATCATCAACTCGGCGACCGTCGCTGCACCGGCGGGAGCCAACGATCCGAACCCGGCCAACAACACGTCCTCGGCATCGACGACGATCAACCCGAAAGCCGACCTGTCGATCACCAAGACCGATGGCAATGTCACCGATGTCGCCGGTACATCGCTCCAGTACTCGATCGTTGTCACCAACAGCGGTCCTTCGACCATCCAAGACGCGCCGGTCGACGACGTGCTGCCGGCCGCGTTGCTGGCAGTGTCGTGGACCTGCTCGCCTTCTGCTTTCTCCGTATGCGACGATCCAGCGGGTGGCGGCGACATTACTACAACCGTCGATCTGCTGGCCGGTGGAACAGCGACGTTCGTCATCGACGCCTCGATCGACCCGGCCTTTGCCGGTGTGCTCACCAACACTGCCTCGGTGACCATGCCAGGCGTCGGTGTCGACCCGACTCCTGCCAACAACTCGGCGACCGATCTCACCACGATCGTCGCCGAGGCCGACCTGTCGATCACCAAGACCGATGGCAGCCTGGCGGCTACGCCCGGCGGCTCGACCGTCTACACAGTGACGGTGAGCAACTCCGGTCCGTCGACGGTCGTTGGCGCCCCGGTGTCGGACGCCATTCCCGCCGGTGCGACAGCAATGAACTGGACCTGCCTGGCGTCGCCGGGCTCGTCGTGCGCGCCTTCCGGCAGCGGAGCGCTCGCTGACACGGTCTCGTTGCTGCCGGGTGGCGCCGCCACGTACCAAGCAACGGTCGACATCTCGAGCGCGGCGACGGGCGCCTTCGTCAACACTGCGTCGGTCGCCGCACCGATCGGGGTCACCGACCCGGCGCCCGCGAACAACTCGGCGACCGATATCGACACGTTGAGCCCGTCGGCCGACCTGTCGATCACCAAGACCGACGGCTTGTCGAACGCCGTGCCCGGCACGTCGTTGACTTACACGGTTGTCGCCACGAATGCCGGACCTTCCGACGCGGTCGGCGCGACGATCAACGACAGTCTCCCGGCCTCGCTTGTCGGCTCGACCTGGACCTGTGTCGGTACTGGCGGCGGCACCTGCGCAGGAGCCGGAGTCGGGAACATCGCCGACACGGTGAATCTCCCGACGGGTGCCTCGGTCACCTACTCGGTGACGGCAATGATCGATTCCAACGCCACCGGAACGTTGGTCAACACAGCGTCGATCGCTGCACCGATCGGCACCACCGATCCAGACCCGAGCGACAATTCGGCCACCGACACCGACACGCTGACACCGCAATCCGACCTGTTCGTCACCAAGACCGACGGCCAAACCAATGTGGTGCCGGGTACGCCCGTCACCTACACGGTCGTCGCCGGCAACGCCGGCCCGTCGGCTGTGGCCGGTGCGACAGTGACCGACCTCCTCTCAGCCGACCTGCTCGGCGCGTCGTGGACGTGCGCGGCGGCCGGCGGAAGATGCCCGGCGACCGGTACGGGCAATATCGCGGCCAACATCGATCTTGCAGTCGGTGGCACTGCGACCTTCACGATCTCCGCCACCGTGTCGCCCTCGGCAACCTCCACGCTCGCCAATACCGTCGACGTCGCCGTTCCGAGCGGCGTCACCGATCCGATGGCCGGCAACAACACAGCGACCGACACCGACACCTTGAACCCTGAGGCCGATCTGTCGATCAGCAAGACCGACGGCCGGATCAGCGCCCAGCCCGGCGACGCGATCACCTACACCCTCGTCGCCGCCAACGCCGGCCCGTCGGCGGTCGTCGGTGCCCCGGTGATCGACGCCTTGCCCGCAGGCCTGTCCGCAGCCTCGTGGACCTGCGCACCGTCCGCAGGTGCGTCGTGTCCTGCATCGGGTAGCGGCAACATCAACACGACGGTGTCGCTGCCGGTAGGAGCGACGGCAATCTTCACCGTCACGACGTCGATCACCGCAACGTCAGGCGTCGTTGCGAACACGGTGCAGATCGATGCTCCGGCAGGGGTCAGCGATCCGAGCACCGGTGACAACGTGGCGACCGATACCACCTCGATCACGCCGACCGCGGATCTCTCGATCACCAAGACCGACGGCCTCACCACGGTGGCTGCCGGTGAGGTGGTCACCTATTCGATCGTTGCCACCAACGCAGGACCGTCGCCGATCATCGGTGCAACCGTCGCCGACGCGATCCCCGGAGTGCTCGTCGGCGCATCCTGGACCTGCTCTGCGACGGTCGGTTCGACGTGCGCCAACGCCACGGGCAGTGGCAGCATCAACGAGCTCGCCGACCTTGCCGCTGGCGGTCAGGTGACGTTCTCGATCACCGGGACCGTCAATGGATCGGCGGCGCCAGGGCTGCTCTCCAACACGGCGACGATCACGATGCCGTTCGGCTCGATCGATCCGACGCCGGGCAACAATTCGGCGACCGACACCACCGTCATCGAGCGACGCGCTGACCTGTCGATCTCCAAGGACGACTTCACCGGCGCGGCAGTGGCCGGTGGTTCCACGACCTACACCGTCGTCGTCTCGAACAACGGACCTTCGAACGTGTTCGGCGCCGCAGTCAGCGACCCGATCCCGACCGGAGTGACGGCAATGACCTGGACGTGCAGTGCGACCGCGGGAGCCTCGTGCATCGTCGCCGGCACGGGCGCGCTGGCGACGAACGTCAACCTCGCGGCCGGCTCGTCGGTCACCTTCACCGTCGTCGTCGACATCGACGCAGCGGCCTCGGGCCTGCTGACCAACATCGCCTCGGTCATCCCGCCGAGCGGCGTGACCGACCCGAACTCGGCCAACGACTCCGACACCGATGTCGACACGGTTGCCGGCGTTGCGGATCTGACCATCACCAAGGACGACGGTTCGTCGACTGCGACCCCAGGGTCGACCACGACGTACACGATGGTCGTCACCAACAACGGGCCGTCGAACGTGACCGGTGCGACCGTGACCGATCTCCAACCGGTCGGCACCACGTTCGACTCGTGGGCCTGCACGGCGACCGGAGCGGCGAGCTGCAGCGACCCGTCGGGAACGGGCTCCATCTCGACCACGGTCGATCTGGCCGTCGGCGCCTCGGTGACCTTCACCGTGGTGATGGCAATCGACTCCTCGGTGACCGCTGACGTGACGAACACCGCGACGGTGGCCGCACCCAGCGGCGTCACCGATCCAAACTCTGGCGACAACGCTGCCAGCGACACCGACACCATGCTGTTGGTCGCTGATCTGTCGATCACCAAGACTGATGGCTCGGCGACCGTGACGCCCGGCACGACCGTCGTCTACTCGGTGACCGCATCGAACGCCGGCCCATCCGACATCGCCGGCGCGGCGGTCACCGACCTCGTGCCGGCCGCGCTCACCGGGGCGACGTGGACCTGCGCCGGAACGAGCGGAGGAGCATGCACCACCGCGACCGGATCGGCACCGATCAACCAGTCCGTCGATCTGCCGGTCGGTGGCTCGGTCACGTTCACCATCACGGGTGTGGTCGATCCGGCACTGGTCGGCGACCTCGTCAACACGGCAACGGTTGCCGCGCCGGTCGGCGTGATCGACCCGAACCCAGGCAACAACTCGGCAACTGACCTCGACACCAACACTCCGGTCACCGACCTCGCCGTCAGCAAGACCGATGGCCTGACATCGGCACTGCCCGGCGACGTGGTGACCTACACCGTCACGGTTTCCAGTGCCGGCCCATCCGATGCCGTCGGCGCATCGTTGATCGATGCCGTGCCGGCTGTGCTCACCGGCGTGACATGGACCTGCGCTGCGGTCAATGGCGGCTGTGTTGCCAGCGGCACGGGCTCACTGAACGAGTCGATCGACGTAGCCGTGGGTGGCACGGTGACGTTCTCGATCACCGGAACCGTCGTCGGCACAGCGACTGGAACGATCACCAACACGGCCACAGTCATGGCGCCAGCAGGCGCGAACGATCCCAACCCGGGCGACAACTCGGCCACCGATGCGACGACCGTGAATCCGAAGGCCGACCTGTCGATCACCAAGACCGATGGCAATCTCAGCGATGTTGCCGGCACCACGGTGACATACACGATTGAAGTCGCCAACGCCGGTCCGTCGATGATCACCGGCGCACCGGTGGCCGACGTCATGCCCCCGGCGCTCAGCGGAGCGACGTGGAGTTGCACGGCGACTGCCGGGTCGGTGTGCGGCGGGGTCGGTGGCGCCGGTGACATCGCCGCGACGGTCGATCTGCTCGCCGGTGGTGTGGCTACCTTCACGGTGACCGCGACGATCGACGCTGCCTTCACCGGCACGCTGACGAACACCGCGACCGTGGCCATGCCCGGCCCCGGTGTGGATCCGACGCCCGGCAACAACATCGCCGTCGACACCACCGACGTCGTGGCAGTCGCTGATCTGTCGGTGACGAAGACTGATGGTGTGGTGTCGGAGGTGCCTGGTACTGCGGTGTCGTACACGATCGTGGTGTCGAACGCCGGTCCGTCGGATGTGGTCGGTGCGTCGGTGAGTGATGTGATGCCGGTGTCGTTGTCGAATGTGTTGTGGTCGTGTGTGGGTGTGGCTGGTGGTGTGTGTTCGCCGTCGGGTACGGGTGATGTCGTTGATGTGATCGATGTGGCTTCGGGTGGCTCGGTGACGTACTCGGTGTCGGGTGATTTGGCTGCTGATGCGTCCGGGGTGTTGGTCAATGCGGTGTCGGTGGTTGCTCCTGGTTCTGTGACGGATCCGGATCTGTCGAACAACTCGGCGAGCGATGTCGACACGTTGGTGCCGACTGCTGATCTGTCGGTGACGAAGACTGATGGTGTGGTGTCGGAGGTGCCTGGTACTGCGGTGTCGTACACGATCGTGGTGTCGAACGCCGGTCCATCGGATGTGGTCGGTGCGTCGGTCACCGACGTCTTCCCGGCGACGCTCATCGGCGCCTCGTGGACCTGCGTCGCCGTGAACGGTGCCTGCCCGGCGTCCGGTAGCGGCAGCATCAGCGAATTGGTCGACCTGGCAACAGGCGGCACTGCAACGTTCACCGTCACCGCCACCTTGTCGAGTTCGGCCACAGGATCGATCACCAATACGGCCACCGTCACGCCGCCGGCGGGCGCGACGGATCCGGATCCGACCAACAACTCTGACGCCGACACCGACACGCTCGATGCCGTTGCCGATCTGTCGATCACCAAGACCGACAACGACACGAATGCTCGCCCGGGAGACCTGATCACGTACGAGATCGTTGCCTCCAACGCCGGTCCGTCGGCGATCACTGGCGCTGTTGTCAGTGACGCGATGCCCGCGGGAGTCTTTGGCGTCAGTTGGACGTGCGCAGCCGGCAGTGGCGCCACGTGCCCGGCGTCGGGTATCGGTGATCTGAACGAAACAGTCGATCTGGCCGTCGGCGCCTCGGCGACGTTCACTGTCACGGCGACCGTCACGGCCTCCGTTGGATCGATCACCAACACCGCGCAGATCGATGCACCCGCCGGTGCCACGGATCCGAACACAGCCGACAACGTCGCCAGCGACACCACCCAGGTCGACCCGCTCGGTGATTTGTCGATCACCAAGACCGACGGTCTGACGTCGGCCGCGCCGGGAGCAGGGATCTCCTACTCCATCGTTGTTTCCAACAGCGGTCCGTCGGCGGCCGCAGGCGTCGCTATCAGCGACACCGTGCCCCCGTCGTTGTCGGGTGTCACCTGGTCGTGCACGGCCAGCCCCGGATCCGCATGCACCAATGCGACCGGCACCGGCGACATCAGCGAACTTGTTGATCTCGCTGCCGGTGGTTCTGTTTCGTTCATGGTCGCGGCAACGATCGACGCCGATGCCACGGGTGTGCTCAGCAATACCGCGACGGTGGCTCCACCCTCCGGCTTCGCCGACTCCGACTCCGCCAACAACTCGGCCACCGATGTCACCGACCTGGATCCGGCGGTCGACCTCGCCGCGACGAAGACCGATGGGCAGGTCATCGCGATCCCCGGCACGCCGATCAGCTACATCATCGTCGTCACCAACGCCGGCCCGTCGGTGGCCGCGGGATCGCAAGTGCTCGACAGCCTGCCTGCGTCGTTGCTCGGAGCGACCTGGACATGTAGCGCGGCACCGGGATCCTCGTGCGGTGCGCCGTCGGGTAGCGGCTCGATCGACGAGATCGTGACCGTCGGCGTCGGCGGCACCCTCACGTACATCGTTGCTGCTTCCGTTTCACCATCTGCCGTGGGAGTGCTCGCCAACACCGTCACCGTCATGCCCGCCCTCGGCACCGGCGACACGAATGCCGGCAACAACTCGGCGACCGACGTCGACTCGCTGTCGCCGCAGGCCAACGTGAATGTTGTCAAGACCGACGGAGCAGCCGCGGCTGTGCCGGGCACGACGATCACCTACTCGATCATCGTCAGCAACGCCGGCCCATCCGCTGTGTCCAATGCCGCCGTTGCCGATGTGCTGCCGGCAGAGCTCATCAATGCCACCTGGACGTGCACGGGCTCGATCGGTGGCTCGTGCGATGCGGTCTCGGGCATCGGTGGCATCGTCACGACGGCCGATCTGCAGGCCGGCTCCGCTGTGACCTACACCCTGACTGCCACGGTCGTCCCCGTCGCTACAGGCACCGTGGTCAATACCGCAACGGTGAGCGTGCCGGTGGGTGTCGTCGACTCCGATCTGACCGACAACTCGTCGACCGATATCGACAACCTCACTCCTTCGGTCGACCTGTCGATCGCCAAGACAGATGGTGTCACATCGGTGGTTCCGGGGACCTCGACCACCTACACGATCATGGTTGCAAACAGCGGGCCGTCAACGGCGGCCGGTGCTCAGATCACGGACCTGTTGCCCGCAGAGCTCATCAATGCCAGTTGGGGGTGCACCGCTTCGGGCGGCGCGACGTGCGGCACCCCCAGCGGCTCTGGCGACGTATCGCTGCTGGCCACACTGCCGGCCGGCGGATCACTGACGATCGATGTCGATGCCGATATCGACCCGACCGCCACGGGCTTCGTCGTCAACACGGCAACGGTCACAGGACCTGTCGGCGTGACCGACACGGACCCCGCCAACGATTCTGCGACCGACAGCGATGTACTGACTCCAACGGCCGACCTGTCGATCACCAAGGACGACGGTCTGGCGACGGCATTGCCCGGCGACCCCGTGGCCTATGCCATCGTGGTCACCAACAACGGCCCGTCCGCAGTCGTCGGCGCGACCGTCACTGATGTGATGCCCGCCGGGTTGTCGGCGGTGACATGGACGTGCAGCGCTTTGCCGAGTTCGTCGTGCGCGTCCGCTGCGGGTGGCGGGGACATCGCGACCACGGTCGATCTGGCCATCGGTGAGTCGGCGACGTTCGTGATCGACGCGACGATCGCGATTAGCCAAATCGGTGTCGTGACCAACACCGCGACCGTCGACGCCCCAGTGGGGGTCACCGATCCCAACAGCGCCGACAACATCGCCATCGACACGACCATGGTCAACGGGCTCGGCGACGTGTCGATCGTCAAATCCGATGGTGTTGCCACGATCGTTGCCGGAACCTCGACTACGTACACGATCGTGGTCACCAACCCGGGGCCGTCGCAGATCGACCGCATCCAGGTGATCGACTCGTTGCCGGCTGCATTGATCGGTGCGAGTTGGACCTGCGCGGCGACCGGTGCAGCGTCGTGTAGCGCAGCATCAGGCTTCGGTTCGATCAGCGAGATGATCGACATGCCGGCCGCGAGCACCGTCACGTTCAGCGTGACGGCCACGGTGTCACCCTCTGCCAGTGGCACGCTTTCGAATACTGCGTCGGTGACGTTGCCGACTGGCATCGTGGACTCCGACCTGACCAACAATGACTCGACTGATGTCACCGACATCGACAGGATCGCCGATCTGGCCGTGACGAAGACCAATCACGTCTCGGCGCTCACGCCTGGCAACTCGGTCGGCTACGACATCACCGTCGTCAACAACGGGCCTTCATCGGTCAGCGGTGCCACGCTCAGCGATCTCGTTCCCGCCTCGATCACCGGTGTCACGTGGACGTGTACAGCGGGCGCCGGGGCCGCATGTGGAGCGGGCGCCGGCAGCGGCAACGTGTCGCTCAACCTCGATCTCGCGGTCGGCGCGAGTGTGGCCGTACGCATCACCGGCACGGTGTCGCCGAACGCAGCCGGAACACTGACCAACTCCGCAACGGTCGCCCCGCCTGTCGGCGTCACCGACCCCGATGTCGCAGACAACACAGCCACAGATACCGACACGCTCGACCCGGTCGCCGACGTGTCAGTGGCCAAGTCGAACGGCGTCACGTCGCAGTCGCCAGGTGCAACGTCGTCGTACACCATCACCGTTGCCAACGCCGGGCCTTCTGCGGCCGCCGGCGTCACCATCGACGACCCGCTGCCTTCGGGCGTGGCGACTGCCTCGTGGACATGCTCGGCAGCGGCAGGTTCGTCGTGCGCCGCTGCGTCGGGAATCGGAGCTGTCAACACCACCGTCGACCTTGCCGCGGCCGGAACTGTGACGTTGACGGTGTCGCTGCAAGCCGGCCTGTTCGCTGGCACATTGACCAACACGGTGACCGCGACCGTGGCAGCTGGAACGACCGACCCCGACCCCTCCAACAACGTCGCCAGTGACACCGACACCTTGGTGTTCACCGCCGACATCGCTGTCACCAAGGCCGTGTCTGCGGCCGTGGTTGCAGTTGGTCAGGCCCTCAACTACACGGTCGTTGTCTCCAACGCCGGCCCCGATCGGGCGGCGGGCGTCACCGTGCTCGACACCATGCCTGCCGGCCTGGCCAGCCTCACATGGACATGCGCGGCAACCCCTGGTTCCTCGTGCCCGGCGAATGGCACGGGCGACATCACCTCGAGCATCGATCTTGCCGCTGGCGGATCGGCCACCTTCACCGTGAGCGCGACGGTGACCAGTGCCGCGCCGAACACCATCGTCAACACTGCGACTGCTGCCGTCGGGCCCGACACCATCGATCCTGATCCGACGAACAACACGGCCAGTGTGACGTTCGCGGTCGACTTCACCTCGTCGCTGTCGGTGCAGAAGACAGCCACAGTCGCAACCGCCCTGCCCGGAGACGCCTTCTCGTACACGATCGTGGTCAGCAATGCCGGCCCAGCGCTGCTCGACGATGTCTCGATCTCCGACCCTGTGCCGGCCGGTCTCGTTGCGCTCTCGTGGACATGCCTGGGCAGCGCCGGTGGTGTCTGCAACTCGGTCATCGGCAGCGGTTCGCCAGCACTCACTGCCGACCTGCCATTGGGTGGCTCGGTCACGATCACGTTCAACGTGCAGGTAGCACCGGGTGCCACAGGCTCGATCCTCAACATCGTCACCGCGACGGCCGGCGGGGCCAGTGGCCAGGTCACCGCGCAGGCAACCGCCAGCGTGGAAGTGAGCCCGGTCGTGCCACCGACCGCGGCACTCTCGATCACCAAGGCGACATCGGTGGCGACGTATTCGACGGTCGGCAGCGTCGTCAGCTTCACCCTTGTCGCGAGGAACACCGGCAGTGCCACATTGACCAACGTGACAATCGCCGATCCCAACGCCACGCTGACGGCGTGCGCGCCGGTCACGCTCGGCCCGGGTCAGACACTGACCTGCTCGGCGGGCCACGTCGTGACGCAGTCCGATCTCGACCGGGGCACGTTGAGCAACACGGCATCTGTGTCGGGCGTCTCGCCGACCGGCTCCACCGTTGTCGCCACCAGCGCGACCGTGGTGGTACCCGCGCTGCCGATCACGGCTCTGTCGATCGTCAAGTCGTCGTCGGCGACCGAGTTCGTCAAGATCGGCGACAAGATCTCATACACGATCACAGCCACGAACACGGGCAACGTAACCCTGATCAACGTTGTCATGTCCGATCCCAATGCTTCGCTGATCTCCTGCGCCCCGACCAACTTGACGCCGGGGCAAGCCCTGACGTGTACGGCTGTTCACACGGTGACAGCCGCTGATGTGGCGGCCAAGGTGATCCTCAACCAGGCGTTCGCAACGGCATTGCCGGTGACCGATTTCGAAGTGGTCTGCCCGCTCCTGGGGGCCAGCGGCCTGCAGTGCCCCAACGGTCCGACGGTCTCGGCCGAGTCCAACACCGTGGTGTTGAACCGGGCTTCGCTACTGCCCAGTACTGGTGGAACGGTTGTCACCAAGCTGATCGTCGGTGGGTGGCTCTTCGGTGTCGGCGGCCTGCTGCTGCTGGTGACCGGCCGTCGCCGCCGCGCAGCGCGCTGACCGCGCCTCTTCGGCTGACGGCGTGATCGCAAGTCTGCAGCTGCCGGAGAGCCTACGAGAGGAGCTGCGACCAGCTCCATCAGGCAGATCGGTGCCACCTGGTACACGGCGTTTGATGACTGGCGCCCCGCATCGGGGCCGGAATCGTCAAGCGCATCTGCCTGATTAGTGCGTTTGATGACTGGCGCCCCGATGCGGGGCCGGAGTCGTCAAACGCCTCGGCAGCAGCGTCGGGTGCCTGATATGGATCGGGTCCGCAAGGCGGCTCTCGAGGATTTGTCACACCCTCATCCGAAAGGGGGACCGCGCTGACTACGTCGCCACGATCAGTCGCCGCGGATGAGCGCTGCGGTGCCGTGTGCGGCGAAACCCTCGTGCTTGCTCATTGCCACAATGGTCGGCGTCATCCTGCGCCGGGCCGTCGCATCGGCACGAGCCACCGCGGTTCGCTTCAAGAACGCGTCCGCAGTGATCCCACTCGACACATGGGCGAACCCGCCCGTCGGAAGGCTGGCCGGGCAACCGATGACGTAGTTGCCGGCCGCGAACAAGGTGTGCTGGCCGATCAGGATCTCGCCGGCATTGACCAGGCGGTCGACCAGTTCGGCTTCTGCCGTGGCGGTGACGACCACCTGCAAGTGCTCGGGCGCCCAACGGTTGGCGACGTCGGCGGCTTCACCCAGGTCGGCGACCAGCACGCAGCCGCCGTTGATGCCCAACGCCGCGCGTGCGGCGTCTCCGCGTTCGGCCGGCAGGCCGGCGATCTGCTGCTGCAGTTCGCGGTCGACCATGGAGAACAGCTTGGTGGACGTTGTGACAAGCACGACGGTCGAGTCCATGCCGTGCTCGGCCTCGTTCAACAGATCGGCCGCAAGGTATCGAGGGTCGGCGGAATCATCGGCGATCACCATGCTCTCCGTCGGCCCGAGGATCATCATCGTCGCCACGCCGTACCGCTGCATCTCGACCTGGGCACACGCGACAGGCGAACTTCCCGGACCGACGATCTTGCGAACTTGAGGGATGGACTCGGTGCCGAACCCGAGTGCCGCAATGCCTGCCGGGCCGTTGACGCGAAACACGTTGTCGATGCCCAGCTTGCGGCACACGACAAGCACAGCAGGGTCGATGCGCGCCCCGCCGTCGGGCATCGGTGGCACGACAAGTGCGAGCTCAGGCACGCCGGCGACGGTGGCCGGCACTCCCAACTGGTAGGCCACGCTGGGATAACTGGCCTTGCCACTGGGCACGAACAGACCGGCAGAGCTGATCGGTGTGACTTTCTCGCCGACCGACAGGCCAGGCTCGCTCTCGAAGCTCCAATCAGCCGAGCGCAGCATCAACTGCTCGTTGAACGAACGCAGGTGGGCGATTGCGTCGTCGATTGCCAGGTCGACTTCGATGGTTACTTCGGCGTCGGCGATCTCCTCGGTGGTGGCTCGAAGTTGATCCGGCTGCAGCGACACGTGATCGAACTCACGCAGGGCACGACACACGGCCTCGTCGCCGTTGACGCGAACGTCGTCGATGATTCGACCGATGGCCTCCTTCAGATCGGAATCGAAGATCGCCTCCAATCCTCGTGCACACAAGGCGCGGCGCGCGTCGTCGTTCATCGCCGACCAGGTCATCGATCGCAGCACCGACATGAGCGACGAGGGTATCGGGTAGGATTCACCCACGTTCCGCCCGAAGCCGCTAGGAGCGTCTCGCCATGCCCGTCACCGTCGTCGTTGGAGCCCAATGGGGCGATGAGGGCAAAGCCAAGGTCATCGACCTGCTGGCCAGCGAACACACCCACGTCGTGCGCTATCAGGGTGGCCACAACGCCGGCCACACGGTGGTGGTGGGAACCGAGCGGTATGCGCTGCAACTGGTCCCATCCGGTGTGCTCTATCCGCACATCATCCCGGTCATCGGCAACGGTGTGGTCATCGACATGCCCACCTTGTTCAACGAGATCGACACGCTGGAGGGCCGCGGCGTCAGTTGCGTCAAGCTCAAGGTCAGCAGCCAGGCTCACCTGATCTTCCCATGGCATCAGGCCCTCGACGCGCTGTACGAAGCGGGGCGCGGTGACGCTCGCATCGGTACCACCTTGAAAGGCATCGGCCCGGCGTATGCCGACAAGGCGCGGCGCGAGGGTGTACGCGCCGGCGAAGTGCTCGACCCGGTTGGCTTCGCCACGGCAGTGAAAGAGCGCGCTGTCAGCCACAACGCCGAGATCGTTGCGCTCGGTGGGGAACCGCTCGACGTCGACGAGCTCGTCGAGCGCTTCACGACACTCGGCCGCAGGCTGGCGCCGTACGTGATCGACACGGTGCAGCTACTGCACGAGGCTCTCGACCGCAACGATCACCTGCTGCTCGAGGGCGCGCAGGCGACATTCCTCGACCTCGATCACGGCACCTACCCCTTTGTCACGTCGTCGAATCCGACTGCGGGCGGTGCGTGTGTCGGCACTGGCATCGGCCCGTTGTACCTGACGCGCATCGTCGGTATCACCAAGGCATATACAACGCGAGTGGGTAGCGGCCCGTTCCCCACCGAACTGCTCGACGACACCGGCGACCGGCTTGTCGAGATCGGCCACGAGTTCGGCACGGTCACCGGGCGTCGTCGTCGCACTGGCTGGCTCGACTGCGTGATGTTGCGCAAGGCGGTTCGCATCAACTCGCTCACCGAGATCGCCCTGACCAAGCTGGATGTGCTCGACACGTTCTCCGAGATCAAGGTGTGCACCGAGTACGACGCCGACGGTCGCCCCATCTACGCGGTGCTCGACGGTTGGCTGTGCGACATCTCTGCCGTACGCAGCCGCAGCGACCTTCCTCCGAAGGCCGCCGAGTTCGTGGCCCTGGTCGAGGCCGAGGTCGGCGTGCCGGTGAGGATCGTCGGCACCGGGCCGGCCCGCGACGCGGTGCTGGAGTGGCAGTGATCGATCGGTATTCGCTGCCGGAGATGGCAGCGGTGTTTTCCGACACCACCCGCTTCAGCCGATATGTGGAGATCGAGCTACTGGCGACCGAGGCGCAAGCCGCCCTCGGCATCGTGCCGGCAGCCGATGCCGCAACATGCAGGGCCAAGGCGCCCGTCACCGATGCCACGTTTGTGCAGGCGGTCAGTGATCGCGAGGCAGTCACCGATCACGACGTGGCAGCGTTCGTCGACGTCGTGCAGGCCGCGATCGGCCAGCCGGCCGGGGCGTGGATTCACTACGGCCTGACGTCCAGCGACATCGTCGACACCGCGTGGTGTTGGGCGTTGCGCGATTCGGCCGACCTGTTGATCGAGGCATCGTCGGCGTTGCTGGCGACGGTGATCGATCTGGCGCGTGCTCATCGCGACACAGTGATGATCGGGCGAACTCACGGCATCCACGCCGAACCGACGACGTTCGGCGCCAAGGTTGCGCTGTGGGCACTACAGATCGATCGTGATCGTGGCCGCCTGCGTGCCGCGCGCCAGGCAATTGCCGTCTGCAAGCTCAGCGGCGCGGTCGGCACGTACTCCAACATCGATCCGTCGGTTGAGTCCTACGTGGGCGAGCGTCTCGGTCTCACGCCAGTGCCGGCAACACAGGTCATTGCCCGCGACCGGCACGCCGAGTACTTGTGGGCCTGCGCGTCGGTCGGGGCAACGATGGAGATGATCGCCGTCGAGTTGCGCCATCTTCAACGAACCGAGGTCGGCGAAGTGCAGGAGGGTTTCAAGCCCGACCAAAAGGGCTCCAGTGCAATGCCCCACAAACGCAACCCGATCAGTGCCGAGACGATCAGCGGGTTGTCGCGGGTGCTGCGCGGGAATCTGCAAGCTGGTATGCAGGACATCGCGCTGTGGCATGAGCGCGATATCTCGCACAGTTCCGTCGAGCGAATCATTCTTCCCGACAGTTCATTGATGGCCTATTACGTGATGCGCCGAATGCAGCGATTGCTCGCTGGTCTGCAGGTGTTTCCCGATCGCATGCGCACCAATCTCGATGCCAGCTTTGGTCTGGTCTTCAGCCAACCGGTGTTGTTGGCGTTGGTGCAGGGCGGGCTTGGCCGCGACGATGCCTACCGTATTGTGCAAGACAATGCAGCGCGGGCATGGGGCGAGAAACGCTCGTTCCGTGACCTCCTCGATGCTGACCCCAGGGTTGTTGTGCCCCCTGAGTTGCTCGACGAGGCCTTCGATTTGCAGCGTTCGCTGCGCCACAGTACGGCGGTATTCGACGCTGTTGACGCCCTGAGGGGCTAACCGGCGCGAGAAATGCCAGCGCGCTTGAGGACGGCTGCGTCGACGCCGATTTCACGCCACGTGGCATACGAAATGCCCTGGCGGGCGCTGTATGACTTGGCGACCGTCACGAACCCATCTTCCAACGCGCTGATGTCGACCTTCTCGCCGATGGAGGCCAGCTCGGTCTGTAGATCACGGCGCTCCTGACGCAGCCGCAGCTCGTTCATCGAATCGGCCGCCTCCAACTCGGTATCGATGCTTGCCAGGCGGGCGGCGATCGACTCGCGAGTGCGGCGCCTGCCGCGCTTGGGCTTGTTGCTGCGCAACGCCTCGAGATAGTTACGCACTGCGTTGCCCTCGTTTCGTCCCATCGCCAGCGCTGCTTTGTGCTCATCCGTCATCGGCCCTTTGGGCCCTCGTTTTGCCATGGTGTGCATTATAGTTTCATATTTGTGAATCTCAATAGTTACGATCGAGGTGATGGATCTCAGCCGACTGTTCGATCTCGAGCTACACGGGGCCGATACCTTCGTTGGAATTGGTCCGCAGTACCCGTGGGGTGGATTGTACGGCGGTCAGATCGTTGCTCAGGCTTTGCGCGCTGCCGCAAGCACGGTTGAACCTGATCTCGAAGTCCATTCGTTGCGTGCGTATTACATTCGTCGCGGCGACCACACGGAACCCATCCGTTTCGAAGTCGACCGTATTCGTAACGGGCGGAGTTTTTCAACGCGCAGCGTGATCGCTCGCCAGGCGACCGGTGCAATCCTCAATCTCGAGGCTTCCTTTCAGCGTCCCGAGCCGTCGGTCGATCTGCAGACAATCACGATGGACAGTGACATTGCCGATCCCGAATCGCTCGTCTCTGACACGTGGACATCGTCATACGAGCGACGCTTCGTGCCGACTCGTCCTGGTGTTGGTCGCACGTTGGCGTGGATGAAGGTCAACGCTGCGCTCGGTGAAGATCAGTTGTTGCATCGCTGTTGGCTGGCATATCTCTCCGATGATCTCCCGACCGATTCGATACAAGCAGCGACCGATATCGATGTCGATGGCAGATTCGTCGCCAGCCTTGATCACACGATGTGGTTTCATCGTCCGGTGCGTTGCGACAGCTGGCATCTCTACGACTTCACGTGTCACAGCTACGTGGGCGGGCGGGGGTTGGCCATCGGGCATGTGTTCACGGCCGAGGGTCTCCACGTCGCAACCATTGCTCAAGAGGTGTTGATGCGCGGCCACCGCGCCCCACAGACTGACCAACATGGCTCCTGACCTTTCTCCTGGCATCTCTCCTGGCATCTCTCCTGACTCATTGGCCCATCGGGTCAACTCGATCGCTCGGCTCACCGGGACGTTCACGCTGCGGTCCGGCCAGATCGCCACCGAATACTTCGACAAGTACCGCTTCGAGGCCGACCCGGTGCTGCTCGCCGACATTGCCGCCGCGCTCGTGGCACTGTTGCCGCCCGACACCGAGGTACTCGCCGGGCTCGAGCTGGGTGGCGTGCCGATCGCCACGGCGCTGTCACTGCACACGGGCATCCCAGCGGCGTTCGTACGCAAACAGGCCAAGGCCTACGGCACTGCCCGGCTCGCCGAGGGCGCGGAGATCGAGGGCAGGCGGGTGACGGTGATCGAAGATGTGATCACCACCGGTGGGCAGGTGGTGATCTCGACTGAGCAGCTGCGCGCGCTCGGGGCGATCGTCGAGCATGTCGTGTGCGTGATCGATCGCAGCCCCGATCACGGTGCGGCGCTGGTCGACGCCGGCCTGACGATGGTCTCGCTGCTCACCCGCGCCCAACTCGACGCCATCGAAGCCGCCCGCCCCTGACCGCCAGCGCAAGCTCGTCGGGCGCGATTCCGGTAGGCGTGGTACTCGTCTCGCGCCCGTGGGTGCGATTGTGGCAACGCTGCTGCACTTTTCGCGCCCGACGGGGAGGCTGTGAGACTCGCGGTGAGGTCGTCGGCGCGCCGCGGCTTCTTAGGCGATGATTCGGGCGCCGGCGGGGAGTTGAGCCAACAACGGCTCGCTGACCCAGCACCGGGTGAGATGCAGTGTGCTGCGGATGCGCACGACGCTCTTGGGCTCGTCGACGGCCTTGCCACACATGCTGAGCGCGGCTTTGATGCAGTCGGTCTCGGTCGGTAGCACCATCGGCATGCGACTGCGACGCACGCCCGACGGCCCGGCCGTGAAGCAGTTGACATAGGTCTTCTGCCAGTTGATACCGGCGGCTACCGACGTCGGAATGAAGTCTGCGAAACCGATTCCCAGCACATTTCCGCCCGATGCCTCGGTGATGCCGAGCAGCACGATGGTGCTGACCCGTGGCGAGTCGGCGTCGGCGAGGCCGTGCACCCAGAAACGTCCGGTGACGTTGGGGTCCAGCGTTGTGCCACTGATGTCCTTTCCGCCCTGTTCGATGATCAGTACATCGATGACCGGGAATGGCAAGGGTGGCACGAGGTCGCGTGCCTCATCGGTGAGGGTGATCTCGACGTCACTGCCGACCTCGTCGGCGGTGAGCGCCCGCACACTGACCACTTGACCATCGGCCGACTCCAACGAGCCGACGCCTCCGAGAAGCCGACCGGTCGCTTTCAGTGCTCCGATGCCGTTGAGCAACCGGTTGCGCATCTCGACCGGCCCGCAGGCGTGGATCTGGGCCGCGCCGGGTTGCTTGCCGAATCCGACCACGGCCATCTTGGTCAGACCGCTTTCGATTGGACCCTTGAAGCACGTGTGCGGCTTGATGCGGTTGACCGGCATGATCCGGTCGGCGCCGGCGGCGTGCTGGTCGAGGTACAACGGCATGCCGTCGGGTGTGCGGGCAACCTCGACGGTGTCCATCGAGGCGCGTATCTCGCAGTCGATGGCCGATTCGGTCATGCCCAGTGCTTCCAACATGGCTCGCTGACCTTCGGCGGTGGCGCCGCCGTGGCTTCCCATTGCCGGCACAACGAAAGGTTCGGCGCCAAGGGAGCGCAAACCGCTGATTGCGCCGCGCAACAGGGCTACTCGCTCGACGAGACCCCGGCTTCCGGCACCGACGGCGATCGTCATGCCGCTGCTGACCGAGCCGGCCAGCCGGTCGACGACCTGTTGATGCGCTTCGGCCTCGACATCGGCGACCGGATCAGGCTGAGGAATGGGAAGGGCGACCTCGGTCAGTGCGGGTACGGCGAGGTCGGGGTGGAAGGGAAGATCGATTCCCTCGAGAAGCTGTTCCCATGGGTTCACCGCGAGGACGCTAATGCGGCACACTGCACCGTGCCGTAGTGGCCACAATAAGTCAATGGAACCCTTCGATGGTGTGTACCGGACGCCGCGTGGCTTGCGGCTAGCGGCCGACGCCGTGTCATGGGTTGCCACGCGTTCGGGCGGACCAGGTGGTCAGCACGCCAACACGT
The DNA here is from genome assembly GCA_031430695.1 of Ilumatobacteraceae bacterium. Lineage (GTDB taxonomy): Bacteria > Actinomycetota > Acidimicrobiia > Acidimicrobiales > Ilumatobacteraceae > JAENVT01. The sequence goes on from JANPBZ010000134.1 coordinate 72,311, forward strand.
CCGACACGGCCGTGACGATCACCATCGATGTGGAAACCGCCGGCTTCACGGCGGCCATTCGCGACAGAGTGCTGGCCGCGGTGGGCCCGACGATCAGCGCCTCGTCGGCTGGTTCGCGCTCGCAATTTCGTAACCGGGCAACGGCGTGGGCAGCGGCGTTGGAGCGGCTCGACGAAGCCGCCAAACCACCGCCTCCGGCACGCAGAGCCACGCGTCCCTCGAAGTCGGCCGTTCGCAAGCGGCTCGAGGGCAAGCGCCGGGTTGCCGAGCGCAAACAGGACCGAAAGCGACCGTCCAGTGACGAGTAACTGCAGGTAGACGCATCTATTGCGCGATCGGACGGTGGTGCCGATGTGCTGCGGACGGCGAGCCCGAGGTCAAGAAGTCGTCAACGTGTCTTGCCCCTGGTCCATCGGGCAACCACGTAGAGTGAGACGTTTGCACACTCTGTGTCGAACCTGTACTGTGACCGACAAGCGCTTGAGGAAACCGGGGATCGGACTATGGACATTACGCAGATGCAGTACGGGGCCGTCTTGCGCGGCCGCCAGGTCAATGCCAGCGCCAATCGTGAGCGGCTCCGCCAGCGGCGCCTGCTGCGCCTCGTGGTGGCGCTCGGTGTGCCACTGGCGTGGTTCTGGTATCGCGAGATCAGCGGCAGACCGGTTCGCCCGGGTATGCCGGATTTCCTCGCTAGCAATCCCCAACTGGCATTCCTTGCCGTGATGCTGATCCTGATCACCGGGATGATGCTGGTCCCGATGATGGCCTCGGGCAGATCACCGCACACCATGCTGCGCCCGGGCGACTCCGACATCCGGCTGGCCGACGTCGTTGGCGCCGATGGAACTCGTCGCGAGGCGATCGACACGTTGAACCTGTTCTTGAACCACGAGACGTTCGCTGAGGAGATGGGTGGCTCGCCGCGCCGCGGCGTGTTGTTCGAGGGTGCGCCCGGTACCGGGAAGACCTACCTGGCCAAGGCGATCGCCGCTGAGGCTGAGGTTCCGTTCCTGTTCGTGTCGGCAAGCGAGTTCCAGTCCCACTTCTACGGGATGACCAATCGCAAGATCCGTCAGTTCTTCAAGGCTCTCCGCAAGGCAGCTCGAGCCGAGGGTGGCGCCATCGGGTTCATCGAAGAGTTCGATGCCATCGGTATGGCCCGCTCCGGCATGGGTACAGGAGGCATGCGTGAAGGTGCAGCGGGCATCGTCAACGAACTGCTCGTGCAGATGCAGAGCTTCGACCTTCCAACGGGTTGGGACAAGGTCAAGAACAAGATGACCGATCGCATCAATCTGTTCCTCCCTCCTGCCAGGGCACTGCCCCGACCGCATGTGAAGGCGGCCAACGTCTTGGTCTTCGCGGCCACCAACCGTGCCGAAGGGCTCGACCCTGCACTGATGCGGCCGGGCCGGTTCGATCGCACCATCCACTTTGCTCTCCCGCCGCGCACGGATCGCATGGCGATTGCCGCCTACTACTTGGCCAAGAAGTCGCACGAGCCGTCGGTCACCGCCATCGGCATCGCCGATCGCACCGCCGGCTACAGCCCGGTGCGGATCGAGCGACTGCTCGACGAGGCGCTGATCATCGCCCTGCGCAAGGGGCGCAGATCCCTCGACATCGAGGACCTCGTCGAAGCCCAGATGATCACCGAAGTCGGACTCGCCCAAGATGTCGGCTACCAGCCCGAAGAGCGTCGGCGAATCGCCATTCACGAGGCCGGCCACGCCGTGCTCGCCGTGCTCGTCGGTCGCGATGTTCGCGTCGCGTCGATCCTGCGCCGCAGCAGCTCGCTTGGCCTCGTCGCCCACGACGACGGCGAGGAACGGCATCTCCGCACGCCATCGGAGTTGCGCGATCTCATCGTGGTCGCGCTCGCCGGTAGGGCTGCTGAGATACAGGAATACGGCGAGGCGTCGACCGGGATCGCCTCAGACCTGGCGGCGGCCACCAACATTGCTGCCCAGCTGATCGGCACCGTCGGCGCCGGCGACAGCTTGCTGAGCCTCGAGGCTGCCGAGATGCACATGACGGGCAACATCACTGCCAAGGTGCTCGCCGACGAGCTGTCCAGGGTGCAGGCCGACGACATCATGAACAAGGCGGCCGACCGATCGGCATGCATGCTGTTGGAGCACCGCGGTGCATTGCTCGCAGTCGCTGACGCGTTGTGCGAGCACGACGAGCTGACGGGCGACCTCGTGCACGAGATCGTTGCCGCAGCGGTCAGCACCTCCGGTTAGGTCAGCGATCGGCTCGGCGAGCGACCCCAACGTTTCCGTTGCGCAGGCGGCTGCGAACTGGGCGCCACATCGCCGATCCGCTCGACGACCCACACACCGCCGTCGTCGCTGAACGCGTGCGGGGCGACGAGCGGCTGCACCTGGTGCACTCGACCGGCGAGGCCCGCTGTCGCAACGGCCGCACCCAGAGCACCGGCCAGACGTGGGCCCCAAGCGGGGTGAGTGTCGGGAAACTCGGGGTAGGCGTCGCCCACCAGACTCAACCCCAGTGAGACGGCGATACCGGCGGGCTGGTTGACGGTGGCGGCAAGGTCGGTCGGATCGAGCAGCCGCTCGCGCAGATCCTCGATCGGCGCGGACCAACTGGCGGCCAGCAGTTCTGTGCGCCGTGTTTCGGCGCGGCCCTCGAAGACCGGTGCGGCCGCGAGTACGAGGTGGTCGTGCACGACTGCCATCCACGGCTGGGCATCGCCGCGACTGCCGATCAGACGCATCGTGTAGGCGGGAACCAGACGGGCGATGGCCATGGGCGTCGGCTCGATCGATTCGAGATCGAATCCGGCCTGGCGAACGAAGCGCTCGACTCGCCGGTGGCGAATCATGTCGGTTCGCAGGTGGGCCAGCAGCCTGCGAGCACTGGACGCCATCTCGATCGTTGCGGAGATGTCGACCAGCTTCGAGCGGTGCAGGTTGAGCTCGGTCGTGCTCCACCCGGTGATGTCGAGCGACTGGATGTAACAGTCGTGGCTCCACAGGCAGACTCGCGTTGGTTGGCCTGCCTCGTCGAGCAAACTGCGCAGGCGGGTGAGGCCATCGAGCAGCAACAGGTCGTTGTTGGTATCGCACGCCACGCCGGCAACCTTGGCGACGCGGCCTGGCGCGTCTTGCTGCAGCCGCACACCGCGCAGCGCGTCGGGCAGTACTTCGATGCCGATACCGTCGCCGCGCCGCATCATGGCTCGCCTGCCTCGAGGGCTGCAGGGTCCTGGGTGTTCTGGGTGTCGTCGGTCGGACCGGCAACGAGAATCGGCATCGTCGTATCATCGTCGATCAGCAGGCCGCGGCCGTGCGCGGGGTACGACGAGGTGACGTGCAGGTGCAGACCGAACATCGCGCCATCGCCGGCGAGTGGACGCAGGAGGACGGCGGCGCGCGATGTACGCAGTGGCGCTGTCCAGTGTGCCGGAAGTTCGAGATCACGTATGCGGCCTGCCGCAACGACGACGAGACGTGGATCACTGAGCGCCGCAAGTCGTTCGAGGATCGGACCCTCCAGGCGATCGGCATCGTCGACAAGCACGAGTCGGGCCCGATCGGTGCGATCGAACAACTCCGCCGCCCACTTCTCGATTCCCGCCAGGGTCGTCGCGCTGGTCAGACCGGGGAGCAGCAGCAGTGGGCTCCATGTCGAGGCGATGGCATGGATGTCGATGTCCCCATCGACCTGCAATGCGCACCGAGCGATGTTTGTGAGCAGGGTCGACTTGCCGGTGCCGGCATCGCCCAGGATCAGCGCCCCGGTGGGCGCGTGCAGGTGCAACGCCGCCGGCAGCAGTGTGCGGGTATCGAGCCCGACCGGCAGGCTCCATTGATCGTGTTGATACGCGGCTCCCTCGCCGAACTCGGCGAGCGACACGACATCGGGCGTACGGGGAATCTTGGTCGGTCCATGTGTGGCGTCTGTTCGGTCACGACGCTCGGTAACCGCCGCGGCGAGGTCGTCGATCGATGCGATCTGGATCTCGACGCCGTCGGGCAGCGTGATGGCTCGCCCTGGAACCCGTCGAGGGATACGACCGGGCTCGATACCCAGTGCCCGGTATGCGCCGCGATCCTCGAGGTGCAAAATGATGCGTTGTTGAAACTGTCCGAGCATTCGCGCTGGCGCAGCATGCTCGCCCGCCGAGCTCATCAGCGTCGTGATGCCGTGGAGCGGTCCGTGGCTGACAAGGCGGTCGAGCAGGTCGCGCCCCTGCTCGAACTCGCCGCCGAGCTCGAGGCTGCGCAGAAGCGAACCGACGTCATTGACGGCCAGGACGATGTGGGCGTCGGGTGACGAGTGGTCATAGGCGACGCGACGCTCGAGTTCTTCGGTGAGCCGCACCAGAACGCGCAAGATTCGATCGGGGTCGTCGGTCGAGGCAACCGCGCCACAGGCCGGCAGCAACTCGAGGGCCCCCAACCTTCTGAGCGTTCCGGCTGCACAATCGATCACGTAGCCCTGCAGCCGGTCGGACGGGACGCGATCTGTGGCCGCAACGAACAACGTGGCAAGGGCGTCGGAGCGTTCGACCGGAGTGCCACCGACCACGAGCAGGTTGCCATCGTGCGCAGGGCTCCAGCGGCGGGCGTTTTGAGTGTGGTCATCGGGAAGGTCACTGAGCGCATACGCGGCTCCGTCGGCGTCGGGAGTGCTTGCTCGCGGTGAGGAGATCTCCTCGTACGGCAGTTCGGTGGGCAGCTCCGGGCACAGGATTTGCCGCCGCGTGCCGTGCCGATCTTTGGCTGTTGCTTCGACGACCGTGTCGACGAGTTGACGAAGCCCATCGTCTCGCGACTGCTCCGTGCTGGTCGGCCGGACGGTGACCTTGCGTTCGGCGGCATTGAGGTCGCGGGCGAGGATGAATGGCGTGATCTCCATCAGATCCGCGGATGCCGCCGCCGCCGAGGCGAACTGAACAGGGAGTGCGACATCGTCGCCGATTCGCAGCGCACCGCGTCCCGGAGTGTGCAATGAGATCTGCACGGGGTCTCGGCCGCCCATCAAGGCGATCGCCTCGACTGGATCGTTCATCCGAAGCGCAATTCGAATGTTGGCGAACGATTTGAGGAGGTGCTCGATCGATCGGGACAACTGCTCGGCCGCCACGATGACGTGGAGTCCGAGATGGCGCGAGCGATCGGTCAGCTCGATCAGTTGCGGCAGGAACGCGGCATGCCGCACCATCACGTCGTCGGCATCGTCGACCAGCACCACGAGCCGAGGGATCGACGCGGACGCGTCCTCATCATGCAGGTCGGCGAGACTGACCGCGTGGTGCTCCGACAAGATGCGCGCCCGCCGATTCACCTCCGACTGCAACGCACGCATGAGCCGAACACCGCCGTGCTCGTCGAAGTTGTCGACCGTGCCCACAATGTGGTCGATTCCGGCGAATGCGCCGAACGACGAACCGTCGGATGGCTCGACGCAGATGACGTTGAGGGCCGACGGGTGGTTGACCGCGATCAATGAGGCGACGATCGTTCGCAGCAGCTCCGACTTCCCAGAACGCGCCGCTCCGACGATCAGAAGGTGGGGGCCATCGTCGGCCAGATCGATCTCGATTGGACCCGCTTCGCTCGCGCCGACCGCAACACGCAGCCGGCGGCTCCTGCGGCTCGCGGCCCATCGTTCGCCGATACGGCCGGCCTCGAGCCCTTCGGGATCGATCAGTGACGACAACGAGACCATTGGCGGGAGCACCGCCTTGGTGGACTGCTGCGCGGTGTGGTCTTCCAGCGGGCTGAGCCTGCGGGCCGCGGCGACGGCGACATCGTGTTCGAGGACAAAGGGAACGACATCGGTGACGGTGGGACCGCTGATCGGGTAGTCGACCTCGGCGGCACCATTGGCCTCGATGCGCACGACGGTGGTGCAGACCGCCGGCACGTCGTCAGCTCGATCGGTGATGGCGACGAACCGCACCGGTAGTTGTGCCTCGGCGAACAGGCCGCGCAGCATTGCCGCCCGGCCGCGCCACATCGCCGGGTCGTCGATCACAGCCAGCGTCAACCGGCTCGGTGTGATGGGTCGTCCAAGGGACTGGATCGACGCGACGACCGTGGTGAGAGTGCGCTGCGAGTTGACCCAGTCGGTGATTTCTTCGTCGTCGCTGAGGAGCTGTACCCCGTGTGAACCCCGGGCGTGTGGCAGCCATTTGATCCACTCCCAGCGTGCCGCCCCGGCCGGCGTCGCCAGCACGACGATGTCGAGATCGGCTGGGCTGTGGGCTACACAGGCTTGCATCACCAGGGCACGTGCTGCCGCCCGAGCTTGTGGCGGCGTGCTGGCAAAGCCGACGCCGCGCTGATTGACCAGATCCACCAGCACCGGCGCCGAAGGCAGCAACGCCAGTTCGCGGCGATCGACGTTCGCCGCGTCGTGGGGTGACCATGGCTGATCGGCGAGACCCAGACTGAACACGAACGCGTCGTCGTCAGCCGGGCGACGCTCCCACAAGCGCTCTGACAACTGGGTTGCGCGCCGAATGACCTCGGCGAGATCCAGGTGGGTGCGCCGGATGCCCTCGAGTTCGGTATCGAAGGCGAGCTTGGCTGGGTCGACGGAGACAACCGGAAGTTGTTGTGTCGTTTCGATTCGATGGTTTCGCCGACCGCGCAGGCGTCGCCCGCCATTTCGTGATCGGCCGCTCGGTTCGGGGTCCGGCGCCGCCCCGTCGCGTTCGCCGCGCACGAAGTTGAGCTGCCCGAGCGAGGTCGGCATCAATGAACCGGCACGATCGTGGATGGCCGCGTCGAGCCTGAACACACGGTGTCCGATGCGCAGACGCTGCTGCTCCCAGCGCGCCGGGTTGGTCGCCACGTGCCCATCGAGGTCGCCCTGGTTGGCGACAACGATGACCCTGCCCGAATGCTCGACCGCGATCTCGCAGCGGGGGACCAAGACCTGGCTGAACGTCAGCGGCGCGACGTTGGCGCGTCGTGCAGTCCCCAGCGAGTAGCGGCCCGGCTGTAGCGGTCGGCGATTGCCTCCACCTTCGCCTGCGGCCTGCACCAGCGTGATCTGGCCGTCACCTGTGCGCTCGATGGGCGCGGTGACCTCGATGACCGATCCCGTGACGAGGCCGGCAGCGCTCATCAACGTGCCGGTTGGTGTTGGCCGTTCGTCGATGTAGACGAGACTCGGCGGCGCAGAGGTGAGTACGCGGCTCAACAGATCACCGACGGTGACCGACTCGTGGACGTCGTTCACCGAGATCTCTGCTTCGCCCTGTGCTGTCGAAACGATCAGGTCCATGAGCTGGGACGCGACTGTAGGACTCGCTGGGGCTCGGGGACGGAGACGGGCCTCATGATCTTGTTATCGGTACGACAGATCCACGAGATAACCCCAATGTTCAAGACAACGTCAAGTTCTGACTTTCGAAATGCGGCAGTACCCGCACCCAGGATAGATGAGCGATAGCATCACCGGCCATGGCGGA
>JANPBZ010000135.1:0-6419 GCA_031430695.1 Ilumatobacteraceae bacterium
CCAGAACATGATGTGCACGGTCATGAGCGAGATGGCGAACTTGCGATCCTCTGGCTTGTTGGACGGGTTCTTGTCGATGTACGGAGCGAAGATCATGACGATCAAGCCGACGCCGGGAAGCGTCACGCCGGCGATCATCGGGTGGAACATCGTGAGCAGTTCCTGCAAACCCAGGAAGTACCACGGCGCCTTCGACGGGTTCGGGGTCTGGTTGGGGTTCGCCTGCTCGAGCAGCGGGGCGTTGACCCAGATCGAGAAGAAGAACGTGAATGCCGTACACGCCAACGCGGCCACGAACTCCGCTGCGAGCAGATGTGGCCACGTATGAACCTTGTCGATCGGTGAAGCCTTGACATCTTGGATCGAGCCGCTCTTGACGACCGTGAGCAACCGCTGCGTGTGACCACCGGGGCCGGCACCCAGCGGCACGCTGCCGACGCTTGGGCCGGCAGCGACGACGCTGGCGACCTTCTCTTGCACGGCCACGGCCCCGCCGCCGTCTGATCCCTCGGTTTGGGCTTTGGCCGCCCTGCTGCGCTCGAGCAGGTGCGCCGGGATACGGGGATCGGAGGGAGCGTCGGTCGACTCGCCAACGGCAGCGGGCGTCGCCGGCGCGGCGTCGGCTTCGGACTTCTCGCGCGCCTGCTGGGCTCGCTTCAGGAGATGCTCGGGAATCTCAGTCACGACAGTTCACCGCGCTCCCAAATGAAGGCTCCCACATGATGGCTCACAATGGACCACTGATTCCGCCGTCTTTGCGGACACGCCAGAAATGGATGGCCATGAAGATGACGATGACGAACGGCAACATCAAGACGTGCAGCACATACCAGCGCAGCAAGGTCTCAGAACCAATCTCCTTGCCGCCGAGCAGCACGAAGCGCACCTGCGTGCCCAACACGGGGGTGTAGCCCATCATGTTGGTACCGACGGTCACGGCCCACAGCGCCAACTGATCCCACGGCAACAGATACCCGGTGAAGCTGAGCAGCAACGTGAGCATGAGCAACACGACACCGATCACCCAGTTGAACTCGCGGGGGGCCTTGTACGCACCGTGATAGAAGACTCGAGCCATGTGCAAGAACACACTGAGCACCATCAGGTGCGCACCCCAGCGGTGCATGTTGCGCACAAGTAATCCGAACGCCACCGACGTTTGCAGATTGGAGATGTCGTTCCACGCTGCCACGTCGGTCGGGCGGTAGAAGAACATCAAGAAGATGCCGGTGACGGTCAGCAGGATGAACAGGAAGAAGCTCAGGCCGCCGAGGCACAGCGTGTAACTGACCTTCACTGCGTGGCGCTTCACCTTCACGGGATGCAGGTGGTAGAGGACGGAGTTCATGACGACGTAGCTGCGGTTGCGCGGCGAGTCGGTGTACCCCTTGCGGAAGATCGAACCGGGACGGAAGATCGAGTTCCATGCCTGGCTGCCCTGCGTGCCGCCCCAGAGTTTCGAGAGACGGTCCTTCATCGTCAGCTTCGGTCGTTCGTCGAGAATATTTGCCATTGGTCGATACCCCTAGAGCCGCATGCCGTAGGCATAGCCATGGTTGTTGGTGCGAACGTGTGAGTCGCCACTGTTATCGGGCGCGCCCGCTCTGCCCAAAATGATCACGCCGGTTGGGCACCGATCGACACACAACGCACAACGCGTGCAGATGTCGTCGTCGATGATGAACAGGACCTTGTCGCTGGGATCCAGCCCAGGCAATTCGGTGCCTGTGGCCTCGACGATCGCGTCGGGCGTGACCATGTGGATGCACTTCCACGGGCAGATGTCGACGCAGCCCTCGCACATGATGCACTCGGTCTGGTCGATATGGATGAACTGCTTCGGCTTGACAGCCTTCGACAAATAGTCGGCGTCGACCTCGACGAGTTGATACTCGTCGGTGTACGGCATCATCGGCGGATTGGCGTCAGTGCGAGCCATACGCGCTAGCCCTTCTTCACCAAGGGACGGCCGTATGTGCTGGTAGCGATTTCGGTGCTGGGCTTGGCGTCGCCGCGCCCCTGCCACACCTTCCAGAGAAACAGGATGAGTCCGAAGTACCAGACGTGCAAGATGACCGCGACCGTGTCGCGAATGGCTTCGTACGACGCATCGAAGGGAAAGCTGCCACCCCTCGACTCGGGCTTGAGTAGGTCGAAGGGGCCGTAGATGATCTTGTCCTTCGACCATTCGAGATCTTTGTCGGCGTGGTCGATCCATTGGTGCGGAACGACGCCGAACGCCACGAACATGACACCGAACACGTAGACGGAGGCAAGCATCGCTTCGCCCCACGACACGGGTGTGCCCTTGGGTCGGCGCCTCGCGTACGGGATCGCCGCCAAGGCCATGGCGGATGACAACACAAATGAAAACAGGAACGCCTGATTGACGCCTGGCCATGTGAGGATGTCGATCGCGATCAGCACAGCGCTGCCTTCCGTGTTCGCTCCGAATGTGAACTGTCGCACAAACTGTAGTCCCCCATCCTCGGTTGACCGCCATTTCTGACGAGTCAAGGACAGGTTCCGGTTCCGGTCTACCACGCCCGTTGGCGACAATCGACCGGTTGTGAATTCGTGCACGCCTCGCGGGGAATTCGTTGCGAGGATTTCCTGATCTCGTCGTCTCGCCGTCTATCGTGGGCACCCGTGACCGAAATTCCCGAGCACCTGCTGAAGCGCAGCAAAGCAGCACGAACGCAGGCGGAGGGCGGAACTCCGGCTGCCGCCGGTGACGCGGCCGGTGACGCCGCGACTCCAGCTTCTGCAGCGGCCACCGCCACTCCAACCGCGCCGGCGGTGCAGAGCCCCGCGGCCGCGCCGCCAGCGCCGGTCGGTCCACCTCCCCCTCAGCCCGACATTCCCGTCGTCGCCGCGGCGAAGGCGCGCAAGAAGATCCCGTTCTGGGCCTTCGCCACACTCAGCACATTGCCGTTGTGGGCGTTCATGTACGTCCGCGCGCTCACCCCGGCGACCGAGGTGATCGCCGGCCCGCTCGGCGAGGGCGCCACGCTGTACACCGGTTGCTCGAGTTGTCACGGCAGCAACGGCGAGGGTGTTACCGGCCTCGGCTATCAGTTCTCGCAGGGAGAGATCCTGAAGACCTTCCCGCGCATCGAGGATCAACTGCGCTGGGTGTACGCCGGCACCGATGCCTACGTCACTGCAGGGATCGAAAGCTTCGGTGACCCGAATCGTGAGGGAGGGGCTCACCTCACCAGAGCGAGGGGCAACATGCCGGGCCAGTCGGCTCAACTCACCGAAGCACAGATTCTCGCTGTCGTGTGCCACGAGCGATTCACGCTGGGCGGCGCCGATGCGGTTGGTGCCAACCAACAAGAGTTCGAGGACTGGTGCTCGGAGGAATCGCCCGCGTGGCTCGCGCTCGAAGACGGTTCGGCGACCTTCGACAACATCGAGACCACGGTGACCGGTGCAATCAAAGTCGGCAAGGAACCTGCTGCTGGTTCATCCGCCGGCACCTGAGTGTCGTCATCGACCGACGTACTGGTGATCGGCGGCGGCCCCGCCGGCGCCTCAGCTGCATACTGGCTCGCCCGGTACGGTCACAACGTCACCATCGTTGAGCGCAAGTCGTTTCCCCGCGAGAAAACGTGCGGTGACGGCCTCACACCTCGCGCTGTGCATCAGCTGAACGAGATGGGCCTCGCCGACCAGTTGACCCAGTTCCATCGCTACAACGGCCTGCGAGCCACGGGCATGGGTCGCCAGCTGGAACTGCAGTGGCCGTCGCATCCGGTCTATCCGCAGTACGGCTACGTCGTGCGTCGCCGCGAGCTCGACACGATCGTCGCCCGCAACGCCGTCGCTGCTGGCGCCACGCTGCTCGAGGGTCACGAGGCGCTGCAGCCGATCGTCGATCGCGGGTTCGTTCGTGGTGCAGTGGTGCAACCACCCAGCGGCGAACCCATCGAGATCCGGGCCCGCTACGTGGTGGTCGCCGACGGCGCCAACAGTCGCTTCGGTCGATCTCTCGGCACGTTCCGGACGCGCGAGTGGCCGTACGGCACGGCGATTCGCACCTACTGGGAATCGCCGCGTCATGCCGAGCCGTGGATCGAATCCGCGCTCGACGTGAAGGATCGAAATGGCAACCCGATGCCTGGATATGGCTGGATCTTCCCGGTCGGTGACGGCACCGTCAACATCGGGGTCGGGCTGTTGTCGACGTTCCGCGAGTTCAAGAGCGTCAACACCACGCATCTCCTCGACGCCTACGCCCACCAGGTCGCCGATCGCTGGGAGATCAACCCCGACCAGCCGGAGTGCAAAGCCACCAGCGGGCGCATCCCGATGGGCGGATCCGTCGGCCCCAAAGCCGGGCCGTCATACCTCGTCATCGGCGACGCCGCTGGAAGCGTCAATCCGTTCAACGGCGAGGGTATCGACTACGCCTACGAGACCGCTCGAATGGCCGCCCAGGTTCTGCACGAAGCGCTCGACGCCGGTGACCCAACCGCGCTGCAGCGATATCCGTCACTGCTCGACGACGAGTACGGCGAGTACTTCAAGGTCGCCCGACTGTTCGCCCGAGTGATCGGCCGGCCAGCGCTGATGCGTGAGTTGACGCGTGCCGGAATGCACAGTCGCACATTGATGGAGTGGGTGCTCCGGATCATGGCCAACCTGTTGCGACCCGACGAACTGGGCCCGGCAGAAGTGGCCTACAAGGCGGCAGCTAAGCTCGTCCGACTCGCGCCCAACGCGTGATCGACATGGAGTCGCCGGCGCCCTGGCGGGCACCGACACTCCACGCCGATCACCCCCGGAATCTGGCCCAGCTGTGCCTAGCCCACCGACGCTATTAAGTTCGCCGGCGCCTTGCGTAGTGCGTCGGTTGCGGCCGACGCCGGAAGCGCATCGCATGCGGCGACCGCGCGCTTCGCCCAGTCCTGCGCCGTCGAGAACGCCGAGGCCACGCCACCATTGTCACGCACGATCCTCAGCGCCTTCTCGCGTTCGGCAGTGTCGAGCGGCTTGCCGAGCAGCGCGAGCAGTTCCATCGCCGGCACTCCGCCCGCCTGCAACGTGCGCATGACCGGCAACGTATAGACACCTTCGACCATGTCGTGGCCGGCGGGCTTGCCCAACTGGTCGTCGGTGGAGGTGATGTCGAGCAGATCGTCGACGATCTGGAAGACGATGCCATACGCCTCGCCGTATTCGGTCAGCGCGTCGGTCAACGCTCGATCGAACCCCGCGACCAAGCCGCCGATCCGCGCTGCGGTCGCGTACAGCGACGCCGTCTTGCCGCTGATCGACGCCATGTAGCTCGACTCCGGCCGCGCCGAGTTGTAGGTGTGCCGCAGCTCCTCGATCTGTCCTTCGCACAATCGACCAATGGTGCGGGCCAGCAGACCGGCGACCTCAGTGCCCAACGACGCGGCGATTCCCGATGCCCGCGACAGCAAGAAGTCGCCCGCCAGGATGGCCTGCAGGTTGCCCCACTTTGCGTTGACCGTTTCGACACCACGCCGGGTCGCCGCCTCGTCCATCACATCGTCGTGGTACAGCGAGCCGGTCTGCACCAGTTCGCAGGCAATACCGCCCTGGATCGACCGCTCTCTGATCTCAGGATCGGACGCTCCGCACACCTGCGCGGCGACGACCGTGAGCACCGGCCGCAACCGCTTCCCACCGGCGATGATCAGGTGCGATGCAATCTCGTTGAGGTATGGGTCGGGTGTGTGCACCGACTCGACCAGCGCCGCCTCGATGCGTTGTACGTCGTCGGCCATACCGGCCAGGGTGAAGAACGGCGAGGGCGCCACGACGTCAGGCTAGCCATCTGTCCCGGAACGCCGTAAAGAAGCGGCCAGACAGCTGATAGGTCGTGCGACCCAACGACGCTCGGCGCGGCACGTTGCGTGCGGCGCGCGCCGATACACTTCCAACATGTTTGAACGCTTCACCGATCGGGCACGGCGGGTCGTAGTGCTGGCTCAGGAAGAAGCTCGGCTGCTGAGTCACAGCTACATCGGCACCGAACACATTCTCCTCGGTCTCATTCACGAAGGAGAAGGGGTCGCGGCGAAGGCGCTCGAGAGTCTGGGCATCTCGCTCGAGGCCGTCCGCAATCAGGTCGAAGAGATCATTGGTCAGGGTGGTACCTCACCGTCAGGTCACATCCCGTTCACACCTCGAGCCAAGAAGGTGTTGGAACTGTCGCTGCGCGAGGCGCTGCAACTCGGCCACAACTACATCGGCACCGAACACATCCTGCTCGGCCTCATCCGCGAGGGCGAAGGGGTCGCCGCACAGGTGCTCGTCAAGCTCGGCGCAGACCTCTCGCGTGTTCGCCAGCAAGTCATCCAGTTGCTCAGCGGTTACCAAGGTGGCGCGCAGGGCAAGGGCGAGCCGCAGGCCGCGGCCGCCGGTCAGCAGGGCAAGGAAGACAC
>JANPBZ010000136.1:0-18087 GCA_031430695.1 Ilumatobacteraceae bacterium
GCTGCTGTGCGACGAGCCAAGCCTCGGCCTCGCCCCGTTGATCACCAAGGAGCTGTTCCAGATCATCAAGCGCCTCAACGAGCAACAAGGGCTTGCGGTGCTGCTGGTCGAGCAGAACGCCAACCTGGCGCTCGAGATCGCCCATCACGTGTGCCTGCTCGAGGCCGGCACGATCATTGCTGCAGGCACGCCTGCCACCATCGCCAACGACGATGCGGTTCGCCGCGCCTACCTGGGGGCATGACGCCGTGCAGGATCTGCTCCAATACATCCTCGACGGGTTGTCGATTGGGTCCATCTACGCGTTGGTCGCTCTCGGCCTCGTCGTGGTGTATCGCGGCACCGGCCAGATCAACTTCGCCCAGGGCGAGATGGCGTTGTTCTCCACCCTGGTCACCTGGTGGCTGCACGACCAGGGCATGCCCCTGCTGTTGGCCATTGCCATCTCCGCGGCGCTGGCGTTCGTCGGCGGTGCCGCTATCGAAGTCGGCCTCATGCGTCCCGCCGAACGGCGATCCGCGTTTGCCCCGGTCGTCATCGCGATCGGTCTGTTCCAAGGGCTGAACTCGCTCAGTGGATTGCTGTTCCCCCGGTCGGGCCAGGGCCTGCCGTTTCCGTCGCTGTTTCCCAACGATCCCGACGACTTCGTCTCGATCCTCGGCGCCAACATCAGGATCGAGCGGATCGGGGTGTTCGTCGTTGTCCTGGCGATGACCGCCCTGCTGTTCGCGCTGTTCCAAAAGACCAAGATCGGTCTGGCCATGCGCACGGTCGCCAACAATCCGGCCTCGGCCAAGCTCGTTGGCGTTCCGACGAACAAGATCTTGATGTTCAGCTGGGCGCTCGCCGCGGTGATCGGAGCCATCGGTGGATCGTTGAAGGCCGGCATCGACACCAACGTCAGCATCGGCTCGATGTTCTCGGTGTTCCTGCTGTCCGCGGCGGCGGCCACGCTCGGCGGCCTCGACAGCCCCGGCGGTGCCGTGATCGGTGGCCTCAGCCTCGGTGTGATCGAGAGCCTCGTCGGCAACTATCCGGAGGACTGGGTGGGGAGCGATTGGATCGGTATCGAAACCAAGACGGCCGTCGCGTTCCTGATCATCCTCGTCGTGCTGCTGGTACGCCCCGCCGGACTGTTCGGCTCGGTCAAAGTGGAGCGTGTCTGACCATGTCCATCGGAGCCCCGCCGTTGAAGATCAAGTCAGGCAGCACGCTGCACTGGGTGCTGCGCGCCGCGGTAGCAGCGATGCTGGTGCTGCTCGTGTGGCAGATGGTCAGCGGTGCCCAACCATCGAGCCTCGGCAAGTACACCGAGGCAATGGCCCTGGCCATCGCCGCGCTGTCGCTGAACCTGCTGTTCGGGTTCAACGGGCAGATCTCGATCGGGCATTCGACATTTGCCGGCATCTCGGCGTTCTTCCTCGGATACTCGGTCCGCTTCTGGGAGAATCGGCCGTTCGTCTCCCTGATCGAGGCGTGCGTGCTGTGCTTCGTGATCGGAATGGTCATCGGGCTCCCTGCCCTGCGGTTGAAGGGCCCATACCTCGCTCTGGTCACCCTGGCGATCGCCTATGTGTGGCCGACCGTGGCCGCCCAGTTCATCGAGCGCAAGGTCACCTCCGTCACCGGAGAATCGGCCTTGACCAAGTTCCGTGTCAACCCGCCGACGTGGACCGGGCTGAAGACATCACGAGAGGACCGTGCCCTCTATCTGTTCTGGGTTGCGCTGGGGTTGATGGCGATCTGTTACGTCGTCGTGCGCAACGTGCGCAAGAGCCGGGCCGGCCGGTCGCTCGTCGCGGTGCGTGACAACGAAACCGCGGCGGCGGTGATGGGCGTCAACCTGTCGCGAACCAAGACCATCACGTTCGGGATCTCGGCTGCAATGGCCGGCGTCTCGGGTTGGTTGATCGCTGCCAAGATCGGCACGGTCGACGAGAACTCGTTCACGATCCTCAATTCGATCAAGTACATCTTGGCCCTGATCCTGGGCGGTGTCGCCACGTTGACCGGGCCGATACTCGGTGCGTTCGCCTACTTCTTCGCCGACGACTATCTGAAGCAGCATGCACCGAACTGGGAGTGGTTGCCGGGCAAGTTCGGTGATGGTCCGATCGCCAGCTTCCTGCTCGGCGTGCTGGTGATCGCCTTCGTGTTCGTCGCACCGCAGGGACTGGTTGGCCTGTTTCGAAAGATCGGGCGTAAAATCGCCATGGTCGTGCCCGAACCAATCCGGTCCGGGGCGACGCCTCCGGCTCAGGAGGTGACTCCCGAGCCGACCGCCGAGGCGATCCAAGAAGCAATAGACGAGGGAGAATGACGTGACCAAACGTCAACGAAGTCTGTACACGTTCACCGCGACGGCAGCGCTATTGTTTGCTGCCTGTGGCGGTGGAGGCGACTCCACCGATGCAACCACGGCTCCGACTGCAGGTGGCACAACTGCCCCAGCCACCGAGACCTCGGCTGCATCGAGCGAGACAACCGAGGCGCCTGTCGACGCGACGACGGTCGACACCGAGCCCGCCGCCCCATCAGGTTGGACCGCCGATACCTCGGCATGCGCCGACCCGGAGCGTGCCGAGCAGCCCATCGAGGGCACCATCAAGATCGGCTCCGCTGTGCCACTGTCAGGCGGGCCCGCTGCTGCGTTCGGTCCGGTCAAGGATGGCTTCCAGTTGTTTCTCGACTATGCCAGCGCCCAGGGCCTGCTGCCCGGCTACACGATCTCGGCCGACATCCGTGACGACCAGTACGACTCGACCCAAACTCCCGGCGTGGTCGACGCCTTGATCGACGACGGTGTCGACATCTTCTCGGGGATCATCGGATCGCCCAACAACCTCGCCGTGCGCGACACGCTGAACGAGGAGTGCATCCCGCAGTTGCTTGCCCTCACCGGCTCTCCGGCATGGGGCGAGATCGCTGACTACCCGTGGACCACAGGCGCCCTGATCCCGTACGACATCGAGGCATCGATCTACGCCACGAAGCTCAACGAGCTCAAGCCCGGCGCCAAGGTTGCGTTGTTCTACATCAACAACGAGTTCGGCAAGGCCTACATCGACGAGTTCAAGAAGAAGGCCGATGAGTTGGGCTTCGAGATCGTCGACGAGCAGACCGTCGAAGCCGGCGACAACAATCCGCCGACCACCCAGGTCGGCAGCATCGCCGGCAATCTCCCCGACGCCATCGTGGCGATCCCACTGGGCTTGCAATGCCCAGCCTTCCTCACGGAACTGGCTAACGCCAAGGCCCAAACACCGGGCTGGGCACCGCCGGTGTTCGTCACCAACACGTGCGCGTCGAAGCTGTTCTTCGGCTTGGCGGGCCCAGCGGCAGAAGGGGTGTACACGTCGAACCACCTCGTCGATTCGAATGACCCGAAGAACGCCGAGCACCCTGGCGTCAAGCTGTTCCTCGAGCAGTACGCAGCCGCCGGCCTCGCCGGCGACCCGGGCGTCACCTCAGCCGGATGGACGGTAGGCGAAGCAACCGTCGCCATCTTGAACAAGGCGCTCGAGTCAGGCACCCTCAGCCGCAAGACGATCATCGAGGCGGCGCGCAACCTCACGTTCACCCCGACACTGGTGCGAGATGGCGTGCAGTACCAGATGAACGGCGACGCCGATGCGTATGCGTTCCAGACGCTGCAGGTCTTGCAGTGGAGCGTCGCGACGCAGACGTTCACCGAGATCGGCGATCCGATCACGGAGTTCGAGAGCTGATCACATCTGTGCAAAGGGCCTCACCCGAAACAAGTCGGGTGAGGCCCTCTGATTTGGGCGACTTGGTTCACCCCGTCGCGATGCAGGAGAAGAACTTCTGGATCG
This sequence comes from Ilumatobacteraceae bacterium, assembly GCA_031430695.1. GTDB lineage: Bacteria > Actinomycetota > Acidimicrobiia > Acidimicrobiales > Ilumatobacteraceae > JAENVT01. Next base: position 3,834 of record JANPBZ010000136.1, read on the forward strand.
CCTCAGGTGTGGCAGCGCCGCCGGCAGCCACCAAGTCGCGCAGCGAGTCGTCGGCCAACAATGCAACGAAGCAATCCCTGTCGACCTTCATGCCTGCCGCCTCGAACTGGGCGATCATCAGGTCGATCGCCTCTTGCGGAATGCTGACATCGCTGGGCAGTGCGCCTTCGGGAATGGTGATGCCGAGGGGCAAGGTGTCGTCACCGCCCGGCAGGACGGCCCCGTCGGCACTGTCTGTGGCGGTCGGTAGGGTCAGGTCGTCGCCTCCACACGCCGACAACAGTCCCAACGCGGCAATGGATGCGAGTAGTCCGGCAACGATCGGTTTCATGTTTGTCCCTTCGGTCAGGACACCAGTGTGGCGCATTCCTACAAAGGAATCGGTTCAACGCGCGTCGACCTGATCCGCGACCGCCGTGCTGCGTCGCCAGTGGCGATGACCAGGCCCACCCAGACCAGGGCGAATCCGGCCACGCGTGACGGCGGCAGGGCCTCGTGGAACACCAGCCAGCCGAGGCCGAAGTTGATCGTCGGCACGATGTAGTTGAGTGGTCCGATCACCGTCAGCGGCATGCGCTGGGCGGCATAGACGAACAAGGTCAGCGGCACGATCGTCGCCAGACCGCTGCACAGCACCAACGTGAACTGCGCCGCCGTTGCGGTGTGGGGGATGCTCGTGGAGCGATCGGCGAGTACCGCGACGGCGACGACGGCCGGCACCAGCACGATGAAGCTCTCGGCCGCCATGCTCTCGACCGGTGTCAGCGGCACGTGCTTCTTGAGATAGCCGTACACGACCCACGATGCGGCGATCACCAGCGCCAGCCACGGCACGCGGCCATAGCTGAACGTCAGGATTCCGACGGCGATGACAGCGAGCACGAATACGAACTCCTGTGCCCGGCTGACCTTCTCGTGCAAGACGGCCACACCGATCGCCATCGTGCCGAGTGGGGCCAGGAAGTAGCCGAGCGCGGTTTCGATGACGTGATCGTGCACGACGGCCCACACGTAGGTCGTCCAGTTGATCGCCAGCACGATGGCGCACAGCACGACGCTGCCGAGCAGACCTCGATCGTGCAGCAGCGGCCGCAGATGCTGCCAACGATGCGAGACCGACAGTACGATTGCCATGATGGCCGCCGCGCAGATGACCCGCCAGCCGATCAACTCGACCGCATCGAACGCCTCGAGCTGACGCCAGTACAGGGTCAGCGCGCCCCACACGAGGTAGGCAACAACTCCCGCAACGATGCCGCGTTGCTGTTCGTCAGAACTCACTGCCCGATGCTACGGACGGGCGCAGGCGATGGCCAATGCATTGAGTTCGCGGCAGCGGCGCAAGTCTTGGCTGGGATCGAGCTGCAAGGTGTCGTGCAGGAAGCAGAACGACAATCCTCTGGCGGGGTCGACCCAGCACAGTTGCCCTCCCGCGCCGGGCTGTCCGAAGGCGCGTGGAGCATCGGGGAACCATCGGTAGTCGTGCATGCCATCAGCGCCGGCGACGATGCCGGCGATCGTGCGGTTGGCCGGCACACCATCGCTGGCGTTGATGCTGCCGTTTCGAATCGTGCCCGTCGCGTCGGCCAGCCAATCGGCGGGATGCGCGTCGTCAGGATTGTGCACGAACGACTGGTAGATCAAGGCGACATCGGTCGCCCGGGCGATCCCTCCGCCTCCTGGAATGGCGGCTGCCTGGGCACGTGGATCGTTGAGGCTCAACAGCAGTTCGGGCGACACGGTGGTGTCGGGCACCAGGTCGGGTCGGCCGTATTCCGCCAGCAGAGTCTCGTGGCTGGGCACCGACCCGGCCGTGCGAATGGTCACGACGGGACTGGTGGCTGGGCCGAGCACGGACGGCGCGCCGGCAGGCGCAGCGACCCGCTGGTTGACGACGTCGGTGTACGGCCGGCCCGACATCGTCTCGATCAACTCGGCGATCACCCAGTGGGCGGCGATCGGGTGGTACTCGGTGCGGGTGCCTGACGGCCAGGCCAATGTCCACTCCGAGAACTGCAGGCGACGTCCTTCGCTGGTACCCCAGCGGTCCGGGCCGATGGGCGCTTGGGGGAACCCGCCCTGCATCGTCAACAGTTGCAACACGGTGACACCCTGCTTGCCGTTGTCAGCAAATCCGGGCACATACCTGGCTACGGGCGCAGTCAACTCGACACTGCCATCGGCCAGGTATGGCAGTAACGCCATGGCCACCAGTGTCTTGGTCGCCGAGAAGATCACGAATCTCGACTCGGGCTGGGCGGAGCCGAACGACGCTGAGGCGACGATCTCCCCGTGCAGTCCGATAGCGAACTGCGCGGCCTGCGAATTGCCGTTGTCGATCTCGGCTTGGATGCGGTCGCGAAGGACGTTGACTGCGGCAGTGTTGAGCACGGTTCGTAGAGTACGAGTTGACGCCGTCGGTGAAAGGGATCGAGTGACAGGTCATGGATTGCGCTCATCGGTGCACAGGCGAACGTGCGTCGGTGCCAACGGTGTCGAGTTGGTCGCCGATGCACATGGCGATCCCGACCACCCTGCGGTGCTGTTGCTGCACGGCGGAGGTCAGACACGGCATTCGTGGGGCACTACTGCGCACGTGCTGAGCGTCGCCGGCTTCTATGCGGTCAACGCCGATCTTCGTGGCCACGGCCAGTCGGGATGGGACCCGCTCGGCGACTATTCGTTGACTGCGCAGATGGCCGACGTCGAGGCCTGGTGTCGCGAGCTCGACCGCCCGGCCATCGTCGGGGCGTCGATGGGGGGACTCGCCGGGCTGTGGACCGAAGGCACGCGAGCCGCCAACCACCAAACCTCCTCCGGATCATGCCTGGTACTGGTCGATATCGCTCATCGCAGTGAGGCTGAGGGTGTCGAGCGCATTGTCAGCTTCATGCGCGGCAATCCACAGGGCTTCGCCACCGTCGACGAGGCCGCCGATGCCGTGGCCGAGTACCTTCCGCACCGGCCGAGACCGTCGAGCAGCGACGGTCTCGCTCGCAATTTGCGCCAGGGTGACGATGGTCGTTTCCGATGGCACTGGGACCCGCAGTTCATGGCCGGCAACCGGCCGCGCTCCAGCGTCGACTTCGACATCTTTGCCACGCACGCCCGACATCTGCAGCTCCCCGTGCTGCTCGTCCGCGGTCAGCGCAGCGATGTATTGAGTCTCGAGGCTGCTGCCGAGTTCTTGTTGCTGGTGCCGCACGCCGAGTTCGCCGACATCGGCGATGCTCATCACATGGTGGCGGGCGATCACAACGACGCGTTCGCCACGGCCGTTGTCGAGTTCCTGACTCGCATCATCGCGCCACGGCACTGAGTATCGATGGACATCGTCGTCGCTCCCGACCCGCACGCGGCCGCCGGCGAAGCTGCAGCGTGGGTCGCCCGACAGCTATGCAACGCCGTTTCGCGACGAGGTACCGCTTCAATTGCGCTCAGCGGCGGATCGACGCCGGCACTGATGCTGGCCCAACTGGCCGAACTGCCCGTGCCCTGGCCGGCGACGACCGTCTTCCAGGTCGACGAACGCGTCGCGCCCGATGGTGACCCCGACCGCAACGCAACGTTGCTCGACGTCCTGCGGCCGCATCGGCCCTCGATCCGGCTGATGCCGGTCACCGCGTCAGACCTCGAGGTGGCGATGCATCAGTACGCGGCGCTGCTGCCCGATCGGCTGGACGTCGTCCACCTCGGTGTTGGGGACGACGGCCATACGGCATCGTGGCCGCCCGGTGATCCCGTCATCGACAATGTCGGGATGGTGGCGATGTCGGGGGAGTACCAAGGCAGGATGCGCATGACGCTGACCGTTCCCGTCGTCAATGCGGCCCGTCGCCGACTGGTGCTGGCCACCGGTTCGGCCAAGGCCCCGATCATCGAACGGTGGCTGTTGCACGACCACGCGCTGCCGGTGGATCGCGTTGGACGTGGCAACACCACGGTGGTTCTCGACAGCCCGGCGGCAGCGCGGCTGCCCTACCACGGCCGTTAGCGTCTGGCCACGATGGACATCACGACGACACCCGCCTGGTCGGCACTGCAGTCGACGGCTCCGCCGGCGCACCTGCGCTCGTTGTTCGCCAACGATCCTCAGCGGTCGGCGCGTTATCGCCTGCAGGCCGGAGACCTGCTGATCGACTATGCAAAGCATCAGATCGACGACGACGTCGTGCGCAGGTTGCTGGCGGTAGCAAGCACCGCCGGTGTCGAGGCGCGACGGGCAGCGATGTTCGCCGGGGAAGCCATCAACGTCACCGAGCGGCGTGCCGTGTTGCACACGGCTCTGCGTGCGCCACGCGATGCGGTGGTGATGCTCGAGGGGCACAACGTCGTTCCCGACGTGCACGACGTGCTCGGTCGCATCACCACGTTCGCCGATCGGGTGCGCAGTGGGGCATGGCGCGGGGCGACCGGCGAGACGATGCAGACCGTCGTCAACATCGGCATCGGCGGCAGCGATCTCGGCCCGGCGATGGCGTTCCTGGCGACCGAGGCGTTCGGTGACCACAACCTGCGTTGTCGGTACGTCAGCAACGTCGATGGCGCTGACATCACTCGCAACCTTGCCGATCTCGATCCGGCGACGACACTGTTCATCGTCAGTTCGAAGACCTTCACCACCGTCGAGACACTGACCAACGCCGGTCACGCCCGGCACTGGCTCGTGGCCGCGCTCGGCGAAGCCGCCGTCAGCAAGCACTTCGTCGCGGTCAGCACCAATGCTTTCGAGGTTGCCGCGTTCGGAATCGACACGGCCAACATGTTCGGCTTCTGGGACTGGGTCGGTGGGCGGTACTCGGTCGATTCGGCCATCGGGCTGTCGTTGGCGCTGTCGATCGGGCCCGCTCGATTCCGGCAGTTCCTCGACGGATTCCACACCATCGACCGACACTTCGTCGAAGCACCCCTGCACCTCAACGCCCCGGTGGTCATGGCGATGCTGGGGATCTGGTACGCCAACGTGCTCGGCGCCGAGACCAAGGCCGTGCTGCCGTACGCCCACGAGCTGCGAAGGTTTCCCGCCTACCTGCAGCAACTCGACATGGAGTCCAACGGCAAGAGCGTGCGCCTCGATGGCGAAGGTGTGGCAACGAGCACCGGGCAGATCGTGTGGGGCGAGCCGGGCACCAACGGTCAGCACGCCTTCTACCAGTTGCTGCACCAGGGCACGCGGCTCGTGCCGATCGACTTCATCGGCTTCGCCCAACCCAACCATCCGCTGCTCGAACAACACGATCTGCTGATGGCCAATCTGTTCGCCCAGGGCGAGGCGCTGGCCTTCGGTAAGACACTCGACGAAGTGATTGCCGAAGGCATTCCCGCCCACCAGCAGTCCCATCGCGTGTTCCCCGGCAATCGGCCGAGCACCACGATCCTCGCCCCGCGCTTGACCCCGAACGTGCTCGGCCAACTGATCGCGCTGTACGAGCACATCGTGTTCGTGCAGGGGTGCGTGTGGGACGTCAACAGTTTCGATCAGTGGGGGGTCGAGCTGGGCAAGGCTCTGGCCAATCGCATCACGCCGGAGCTCGTCGGCACGGACGTGCCGCAGCACGACTCATCGACCGCTGCGTTGATCGAGTGGTATCGCGCCAACCGCACCGTGTAGATCACGACCGCCACGATCAGCAGTTGGAAAAAGGGGTGTTCGCGCTCGCGTATGATCAGCGAATCGCGAGCGAGGGGTAGCGGTGGAGTCTTGGTCTTGAGTCACGCGGAGACGCGTACAGTGCTGTTCACCGACCTCCGCGACTCGACCGCGCAGCGGGTGTTGCTGGGCGACGACACGTTCGACGGGCTTCGTCACGAACACGATCGGGTGTTGGCCACTGCAGTGACACACCACAGCGGGCACGTCGTCAAGTCAACCGGCGATGGCCTGCACATCGCCTTCGGTGCGGCGTCACACGCCATTGCCTGCGCCTCGGCGATGCAGCGTGGCATCGCCCGACTCAACAGGCAACAGCCAGAACGGCAGCATCTCCACCTCGCGATCGGGATCTCGGCCGGCGATGTGGTGAGCGAGGATGGCGATCTTCACGGAACGCCGGTCGTCGAGGCGGCTCGGTTGTGTGCCACGGCCTGCGGCGGGCAGATCCTGGTCGCCGACGTCGCTCGCCTGCTCGCCGGCACTCGGGGTGCTCACGAGTTCGAGTCGCGAGGCGAGCTCGAGTTGAAGGGTCTCGCCAGCCCGGTCAGCACGTACGAGGTGGTCTGGCAGCTGCCGGCGTTGGCGCAGATCCCGTTGCCCGACCGCTTTGCCCCGAGTGCCGGCGAGTTCGTCGGGCGTGATTCGGCGCGCGAGATCCTCCTGAGAGCGTTCAAGGAGGCGACGACAGGTGCACGCCAGTTCGTCTTCGTGGTGGGTGAACCCGGGATCGGGAAATCACGATTGTCGCGCGAAGCGGCAGCGACGATGTACGACGCTGGGGCTGTCGTTCTGGCCGGACGATGTGAGGAGGGTCTCGGCGGTCCGTTCCAGCTGTGGATCGGTGTGCTCGATCACCTGATCGCCCACCTGCCCGACGAGATCATTGCCGACCATGTCGCCATGCACGGCAGCGAGATCGTCAAAGTGCTGCCCGACGTCCGGCGGCGATACCCTGCGATTGACTTCCCACCACGACCCGCCGCGGACTCCGAACGACATCGCCTCTTCGAAGCCATCGCTTCACTCCTGCTCGCTGCCACCGCCGACGGGCCAATGGTGATCGTGCTCGACGATCTGCAATGGGCCGACGCTCCGTCGCTGCAGTTGCTGCGCCACCTGGTGCTCATTGCTCCCGAGTCCCCGATTCTTTTGATAGGCACATATCGAGACACTGAGCTGGATGGATCGCCGCTCGTCGAGACCTTGGCCGACCTCCGCCGCGACGAGCTCTTCGAGCGAGTCGCTCTGCATGGCCTGTCCGAAGCAGAGCTCAGCGAGTTCCTGACGACACGGCTTGATCATCCGCCGTCGCCCGAGCTCGTCAGCGCCATGCTGGCCGAGACGGGCGGCAATCCCTTCTTTGTCGGCGAAGTGCTGGCCCATGTGGTCGAGTCGGACCTGTCGGGTGAACTCACCGGATCCTCTGCGCTCGACGTGTCCGTGGATCGGCTCGGCATGTTCGAGGGTGTGCGCGACCTGCTCGGTCAACGCGTGGCGCGACTGCGCCGAGCCTCGGTTCAGGTGCTGGAGATCGCCTCGGTGCTGGGGCGAGAGTTTGATCTGGCCACGCTCGCGTCGCTGAATCGGGTGGTCGAGAGCGAGTTGCTCGCATACCTCGACGGGGCGATTCGCGCCGGCTTGATCCAGCCTGACCCGAAGCAGCCCGGCCGGTATGCCTTCACTCATGCGCTCGTGCGCCAGAAGCTGTACGGGGATCTGGGTACGACTCGCCGTGTCAGATTGCACTGGTCGGTAGGGGTGGCGCTGCAGGCAGCGGGCTTCGAGGATGTCGATGCTGTTGCCTACCACCTCACCGAAGGAGTACTCGCCGGCGATACGGGGCTGGCCGTCGATGCCACATTGGCCGCCGGTGCCAGGGCACTGCAGATGTCTGCGTTCGAAACGGCAATCGACCACTTCGGGAATGCGCTGATGCTTCTCGATCAAGCCCAGATCGATCAGGCCCAGTCCACCGACAACGAACGACGGTATGCGGCGCTCGTTGGTCTCGGCGACGCGCACGTCGCGCTGTCGAACGTCGCCGGATACACCGAAGCGTTTCTTGCCGCCGCCGAGGTGGCGCGGGCGGAGGGCCGCGCCGATCGATTGGCCCGCGTGGCCCTCGGCATCGGCACGCACGCCCTCATCGTTCGCCTCGCCCCTGAGACGGCAGCATTGTTCGACGAGGCGATCGATGCGCTCGGGCCCGACGACTCGATCGAGCGCTCGATGCTGCTCAGCTACCGCGCCTTTCACCGCGCAGTCACGCCGGGTGTTGCCGAGAATCGTCACGCCGAGATCGTGGAGGCCGCTGCTATTGCAGTTCGCGTCGGCGATCGCCGCGCCGCCGCGCAGGCCACGTTCGCCCGGGCTTCGGCATTGCGCGGGTCGCCACTGGTCGATGAGATGGTGGGGCTGGCCGACGCGCTGTGCGAAACAGCTGTTGAACTCGACGACATCATGTTGCAGACCCAGGCACATCTGATCGGTGGCACCGCCCATCTACAGCGAGGCGATCGCGCGGGCTGGCAGCGTGCCGCCGAAGGGTTGAGGCTGCTGGCTCGACGACCGAACGGCACGTACGCCCGTCCGTGGTCGTGCCTGTGGGAGACGATCGAGCTGGTCTTCGACGAGCGGTATGTCGACGCGGAACACAACGCATCGGCGGCGGACTCGTGGAAGGCGCACCCAATCGTCGAGTTGTCGTTTCGGTCGCAGCAGTGGAGCCTGTTGCGATGGCGTAGCCGGCATCGCGCCGCCGCCGACTTGGTGCGGCCGTGGGTGGATACGCCGGGTACTGCCAGCATGCGCGCCGTACTGGCATGTTTTGAGCTCGACGACGATCCCGACGGCGGCCGCGCTGTGCTCGACCACTTCGCCGACGACGATTTTGCAGACGCCAAGCTGCAGGTGGCGCAGCGGCCGCTGCTCTTCGCCCACCTAGCCGAACTGTGTGTGCGAACCAGCTCGACGGCGCACGCTCCAGCGATCGAGCGTTTGCTCCAACCGTATTCGGGTCAGCTGTTGCTCAGCCCCTCGACCATCTGGGTTCTCGGGGCTACCGACACGGCGCTGGCAGGGCTGGCGTCGCTGCAAGGACATCGCGACGTGGCCGACGACCTGTTTCAACGCGGCATCGCCCTCGAGGTGCAGGTTGGTAGCGCCCTGCCCGCCTCGACATCACGGTTCTGGTACGCCGAGCATCTCTCGCGATCCCCGTCCGCCGCCGACCGGACGGCGGCCCGACAGCTCGTCGATGGCTGCCTCGCTCATTTCGAGCCGATCACATTTCACCTCACCGATCGCGCCGAACGCCTGCGCGCGGAGTTGGCCGGTTAGTCGAGCGGGATCACTCTGGCGAACAATGCCTTCAGGTATCCGCCCTGGGCGAAGGTCACCGGGTGATCGACGGCGTGTCCGGTGCGCCGCACTTCGACCAGGTCAAAGCCGGCGCGCTGCGCCGAGCCGCGCACAGTCGCGAAGAATTGTTCCTCGGTGATGCGGCTCGAACACGACGCCTGTACGAGTAGGCCGTCGGTGCGCACGAGTTGCACGGCGCGCTGCGTGAGTTGACCGTAGGCGTGCAACGCGCGTTCGATGTTCGACTTGCGTTGTGCGAACGCCGGTGGATCGACGACCACGATGTCGTAGTGCTTGCGTCGCTGGATCAGTCGATCCATCACTTCGTAGGCGTCGCCGATCATCGCGTCGTGTTCGCAGTGGCGCACGTTGGGTAGCGCAGCGTTGTGGGCGAAGTTGCGCTCGGCGGCGGCAAGGGTTGGCTCGCTCTGGTCGACACTGGTCACTCTGGTAGCTCCGCCTGCGGCGGCGTACACACCGAACCCGCCGGTGGCAGCGAAGATGTCGAGCACCCGCATGCCCGCAGCCATTGAACCGACCAGGGCCCGGTTCTCGCGCTGGTCGAGGAAGTGGCCGGTCTTCTGGCCGTGCACGACGTCGGCTTCGAACGTCAGCCCGTTCTCACGGAAGAGCACCGGCGCCGTCGGCGTCTCGCCGATCAACGCCATGCCCTCGGTCAGGCCGTGCAGGCGTTGGTCGGCCATCGTGCGCGCCAGGCGCAGCACGAGCGCGACCGGCTCGAACTGCTCATCGATCACGTGCACGAGTGAGCGGACGTGCGGTATCCAGACCGGGCTGTAGAGCTTCAGCACCAATGTGTCGGCGTACCGGTCGAGCACCAGCCCGGGGAAGCCATCGTTCTCGCCGTTCAACACCCGGTGGCCGTTGGTGTCGTCGCCGATAGCGGCCCGGCGCTCGACCGCGGCGGCGATGTGCTGCTGCCAGAAGGCGGTGTCGATGGTGGCCGGTTTGCCGTGGTGGAGGACCCGGATCCGGATCGGCGACCCTGGATCCCACAATCCAATGGCCACGAAGTTGCGATCGTTGTCGAAGATCACGGCGAGATCGCCGACCACGCCACGATGGCTGATCGACGAGATCGACTCGTTGAAGATCCACGGATGGCCGGCAGCGATCTGCCGACGGGCATCGGGGGTGACTCGAACCGCCATCCGCTTCTCACTCACCACGGGGAGCTGGTCGAGCACCGGCATGCGATCCGACATTGGATCAGGGTATGCCGATGTGGTGCCGAATTCCCTACGCTCGCTCTCATGACCGATCAGCTGGAGCGCACCACCAACCTGCTCGCGCTGCTGCTCGAGACGCGAGTGCCACTGACCCTCGACGACATCGTCAATCAGTTGGGCGACCAATATCCGGCAGGGCACACAGCGATGCGCGGCGCTTTCGAACGCGACAAGGGTTTGCTCCGCGACGTTGGCGTACCGATCGAGACAGCGGTGCTCGGCGGTACCCACGCCGGCCAGACGGCGTATCGAGTCGACCGGGATCGCTATGAACTGCGCGACCTCGACCTGACCGACGACGAGCGTCGGGCGCTACAGGTGGCCGTCGCCGCGGCGCGCACCTCCGAAGCCGAGTTCGGAATGTTGAAACTCGGCGGCGTCGCCGACAGCTCTGCATCGATCACCGCCAATCTCCCGCAACTCGAGCTGTTGCCGTCGCTGCGCGAGGCGATCGCTGCTCGCGCAACCATCGACTTTCGCTACCACGCAGCACAGCGCTCCCTGCAGCCCTATGCGCTGCTCCTTCGCGAAGGCTTCTGGTATGTGATCGGGCACGACCTCGGTCATCTCGAGGTGCGCACCTATCGGGTCGACCGCATCGAGGGCTCGATCGAGCAGGGCGAGGGCGAAGCGTTCGAACGCCCCGACAACTTCGACCCGCGAACCGTCTTCCCCGCGGACCCGAAGGAGCTGGGCGAGGGCAGCCAGACTGCGATTGTGCGCATCGACGGCACACGAGCGACGTTCGTGGTTCGCGAGCTCGGCGAGGAGTCGGTTGTTCGCCGGTTGGCCGACAACGGTGTCGAGGTCGAGGTGCCCTGCAGCAATCTCGATGCGTTTCGGTCGTGGCTGTTCGGCTGGGGAGTGCATGCCGAGGTCGTGGCCCCGGCGGATGTGCGTGATGGTTTGGTCGACTGGTTGCGGTCGATGGCGAGTCGGTCGTGACCCCTCGCCGGGGGCCGCGTCGCTCGGCCGAACGGCTGCGCCGGCTGTTGGTGATGTTGCCGTGGCTGATGGAGCGTGGTGAGGTTCCCGTGGCCGAAATGGCCGCCCGATTCGAACTGACCCAAGCCGAATTGATCGGCGACCTCGAGCTCGCCGCGCTCTGTGGCCTGCCACCGTTCATCGACGAGATGATCGACGTCTTCATCGACGAAGGCGTGGTGTTCGCCGGCCTGCCACGGCTGTTCACCAAACCGCTGCGCCTCACCGCACCCGAGGGCTTTGCCCTGCTGTCGTCGGGCAGGGCAGCGATGCAACTGCCCGGCGCTGATCCCGACGGCGCACTGGCCAGGGCTCTCGACAAGTTGGCCGGCGTGCTCGGCGACGACGGGGTGGTGGTCGACGTGCCACAGCCGCCGGCGACCGGCGACTTGGCTTCCGCCGTCAACGACAACGCCCGTTTGAGCGTGCGGTACTGGTCGGCAAATCGAGACGAGGAGACCGAGCGTGAGATCACCCCGAGGTCGATCTTCCTCGATCGCGGGCATTGGTACGTGATCGCCGATGACAGTCGTTCGGGTGAGTCGCGCACGTTCCGTATCGACCGTTTCGAGCACTGGGAGCGCACCGGCGTGATCGACGCGCCGGCAAAGGGATCCAGCACGATCGTGCCGCCGAGCGGCGATCAATGGTTCACCGATGGTGACGTGCCATCGGTGGTGCTGCGCCTCGCCCCGCAGGCTCGCTGGGCGGCTGAGCGGTATCCGCTACGCGACGAGCACCACGACGACACGTCGGGAGTGATGGTGGTCAGTATGGCTGTGGCCAGCGAGCAGTGGCTGCGCACATTGCTGCTGCGACTGGGCCCGCACGCCGTTGTGCTCGAGCCGGCGGAGTGGCACGACCTGGGCGCAGATGCCGCCCGGCAACTGCTGGAGCGCTACGACGTGACCGACAGCTGAGCGGCACTGGTGATGCCGTGGGCGCGCAACAGGTGGGGCAGGACTGCCGCTGTGGCGTCGGCATCGGCGAGGGCGTCGTGCGGTCGCACCAGGTCGATGCCGTAGCGGGCACACAGATCGCCGAGACGATGCGAGAGTTGTCGATCGGGGTCGAGACGGCGCGACAGCGTCAGCGTGCACAGTGGATTGTCGATCGGAACCACCACGCCATGCGTCTTGCTGGCCTTGCGCAAGAACTCGGCATCGAACGCCGCGTTGTGGGCCACGAAGTGGGCGTCGGCCAAACGTGAGGCCAGCTCGGTCAACACCTGACTACCCGGCGGCGCAGCCCGCACCATCTGACGACGGATGCCATGGATGCCTACCGGCCCGACGCGGAACCACCACCGCCGCCGCGGGGCGACCAGGCTGGACCATCGATCGAGCACTCGACCGTTGCCATTGATCACGACCAGGCCGATCTGCAGCACATGGTGTCGGCGAAGTGACAGGCCCGACGTCTCGACATCGACGACCGCGAACCGCATGTCGTCGAGCTCCACATCCATGATCCCAACCATACGCCTGGGGTGTGACGCGGGGTGACTCGCGCCCACATCCCACGCCCCACATGCGAGTGTTTCCGGCCCGGTTCCGCCCAACGGAGTGTTTGCCGCCACCCCGGGTGGGCGGCAAACACTCCACCGCGGCTACAACAGTTCGGCGGCGAGGCTGGCGACGGCGCTGCGTTCGCACGACGTCAAGGTGATGTGCCCGAAGCAGCGTTGACCGCCAAAGGCTTGGATCAACACCGCGAGCGCGTTGTTCGACTCGCCCATGTACGGGGCGTCGATCTGGCTGGTGTCGCCCGTGAAGATCACCTTGGTGCCCTCACCAATGCGGGTCAGCACGGTCTTCAGCGTGGTCGGCTCGAGGTTCTGGGCCTCGTCGACCACCACGATCTGGCGATGCAACGAGCGGCCGCGCAGGAATGTGACCGACTCCAACGACAGCTGATTGCGGCCGACCAGTTCGTCGATCAGGCGATTGGCGTCGTTGCTGCTGCGCTGATCGGTGAGGGCGACGATCGCATCGTGGATGGCCGACATCCACGGATCGAGCTTTTCTTCGAGCGTGCCGGGCAGGAAACCAACCTCGGCCCGGCCCACCGGAACCAACGGGCGGTACACCGCGAGTCGTTCGTAGCGGCGGGTCTCGACCACCTGCTCGAGACCGGCAGCGATGGCCAGCAGCGTCTTGCCGGTGCCGGCGCGACCATCGAGTGCCACCACACTGACATCGGGGTCGAGCAGCAGTTCGAGGGCGAAACGCTGTTCCTTCGATCGGGCCCGCAGACCCCAGGCCTCGGGAGCGTTGTGGTGCAACAGCATGAGGTCGTCGTCAACGCGGCGGGCCAGCGCTGACTGCGACCCAGAGCGAAGGACGGCAAATCCGTTCTCATGGAGGTGGCTGCAGGCCGGAACCGAATCGATGGCGATGGCACCAGCCGCGTAGAGGCAGTCGATCGATTCATGGGCGGCCTCGTAGGTACCCCATCCGGCTGGACGTGTTGCCAGGCTTCGACCGACCGGGCGATGTTCGTCGGCCTGCAAGCCGAGATGCGCTGCCTTGATGCGGAGCGCGGCATCGTTGGACACCACACAGGTCGGTCCGTGCATCTGCTGGCCGAGCGCGGCGCCGATGATGCGGTTGTCGGGCAGCGACGGGTCGAGGCCATGCTCGATCAGGAGGTGCTTCTGGACGCCGTTGATCTCGATCTTCACGGTGCTGGCCGACGAACCGTCGCCCACCGGCGTGGCGTCGGCAAGTGATCCTCCCGCGTTCACCCGCAACTCTTCGACCGTGCGCAGCGCGGTGCGCGCTGCCCGACCCACGTCGTCCGGCCGGCTCTTCAGGCCGTCGAGCTCCTCGATGACCGTCAGGGGGATGACCACGTCGACGCCAACGAAGCTGGCAATACACGACGGGTCGGCGACGAGCACCGAGGTGTCGAGCACGATCCGAGTTCGCACACCCCCCTGGACATCGACATGACGAGCATGGGTAGGGGCGAGATCAGTCAACGCAACTCCAATCGTCGGTTCGGG
>JANPBZ010000137.1:0-4373 GCA_031430695.1 Ilumatobacteraceae bacterium
AGCGGCGTAGTCGGGCTGGCGGACACGCGTCAGTGCGGTGATGCCCCACCCGGCCTGCTGCAACTGGCCGGCGATCATCTCGCCCGCCTTCCAGGTATTGCCGGTCAGACTCTCGACGAGGATCGCTGCTTTCATGACCCAATTCAAGCATGGCCGTGTGTGGCCGCGGCTGCTTCGGCGAGCGCCACTTCGAGCCGGCCCTTGCGTATCTTGCGGAAGATGCTGATGCCCGCAAGCGCCGTCATCGCGATGATCACGGAGCACAACACGGCGATGACCCTGCCGGGAAGAGACCGGGTGCCGACGAAGATGTAGACGTCGGGGATGATGAAGGCGACGAGCGAAACGACAAACCACTTCACTGCCAACTTGTAATGGCTGTCAATGAAGTACAGCACCATGCGCGGAGTGGTGATTGCATCGACCGTGGCGCACACGAGATCGATGGAGAGGTAGATCCACGGATTGAACCCGTAATCACCGAGCGCCGCCCAGATGATGATGGTACGAAGCACCGACCAGACGATCACGAGGCCTGCCCACGCCCGGGTGAGCATCAGCCGCTTGTGCAACGTCTCGGCACTGTGGCAGGTCATGGTGTCGCCCATCACAGCTTCTTCAGCGGCGCCCACGCCAGCGATAGGTGCTTGGTTCCGCCGTCGCGGAATCGGATCGTGGCCTCGGCCTTGTCGTCATGCCCGCGGATGTCGATGATCACACCCTCGCCGAACGCGGGGTGTTCGACATCGTCACCGAGCCGCAAGCCGATCAGTTGTGCATTCGACGGCGACGGTTGCGCCGGCCGCTGACCTGCAACGAGTGCGGCCTCGACGACACGATCACGATGCCGGTCGGCTTCTCCGTCGTCGTTGCGGTCGACTCGGCGATACGGCGGCGGGTTCGACCATTCGTCGCGGGCTCGATAGCTCTGCCGACCGTAGGTAGACCGTCCGCTGACTGCCCCGATCTGGTCGATCAGTTCGGCGGGTATCTCGTCGATGAAGCGCGACGGCGGGTTGTAGTTGGTGCTGCCGAACAACTGTCGGCTCCAGGCGTGCGCGAGGAACAGGCGCTGCTGAGCGCGGGTGATACCCACGTAGGCGAGGCGTCGTTCCTCCTCGAGTTCGACCGGCTCGGTGAGCGCCCGGCTGTGAGGAAAGATGCCTTCTTCCATGCCGATCAAGAACACGGCAGGAAACTCGAGGCCCTTGGCGGAATGCAGGGTCATGAGCACAACACGGTTGTCGTCGTCGAGATCGTCGGTGTCGGCTACGAGCGCCACCTGTTCGAGGAACTCATCGAGCCGCGTGAACTCCCGCGCCGACCCGACGAGTTCGCCCAGATTCTCGATTCGTCCTGCTGATTCGACCGAGCCCTCTGCTTCCAATTCAGCGAGGTAGCCACTGTCGTCCAACGCTGCCTGCAACAGGTCGCCCGGCCCATCGTCGATTCGCACGGCAAGGTCGTCGAGCAGGCGTACGAACGACTCGACGCCACGTGCCGCCGACCCGGTGAGGCCGGCGTCGTGGGCGTGCCGCATGGCTTCGACGAACGTCGCACCCATGCTGGCCGCGAGCGCATCGAGCTTGGCGACGCTCGACTCGCCGACGCCCCGCTTCGGCACGCCGAGCACTCGCTTGACACTGACCTCGTCGGCCGGATTGGCGACCGCGCGCAGATAGGCCATGGCGTCTTTGATCTCACGACGATCGTAGAACCGCGTGCCGCCAACGACCTTGTAGGGAATGCCGAAGCGCATGAGCGCTTCTTCGACGACACGACTCTGTGCATTCGTGCGGTAGAAGGTGGCCATCTCCTTCCACATGAACGTGGCCTCGCTCTGCAGCGACTGCATGGTGCGTGCCACCCAGGTGGCCTCGTCGCCTTCGTCCTCGGCGTGATAGCGGGTGATCCGCTCGCCAGTACCCAGGTCGCTCCACAACTGCTTGTCCTTGCGGCCGGGGTTGTTGGTGATGACGGCATTGGCTGCGTCGAGGATGGCTTGTGTGCTGCGGTAGTTCTGGTCGAGCACGATCGTGGTCACGTTGTCGAATGCCTCTTCGAACTGAGAGATGTTGCGCAAGTCGGCCCCGCGGAAGCGGTAGACGCTTTGGTCGTGATCGCCAACGATGGTGATCTGCTCGTGTTCGTGGGCGAGCGCCAAGGCAATCTCGTTCTGCGCCATGTTGGTGTCTTGGTACTCGTCGATGAGCACGTGCTGAAACCGTTGTTGATAGTGAGCCAAGACATCGGGGTGAGAAGTGAACAACTCGACGGTCTTCATCAACAGATCGTCGAAGTCCATGGCACCGGCCTTCAACAGACGAATTTGGTAGTCGGTGTAGATGTCGGCGTGCTTGCGTTCGAAGATGTTGGCCGCCCGCTCGACAGCCTGCTGGGGTGTGATCAACTCGTTCTTCCACAGGCTGATCTGGCCGTGCGCGGCGCGCGGCGGGAACCGTTTGGCGTCGAGGTTGAGGTCGCGGACGACGTAACCGGCCAGACGTTGGGCATCGGCCTGGTCGTAGATGCTGAACGTGCGTGGATAGCCGAGCCGATCGCCGTTGGCCCGCAGGATGCGAACGCAGGCGGCGTGAAAGGTGCACACCCACATCGCCCGGGTGACCGGGCCGACCAGATGGGCAACTCGGTGGCGCATCTCCTCAGCGGCTTTGTTGGTGAAGGTGATTGCCAGGATTGCTGACGGCGGCATGCCCTCATCGATGAGATGGGCGATCCGATGCGTGAGTACCCGCGTCTTGCCAGAACCGGCACCGGCCACGACCAGCAAAGGACCTCCTCGATGCACGACGGCATCGAGCTGGTCGGGGTTCAGCGAGTCGAGGTCGAGCGCGACACGCTGGGTCGTGGCAACGTCGTTCGGCGGAGTCATAGTGAGTTCAATCCTACGGAAGGGGTGTCACGTTGAGTTTGTCACGCCGCCGAATATGGTGACGGCGTGCCCCGAATCGTTCGTCTACTGTCGCTTGCGGCAGTGAGTGGCGGATTGGCCGGAGCCACGTCATTTGCTTTTCTCGAGGCGCTGACCTGGGCAACGAGCACGCGCACCGATCACGGCTGGCTGCTGTGGCTACTCCCTGTGATCGGCTTGGCGATCGGGGCCGTATACACCTACTTCGCCGGCGCCTCCGCCCGTGGCACACGACTGGCCGTCCACGAGGCCCGCACCCTACGTAGTGGGGTTCCGGCACGGATGGCACCGATGGCGCTCGGCTGCTCGGTTGCCGGGCATCTGTTTGGTGCGTCGGTTGGTCGCGAAGGTGTCGCCGTGCAAATGTCGGCGTCGATCACCGATACCGGTGCCCGATTCCTGAAGTTGCGTCACGACGATCGCCAACTACTGCTCGTTGCATCGCTGGCCGGGGGATTCAGCGCGATCGTCGGCACGCCGTTCGCTGGGATCCTGTTCGCCGTTCAACTCACTAAGCGGCGCGGCATTCATTCACTTCTGACGTGTGCTGCCGCTGCTGCGGTCGGCAACCTCACGGTGGACTGGCTCGGCAACGCGCACACGGAGTATCCACACCTGCCGATTCCCGATTGGACGCCGGCACTGCCGTTCAAGTTGTTGATTGCCGGATCACTGTTCGGTCTCGCCGGCCGGCTGTACATGTGGTTGGGCGACCGTCTCAGCGATCGAGTCACAAGTCACATCTCCTGGCCGCCATTTCGACCGGTCATCGGTGGCCTCGCCACCATCGCGCTGGCCGCGCTGGTCGGTCGCGACTACTCGGGGTTGTCGCTGCCACTGCTCGGCAACGCGGTCAGCGGTGCACACGTCGATTGGTGGGACCCGGTGTTGAAGATGGTGTTCACCGTGATTGCCCTCGGTACCGGATTCGTGGGTGGCGAAGTCATCCCGCAGTTCGTGATCGGCGCCACGCTGGGTTCGACGTTGGCCGGACCACTGCACATGTCACCGGCATTGCTCGCCGCGTGTGGGCTGGCGACGTTGTTCACAACCGCCGCCCAGATCGCTGTGGCCGGTGTGGCGATCGCTACGGAACTGTTCGGCTGGAACGCAACCATTCCAGCGGCGATTGTCGCTGTTGCGGCTTGGATGACGATCGGCCGCCAAGGCCTCTACGTCAATCGGTGCGATAGCGCAGACCCGCCCGCCGCCGCACCATCGCCCAGTCGTTGACAACGATGCGCCTCTTGCCGGTTTCTAGGATGCCCTCGGCACGCGCCTCGTTGAGCACCCGGTTGGTGATCCTCAGCCCAACACCCGTCATCGACGCCAACTGTTGCTGGCTGAGTGGAAGCTCGGCTCCGGTGCGCCGCTTCTCGTAGACCTCACCCAGGCGCCACAACTGGCGATACAGGCGCGTCGAACTGTCGAGCTCGGAGAG